>NZ_CP169555.1:1247736-1559670 GCF_041951745.1 Aeromicrobium sp. CTD01-1L150
CTCCCGCAGTCCCATCATCGTCGCGGGCGCGGACGTGGCGTCCGCAAGTTCTCGAGGTCATGGAGCTCGACTCTTGGCTGCGTTGGCCGAACAGCTGGTGGCCCCGGTGTTCGTAGAGGATCGACGTGGCTTTGAGCGCACGGTCCTGCCGACCAGCGATCCGCACTTTGCCGGCCTGTACGACGTGACCCGTCCGTCGGTTGCCGGATCGGACCTGGTGCTGTTCGTTGGAGCGAAATGCTTCCTGGAGTTTGAGGCGCCTGTGCGTAGCGACGTGCCTGTCGGAGCGAAGCTGGTGCACACGCACCCCGACCCCGCGGAGGTCGCGAAGATCCACGGCGTGGACGTCGCGGCGGTGAGCGACAGCGTGACCTTCCTGGACGACGTGCTGACCGAGCTCAAGACACGCGAACCGGTGGCACGGCTGGGTGCTGCGGTAGAGATCGCACGCGAGGAGCAGCAACAGGTGATTGGGCGTGTCCTTCCAGGGCCGTCTGCAGACGATCGAGTGACCGTCGGCCAAGTCATGGACGCGCTGTCCAGGACGCTGGATGGGGGCACCCTGGTGGTCGGCGATGCGACCACCTCGGGCAAGGCACTCATCCACGCGGTGGAATGCAGCGAAGCGACGATCCACACGACCTCGTCGGGATCTCTGGGCTGGGGGGTGGGCGCAGCGCTCGGGTTCAAGCTGGCGCAGCCGGAGAAGCGGGTGGTGGCCGTGTGCGGCGACGGCGCGTTCCAGTTCGGCATTCCGGGCCTTTGGACTGCCGTTCGTTACAACATCGACGTGACCTACATAGTCGTGAACAACGAGTCATACGCTGCGGTGGGCGCTGCCATCAGACGGTACGCGGGAAGCGTGACCGACGAGGAACGAGCACTGACCGTCGATCTCGCCGGCCCGAGACTCAGCGCTGTTGCCGAGGGCTTCGGGTTGCGTGGCTTCGTCGCGAGAACACTGAAGGATTTCACCGCCGCGCTGGAGGCGGCAGCGCAAGCCAAGGGCCCGTGCTTGGTCGAGGTCGTCACCGATCCGCTCGACATGGGGCCATGACGCGGCACGGCGCACGAGGGATGAAAGACGCTGTCGTTCCAGCCGACTCAGGCTCTAGTTCGCGGCCCTCGGATGCTACAGAGCATGCCTTCTTCGGGTCCTGCTCTGTCCCCACCATCACCGGACCCTGCACGCCGACGGCTGGGACATCCACTTCACCATCGACGGCATCCCCGAACTCGTGCCACCAGCGTTGCTGGACCCAGACGCAGGCCCCGACGATTCCCACGACCATCGGGAGAACTCTGCCCACAGAGCGGTCGAGGCGCTGTGCCCCGACCGGCGTGGACGTGATGTACGTGATGAACCACTGGCGCGGCCCAGCGTCCGCGTAGGATCGAGCCGAAGCCCACACGAGCAGGGGAGACAGGTGACGAGCACCAAGCAGGTCGACTCCTGGTTGACCGACATGGACGGCGTCCTCGTGCACGAGGAACGGGCCATTCCCGGTGCCGCGGAGTTCATCGCCACCCTGCGGGAGCTTCAGCTGCCCTTCCAGGTGCTGACCAACAACTCCATCTTCACGCCGCGCGACCTGCGCGCCCGGCTCGCGGCCGCCGGCATCGACGTCCCGGAGGACGCCATCTGGACCTCGGCCCTCGCGACCGCCCAGTTCCTCGCCGACCAACGCCCCGACGGCACCGCCTACGTCATCGGCGAGGCCGGCATGACCACGGCACTGCACGACGTCGGCTACGTCATGACCACGCGTGATCCCGAGTACGTCGTGCTGGGGGAGACCCGGACCTACTCCTTCGAGGCGATCACCCGCGCCATCCAGCTCATCGAGAACGGCTCCCGGTTCATCGCCACCAACCCCGACGCCACCGGACCCTCACCCACCGGATCGCTGCCGGCCACAGGGTCGGTCGCCGCGCTCATCACCAAGGCCACAGGTGTCGAGCCCTACTTCGTCGGCAAGCCCAACCCGCTGATGATGCGCAGCGCACTCAACGAGATCCAGGCCCACTCCGAGAGCACCGTCATGGTCGGCGACCGGATGGACACCGACGTCCTGTCCGGGCTGGAGGCTGGCCTGCGCACCATCCTCGTCCTCACCGGATCCACGCCCGCAGCGACGGTCGACAGATTCCCCTTCCGGCCCACCCGTGTCGTGGACTCCATCGCCGACGTCGTGCCCCTCGTCCGCGAGCTTCACACCTCCTGACGAACCAGTCGCACCAGTTCTTGCGCGGACTTCGCTAGACTGACGTTGCTCAAGGACACCACCGTGTCCGTGGGACGCAACGTTCGAAAGTGGACACGTGAGGGTTTTCCTGACCGGAGCCTGCGGGACGCTCGGCCGATCGGCCACCACCGCGCTGCTCCAAGCCGGCCACGACGTGGTCGGCCTGACCCGACGTTCATCGCCCGGCACGGATGCAGCCTTGCAGCTCGTGCGCGGCTCGAGCTTCGATCGCCCCGCCATGACTCGGCTGATGCAGGGGTGCGATGCCGTGGTCAACGTGGGCCCGGCCGCGCCGGTCGGCTATGCCGCGATCCGCCCCGGTGCTTGGCGCTGGCACGATCACGCGCAGGTCGTCGGGTCGGCGCGCGTGGCGGAGGCTGCCGCCACCGCGGGCGTCCCACGACTGGTGCAGGTCAGCAGCAGCGTCCTGTACGCCGCAGCCGGCGACGACTGGGTGGATGAGCACTCCACCATCGATCTCACGCAGACCACCGAACCCGTGGTCATCGCCGAGTCCAACGCCGAGAACTTCGGCAGGAAGTCGGGCGACCATGTGGTGCTGAGGCTGGGGCGTCTGGTCGGACCGCATCCGCACACGCGGTGGATGGTGCGGCGAGCCAGGTCGGGGCGACCGACCGGTTTCGGGGACCCGGCGTCCTGGATCCACCTGCTGCACGTCGAGGACGCCGGCACGGCAGTAGTCTGCGCGCTCACCGCGCCGCCCGGTACCTACAACGTCGGTGCCGAACCGAGCCGTCGGATCGAGCTGTCGGAGCAGTACGCACTGGCCGGCGAGCGCAGCGGTGCGCGCTTCCACTCCGCAACCCTGCAGCGGTTCGCCGGCCACCGGTTGGAGATGCTGACCCGATCGCAGCGGGTCAGCTCCCAGCGATACTCCGACCGCACCGGCTGGTACCCCCAGCACCCGAAGCTCACCCCTGAATGGTTCGACGATGTCACCGGGTGACGACGCGGCCGACAACTGCGCGCGGGCCGCTGCCGAGCGCGAGCGGCGGCGCAGGGCCGCGGCGCTGCTGGGCGACCTGCTACCGGAGTCGACGTCCGACGACATGCCCGATGCAGCAGACACACAGCGGGGCGGGAGCCCGCACCAGGGTCGAGATGACGAGCTGATGCGGGACGTCCCGCCCCATCACGGCGGCTGAACCACCGACGATCTGGTCAGATCGGGCGCTGCAGAGCGTCACGGATCTCGCGCAGGAGCTGGACGTCCTCGGAGATCTCTTCCTCCTCCTCAGCCCCGCCAGCGCGACGCTCGTTGATCTTCTGCATCGGGACGACGATGAAGAAGTAGACCGCTGCCGCCGTGATGACGAAGGTGATGACCGCGGTGATGAACGCGCCCACCGTGAAGACCTGGTCACTCACCGTGAAGCTGAGCCCCTCAGGACCGCCGCCCCCGGCCAGACCGATCAAGGGATCGATGAACGAGGAGGTGAATGACGTGACCAGCGCCGTGAGGGCGGTGCCGATGACCACTGCGACGGCGAGGTCGACGATGTTCCCGCGGAACAGGAAGTCCTTGAAACCCTGGAGCATGGAAGTTCCCTTCGAAAAGGCGATGAGATATGTCCAACGGGAGCGAGCCTAGCGAGCCGGCGACGCCGCGTCATTCTCCGCGCATCGTGTCAGCGGTCCTCATCCGGTGGGACCGTGAGCACGCCCAGTCGGGCGTCGACGGCGGCCTCGGCCAGCGCGACCGCGACCTCCTGCTCGGCGGCCACGCGCAAGGTCGCCGAACCGGTCGGATCGTCCTCGTCGCCGTCGGTGGCCACCACCTCCAACGCCTCGGCGACCACGCGGGCCGTCGAGCCGTCGGCCTGACCGTCCGCAGTCACGGCCACGATGTCGACCAGCTCGCCGACACCGACCGACTCCAGCTCGACGGGGTCGGCGATACGGACCGTGGCGACCACGATCCCCGGGTCCCGGCCCAGGAGGGCGCCCGGTCCGAGCAGGCGGGCGTCGGTGAGCATCTCCCCGCCTCGCACCGGACCGGAGAGACGACGGCCCACCAGGTCGTCGACCGAGGCGATGGCATGGTCGGCGGCCACGCCCGGTGGGACGGCCCGGTGCTCCACGTCCTCCGAGGTCAGCCGGGTTCCGCTGGCCAGGTCGCGCGCGGAGACGACCACCGTGCTCGTCTCCGGTGTCTGCGTGCGGACCGACGCCAGGGCCGTGAGAACAGCGAGGCCGGCCAGCGCGGCGGCGATGAGGCGTCGATGGTGCAGGAGCAGATGTCGGAACCGGTCCATGCGGGGCACGCTAGGGACCTACGGAGGACGAAGCAGCGAGTTGTCCACAGGAACGTGGGACCCCGGCAGGTGACAAATCGGTTACGGGCCCCCGGATTCACCGCTCAGAGGCTCCACGTGGCCCGGTCGTGGGGCTAGTGTGCGGGGGTGCCGGGCTCCCCGGCATTGTCTTGAGGAGGAACTTTGCGTCGATTCACCAAGGCCGGTGCTGTCGCCGGTGTGGCCGCGCTCGTGCTCGCCGGTGCAGGCTGTGCGAACAACAACGACGACGACGACAGCGCGTCGGGCGAGGACTGCGTCGACTCCGTGGACGTGAAGGTCGGCATGGCCTTCGATGTCGGCGGCCGAGGCGACCAGTCGTTCAACGACTCCGCCGCCAAGGGCCTGGACCAGGCCGAGTGTGAGCTGGGCTTTGAGGTTCAGACCGCCGAGGCGCAGGACGGCGAGCCTGAGTCGGCTCGCGAGGACCGGCTCCAGCAGCTCGTCGACGCGGACTTCAACCCGGTCATCGCGGTCGGCTTCGCCTACTCGGAGTCCGTCGGCAAGGTGGCCGCCGCCAACCCCGACGTCAACTTCGCCATCGTCGACGACGCGGTCGAGGGTGACAACATCACCAACCTGCTCTTCGCCGAGGAGCAGGGGTCCTTCCTGGTGGGCGCAGCTGCGGCCATCAAGTCCGAGTCCGACAACGTCGGCTTCGTCGGCGGAGTCGAGGTTCCGCTGATCAAGAAGTTCGAGGCCGGGTTCGTGGCGGGCGCCGAGGCGGTCAACCCCGACATCGAGGTCCAGGTCCGTTACCTGACGCAGCCGCCGGACTTCAGCGGGTTCGGTGATCCGGCCAAGGGTCAGACCGCGGCCGAGGGCATGCTCGACAGCGGGGCGGACATCGTCTACCACGCTGCCGGCGGCTCCGGTGGTGGCGTCTTCGAGGCCGTGTCGGCCGCAGGCGCCAAGGCGATCGGCGTCGACTCCGACCAGGGGCTCACGGCCGATGAGTCGGTGCGTGAGGTCATCATGACCTCGATGGTCAAGAACATCGACGTCGCGGTCTTCAGCTTCCTGGAGTCCGTGGCCGACGGTGAGCCCTCGACCGGCCCGCAGGAGTACGACCTGGCCGAGGACGGCGTCTCCTACTCGACCACCGGAGGACAGATCGACGACATCACCGATGAGCTCGACGGCTACAAGCAGCAGATCATCGACGGCGAGATCGAGGTCCCGTCGGAGTGATCCCCGGCGGGCCCGGTCGCTGACCGGGTGCACCTGGGACTGTCGCGGTCCGGCCAGACGCGTTGGCGTGGGCCGGGCCGCGGCCGTTGTGCCCGACTCGCAAGAACCACCACGAGGAGCCCCTCAGTGACGAGCCCAACATGACGGGCGCCGGCCCGACGGCCTCGCCGCCCGGCGCGGAGGACCCCACAGCAGACGGGCCGGGACCCGACGACGTCGTCGTCCGTCTGCGCGGCATCGGCAAGACCTTCCCCGGCGTGGTGGCCAACCACGACGTCAACATCGACGTCGTCCGGGGCACCGTGCACGCCGTGGTGGGGGAGAACGGCGCCGGCAAGTCGACGTTGATGAAGATCCTCTACGGGGTCCAGAAGCCCGATTCCGGCACGATCGAGGTGAACGGCACACAGGTCTCGCTCGGTTCGCCCTCCGATGCGATCGCCGCTGGTGTCGGCATGGTCTTTCAGCACTTCATGCTGGCGGACAACTTCACCGTGCTGGAGAACGTCGTGCTGGGGGCGGAGAAGCTGCACGGCATCGGTGGGACGGCACGCGCGGAGATCCTGCGCATCTCCGAGACCTACGGCCTGGGCGTCGATCCCGACGTGCTCGTCGAGGAGCTCGGCGTCGGTGCCCGCCAGCGGGTGGAGATCCTCAAGGTTCTCTACCGGGGTGCGCGGATCATCATCCTGGACGAGCCGACCGCCGTCCTGGTGCCTCAGGAGGTCGACGAGCTGTTCGAGAACGTCCGGCAGCTGACCCGGCGGGGCGTGGCCGCCATCCTCATATCGCACAAGCTCGACGAGGTGCTGTCGGTGGCCGACACCGTCACCGTGATCCGCCGTGGATCCACCGTCGACACCGTGCCCGGATCGAGCGTCGACTCACGACAGCTCGCCGAGATGATGGTCGGTTCGGAGCTGCCGAGCCCCACGACCGAGAGCTCGACGGTCACGGACGTCCCGGTGCTCGAGGTACGAGACCTGGGCCTACCGGCCGCCGGCGGCCGGCCGTTGCTGAGCGACATCGACTTCACGATCCACCGGGGCGAGATCCTCGGTATCGCCGGGGTGGAAGGAAACGGCCAGGTCGAGCTGGTGGAGTCGGTCATGGGCATGAGGCCGGGTGCGACCGGGTCGATCGTGGTCTCCGGTCAGGACCTGGCCCCGCTCTCCACCCGCCAGCGTCGTGAGGCCGGGATCGGCTACATCCCCGAGGACCGTCACCGGCACGGGCTGCTGCTCGACGCGCCGCTGTGGGAGAACCGCGTGCTGGGGCACCAGACCCGCGAGCCCAACGTGACCGGGCCGTTCATCCACCGCTCCGGCGCTCGTGCCGACACCGAGCGCATCGTCGAGGAGTACGACGTACGGACCTCCGGCATCGATGCGCTCGCGCGGGCGTTGTCCGGGGGCAACCAGCAGAAGCTCATCATCGGACGCGAGATGAGCGATGAGCCCAGCCTGCTCATCGCCTCCCACCCCACCCGTGGCGTCGACGTCGGGGCACAGTCGGCGATCTGGGGTCACATCAAGCGGGCCCGACGCGAAGGGCTGGCGGTGCTGCTGATCTCCGCCGACCTCGATGAGCTCATCGGGCTCTCCGACACCATCCGTGTCATCCTGCGCGGTCGCCTCGTGGGGACGTTCGACCCCACGACCGTGACGCCGCAACAGCTGGGCTCGGCCATGACCGGGGCCGACGACCACGACGGGGAAGGGCCCACGGCGTGACCGACCAACGTCTCAAGCGCCTGGGGCTGGCCATCGCAGCCCCCGTGCTCGCGCTCTTCGCCGCCTTCCTCATCACCAGTCTGGTGCTGGCGATCGCGGGCGACTCCGTCACCGGGGTCTGGGGACAGATCCTCAGCCTGCCGGAGGCACGGGGGATGACGAACATCGTCAACTCCGCGACGGTCTACTACCTCTCCGGCGTCGCGGTGGCCATCGGCTTTCGGATGAACCTGTTCAACATCGGGGTGGACGGGCAGTACCGGGTCGCATCGTTCGTGGCCGCGGTTGTCGCCGGCGAAGCCTTCCTGCCCGGATACCTGAACACGATCCTCGCGCTCGTCGCCGCCATGGCCGTCGGCGCCCTGTGGGCCGGCATCGCCGGGCTCCTGCGGGTGACCCGTGGTGTCTCCGAGGTGATCTCCACGATCATGCTCAACTCCATCGCGACGGCGCTCGTGGCCTACCTGCTGCGCAAGGCCGCCGTGGACAACCCCGGCTCCAACATCACTGCCACCAAGCCGGTGCCCGAGGGCAGCCGGATCCCGGGCTTCACGCTCTTTCCCGGTGCGCCCAACGAGGTCTACGGCTTCCTGTTCCTCGCGTTCGGCGTCGGCGTCGCCTACTGGGTGGTCATCAACAAGACGCGGTTCGGCTTCGACCTGCGAGCCACAGGCCTCTCGGAGAGTGCGGCGGTCGCCTCCGGCATCCGGGTCAAGAAGATGATCTTCATCTCGATGCTGTTGTCCGGGGCCGTCGCCGGCCTGGTGGGCATGCCGATCCTGCTCGGAGAGGCCTACGCGTACGGATCGACGTTCCAGTCCGGGCTCGGGTTCGCCGGCATCGCCATCGCCCTGCTGGGGCGCAACCACCCGATCGGCATCGCGTTCGGCGCGCTGCTGTTCGCCTACCTCGATGAGCAGTCCAACCCGTTGCAGATCCTGCAGAACGTCTCACCGGACATCGTCAGGATCACCCAGGGCACGATCGTGCTCACAGTGGTCATCGCCTATGAGGTGGTCCGTCGCTACGGCGTGCGGCTCGAGCAGCGGCAGGTTGCTGCCGCCCTCGGTGCCGGCCCCGAGGGCCGAGGGGCCGGCGGGGATCGCAAGGAGGTGGCCTCATGAGCGAGCGCCAGCGAGTGAACCATCAGGCACCTCGTGCCATCGCGTCCTACCGTGCCTTTTCTGAGGACGTGATGGGATGAGCATCGCCACCGGACCCACCGGCACGACGCCGGTCAAGGCACGACGGTTCCGCCTGAGCCTGCCGATCCTGCTGCTCGGCCTGGCCGGGCTGCTCGTGCTGATGTCGCTGTTGCGCATCGTCACCGGCACCGGCGACCTCAGCTCCTCGGGCACCCTGCGGGCCACGCTCGTGGCCGCGATGCCGATCGGCCTGGCTGGCCTCGGCGGACTGTGGTCGGAGCGTGCCGGCATCGTGAACATCGGTCTGGAGGGGATGATGATCCTCGGGACCTTCGGGGCCGGCTACTTCGGCTACTTCCACGGTCCCTGGGAGGGCGTCCTCGGGGCCATCGGCTTCGGTATCGCCGGCGGCCTGCTGCACGCCGTGTCCACCGTGATCTTCGGGGTGGACCACATCGTCTCCGGTGTCGCGGTCAACATCATCGCCCTCGGCGTCGTGCAGTACCTCGCGGTCCTGTCCTTCGCGGGGGTGCCCGGCGGCGGTCAGACGCAGTCGCCGCGCGTCGACGACCTGCCCAGCATCTCCATACCCCTTCTCGCCGACCCGCTCGGGACCCTGGAGGGCAAGCGCTGGTTCTTCCTGTCCGAGCTGGCCGCGGTGTTGCGGTCCCTCGTCTCGAACCTCTCGGTGCTGACGCTCATCTGCCTCGGCCTGTTCTTCCTGACCTGGTTCATCCTGTGGCGCACGACCTTCGGGCTGCGACTGCGGTCGGTGGGTGAGAGCCCGGCAGCCGCAGAGTCGCTGGGCGTCAACGTCATCCGGTACAAGTTCATCGCCGTCGCCACGTCCGGCGCCTTCGCGGGACTGGCCGGCGGTTTCCTCGCCCTGGTGGCGGCCAACGGGTTCCGGGACGGTCAGACCGGTGGACGTGGCTACATCGGCCTCGCCGCCATGATCTTCGGCAACTGGCGTCCCGGCGGCCTGCTGGCCGGGTCCGGACTCTTCGGCTACACCGATACGCTGCGTCTGCGGGGCGGTGGGGACTCCATCCACGGCCTGCTGCTGCTCGTGGCCGTCGGCCTGGTCTTCCTGGCCATCTGGCAGTGGCGTCAGCACGGTCGACGTTCCGCGCTGGTGGCCGCTCTGCTCGGCATCCTGGTGGCTGCCTGGTACGTCGCGACCGACTCGATCCCGGAGGACCTGGCTGGTATGACGCCCTACGTGACGACGTTGCTGGTGCTCGCGCTGTTCGCGCAACGGCTACGCATGCCGGCCGCCGATGGCAAGCCGTACCGCAAGGGGAGTGTCGGATGACAGGATCGGACGATCGTGAGCCCGTCAACGTGCCGTTCGGCATCAAGGGCGCTGAAGACCCCGTCGACTGGGATGCGTTGCGTGGATACGCCACGCAGGTGATGGAGCGCGCGTACGCCCCCTACTCGCAGTATCCGGTGGGGGCGGCCGGGCTCGTCGACGACGGCCGTGTGGTGCTGGGGTGCAACGTGGAGAACGCGGCGTACGGCGTCGGGCTCTGCGCCGAGTGCGGCATGGTCTCGGCGCTGCACGCCACCGGCGGAGGTCGGCTCGTCGCCGTCGTGTGTGTCGACGCGCGCGGCCACGCACTCATGCCCTGCGGTCGGTGTCGCCAGCTGTTGTGGGAGAACGGCGGGCCGACGATGCAGCTGCTGACATCGTCCGGTCCACGCCCCATGACCGAGGTCCTGCCCGATGCGTTCGGCGCAGAGAACCTGGAGGAACGGTGAGCCCTGTGGTGGGTGCAGACCTCGCCTCACCGCAGCTGCTCGACGACCCGTACCCGTGGCTGGCCGAGCTGCGTGCCACGGGGCCACTGCTGCGTGCCGACGACGGGACCGATGGTGAGGGCCGCTGGGTGGCCACCACCCATGCCGCGGTGAGTGCTGTCCTACGGGACCGCCGGCTCGGCCGGCTCTGGTCGGACGTCGAGCCCGCCGAGTCGATGGAGCCCTTCAACACCCTGCACCGACATCAGCTGATGGAGAACGAGCCGCCCGAGCACACTCGGATGCGTCGGCTGCTGGCGGGCGCGTTCGGTCGCGGGCACGTCGAGCGCATGAGACCGCGCATCGAGGAGCTGGCCGAGTCGTTGCTGGACGACCTCCCTGAGGATGCTCCGGTCGACATCCTGGCGTCCTATGCCGAGCCGATGCCGGTCTTCGTCATCGCCGACCTGCTCGGCGTGCCCCGTGCGGACCACGTGCGCCTGCGCGACTGGTCGCAGGCGATCGTCCACATGTACGAGCAGGGGGTGGACGACGACGTCAAACGGGCGGCGGTCACGGCGAGTGAGGAGTTCGCCGCCTACGTGCGCGACGTCATCGAGCGGCGTCGCCGGGAGCCGGGTGAGGACCTCGTCACCGACCTCGTGGCCGAGGTCGACAGCACGGGGGCGCGGTTGAGCGACGACGAGCTCGTCGCCACCGTCGTGCTGCTGCTCAACGCCGGCCACGAGGCGTCGGTCAACACGTTCGGCAACGGCATCCATGCCCTGCTGTCGCGCCCTGAGCAGCTGGCTCGCGTGACGTCGGGGGACGTCCCGGTGGCGACGGCGCTGGAGGAGCTGATCCGTTTCGACGCGCCGCTGCAGATGTTCGAGCGGACGGCGAGCGTCGACGTCGAGATCGCCGGGGAGACGGTCCGGGCCGGGGAGACGGTGGCCTGCCTCATGGGCTCGGCCAACCGGGATGCCGAGGTCTTCGAGAACGCTGACGCCTTCGACGTCGGCCGCGACCCCAACCCCCATGTCGGTTTCGGCATGGGGCTGCACTTCTGCCTGGGCGCTCCGTTGGCGCGCCTGGAGCTCCAGATCACCCTGCGACGACTCCTCGAGCGGTATCCACGCCTGGCCCTCACTGGCCGGGCGCCGCGCCGCCCCACCTGGGTGCTGCGCGGGTTCGAGTCCATCGAGGTGGCTCTCACGTGAGCGAGCCGTTCGACGCGCCCGCGATCATCGCGGCCAAGCGGGACCGTGCCGAGCTGAGCGACGCGCAGATCGACTGGGTCGTCGACGCCTATACGCGTGGGGTCGTGGTGCCGGAGCAGATGTCGGCGCTCGCGATGGCGATCCTGCTCAACGGCATGGAGCGTCGTGAGATCTCCCGCTGGACGCAGGCGATGATCGCCAGCGGCGAGCGGATGGAGTTCTCCTCACTGACCCGGCCGACCGCTGACAAGCACTCCACCGGCGGCGTGGGCGACAAGATCACCCTGCCCCTGGCGCCGCTCGTTGCTGCCTGCGGTGTGGCCGTGCCGCAGCTCTCGGGCCGAGGTCTGGGGCACACCGGCGGCACGCTCGACAAGCTGGAGTCCGTGCCCGGGTGGCGGGCCGACCTGTCGAACGAGGCGATGCTGGAGCAGCTGGAGGACGTCGGTGCAGTGATCTGCGCCGCCGGTTCGGGCCTCGCGCCGGCGGACAAGAAGCTGTACGCGTTGCGGGACGTCACCGGCACCGTCGAGGCGGTCCCGCTCATCGCCAGCTCCATCATGAGCAAGAAGATCGCCGAGGGGACGGGAGCACTGGTACTCGACGTGAAGGTCGGCTCGGGCGCCTTCATGAAGGGAGAGGACCAGGCTCGGGAGCTGGCTCACGTCATGGTGGATCTGGGGAACGATGCGGGAGTGCGCACCGTCGCACTGCTCACCGACATGTCCACCCCGCTGGGCCTGACAGCGGGCAACGCCCTGGAGGTTCGTGAGTCCGTCGACGTACTGGCCGGAGGGGGCCCGTCCGACGTCGTGGAGCTGACTCTCGCGCTGGCTCGCGAGATGCTCTCGGCGGCTGGTCGTGAGGACGTCGATCCCGCCGATGCGCTTGCCGACGGTCGCGCCATGGACGTGTGGCGTCGCATGGTCGTGGCACAGGGCGGAGACCCGGACGCCGGCCTGCCCACGGCCCGGGAGACACACGTTGTCTTGGCACCGGTGACGGGGACGGTGGCCCGGCTGGACGCGCTGGCCGTCGGCCTGGCGGCCTGGCGGCTGGGGGCCGGACGGTCACGACCGGGGGAGCAGGTGCAGGCCGGGGCCGGAGTGGAGCTGCATGCCAAGCCGGGCGACACCGTGCGGGAGGGTGAGCCGCTGCTGACGCTGCACACCGACACGCCGGAACGCTTCGAGCGGGCACTGGAGGCGTTGGAGGGCGGGATCGACGTCGGCGAGGCCCCGGCAGGGGTGCCGGGCCCTGGGCGGCCAGAAGGCACGGCAGGGGTGCCGGGCCCTGGGCGGCCAGAAGGCACGGCAGGGGTGCCGGGCCTTGGGCGGCCAGAAGGCACGGCAGGGGTGCCGGCCCCTGGGCGGCGACGTGATACGACGGCGGCCGACGTGGTGCTCGGCCGGATTGGTTAGGGTCACGCCATGCGAGTGCTGAACGACCGTGACGAGATCGCCGGGACTTCCGGACAGGAGCTGGGCGTCAGCGAGTGGGTGCAGATCTCCCAGGAGCGCATTGACTTGTTCGCCGACGCCACGGGCGACCGGCAGTGGATCCACGTCGATCCCGAGCGTTCCGCCGAGGGTCCCTTCGGCACCACGATCGCTCACGGCTACCTGACCCTGTCGCTGCTGCCGTTCCTCGGGGCGCAGGTCTATGCCTTCGCCGGCGACGTCGCGCGGGTCAACTACGGCCTCAACAAGGTGCGCTTCGTCGCGCCGGTCACCGTCGACTCCAAGGTGCGCAACCGCGTCCACGTCGTGGACGTCCGAGACATCGAGAAGGGCCAGCAGGTCACGTTGCGCCACACGATCGAGATCAAGGGCGTCGACAAGCCGGCCTGCGTGGCCGAGACGGTGACGCTGCTGGTCGAGGCGCAGCACAGCGAGGACCGGACATGACAACCGTCGCCACCCCCGAACAGGTGCTCCGTGCGCCCAAGGTCGCCCTGCACGAGCATCTTGACGGCGGTGTGCGACCGTCGACGGTCGCACAGATCGCCGACGAGATCGGTCATGAGCTCCCGGTGCCGGCCGAGCAGCTGGGGTTGTGGTTCGCCGAGGCAGCGAGCTCGGGATCGTTGCCGCGGTACCTGGAGACCTTCGTGCACACTGTCGCCGTCATGCAGCGGCCGCAGGACCTCGCTCGCGTGGCCAAGGAGGCCGTCCTGGACCTGGCTGCCGACGGTGTGGTGTACGCCGAGCTTCGCTGGGCGCCCGAGCAGCATCTCGCCGCGGACCTGACGCTGCCCGAGACCGTCGAGGCCGTGCAGGCCGGCATCGACGAGGGACGCGCCGAGGCGGCGGCAGAGGGCTCGCCGATCGTCGTGGGGCAGCTGCTCACGGCGATGCGTCATGCCCAGCACGGTCTGGCGATCGCCGAGCTCGTCGTGGAGTACCGCGACCGCGGCGTGTGCGGCTTCGACATCGCCGGCGCCGAGGACGGCTTCCCGCCGATCCTGCACCTGGAGGCCTTTGAGTACCTGCGTCGGGAGAACGCGCACTTCACCATCCATGCCGGGGAGGGATTCGGCCTGCCCTCGATCTGGCAGGCCATCCAGCGCTGTGGCGCCGACCGGCTGGGGCACGGAGTCCGCATCATCGACGACATCGACCTGGCCGGCGCACAGGGCCCAGAGCTGGGCCGGCTGTCGGCGTACATCCGGGACAAGCGCATCCCGCTGGAGATGTGCCCCTCCTCGAACCTGCAGACCTCGGCCGTCCCGGGGATGCGCTCGATCGCCGACCATCCGATCGGCCTGCTCAAGGAGCTGGGCTTTCGCGTCACCGTCAACTGCGACAACCGGCTGATGAGTGGCACGTCGATGAGCAGGGAGCTGCAGCTGCTGGTCGATGCCTTCGACTACGGCACCGAGGAGCTGCGCTGGTTCACCGTCAACGCCATGAAGAGCGCCTTCCTGCCCTTCGAGGAGCGCCTCACGCTCATCAACGACGTCATCAAGCCCGGGTACGCCGCTCTGTGACCCCGGATTCGTGAGCCCGGGCCCCCAACCGGCCGTTCATCGAGTGCCAGGGCCCACACATCGGGCTCACACGCCGATGGGGTGCCAGACGGTCTTGGTCTCCAGCAGGGGGGTGATGCGGCCCAGGGACTCATCGGTGGAGGTGCCGGGGCGGATGACGCGCTTGAGGTTGACCGCTGCTTCTGCCTCGAGGTCGCGACCGAGGTCAGGATCCTTCACCCCGGTCAGGTCCAGGGCGTCGACGTCGAGGTGCGAGCGAGCCAGGGCCCGATCTCGGCGACGTCGCCGGTCAGCACGTTGACCACCCCGCCGGGCACGTCCGACGTCGCGAGGATCTCCGACAGCGTGACGGCCGGAAGCGGTCGCTCGTGCGACGTGACCACGACGACGGTGTTGCCGGAGACGATCGCCGGCGCCACGACGCCCACGAGTCCCAGCAGGGAGGAGTCCTGGGGCGCGGAGATCGCGACGACGCCCGTGGGCTCTGGTGCCGAGAGGTTGAAGAACGGTCCGGTCACCTGGTTGGCGTTGCCGGTCACCTGGGCGAGCTTGTCGGCCCATCCGGCGTACCAGACCCACGCGTCGATCGCGGCGTCGACAGTGGTGACGGCCCGCTTCTCGGTGAGCCCCTCACCGGCGCGCACCTCGGCCACGAGCTGCTCGCGTCGTCCTTCGAGGATCTCCGCGACCCGGTAGAGAACCTGGCCGCGGTTGTAGGGCGTGCGCCCCGACCAGCCGCCGAAGGCCTTGCGTGCGGCCACCACGGCGTTGCGGGCGTCCTTGCGCGAGGCCTGCGAGGCGTTGGCCAGGAACCGTCCCCTGGAGTCGCGTGCCTCGTAGGTGCGGCCGGATTCTGAGCGGGGAAACGCCCCGCCGATGTAGAGCTTGTAGGTCTTGCGCACCTCGAGCCGCGTCATCGCCGCGCCCCTTTCTGCTTGCCCTCTCGCAGGTAGGCGGCCAGTCCCTGCTTGCCGCCCTCACGGCCGTAGCCGGACTCCTTGTACCCACCGAACGGAGCGGCCGGGTCGAACTGGTTGAAGGTGTTGGCCCACACGACCCCGGCCCGCAGCTGGTCGGCCACGGCCAGGATGCGTGATCCCTTCTCGGTCCAGACGCCGGCGGACAGCCCGTAGGGGGTGTTGTTGGCCTTCTCGACGGCCTCGGCCGGGGTCCGGAACGTCAGGACCGAGAGCACGGGTCCGAAGATCTCCTCCCGGGCGATGCGATGGGCCTGGGTGACGCCGGTGAAGATGGTCGGCGCGAACCAGTACCCGTGCTCCGGCAGCTCGCAGGCCACCGACCAGCGTTCGGCTCCCTCGGCGTCCCCGACCTCGGCCAGCTCACGGATGCGGGCGAGCTGCTCGGCGGAGTTGATGGCACCGACGTCGGTGTTCTTGTCCAGCGGGTCACCGAGCCGCAGCGTCTCCATGCGTCGTTTGAGCCGCTCCAGGACGTCCTCGGCGACGCTCTCCTGCACGAGCAGACGCGAGCCGGCGCAGCAGACGTGGCCCTGGTTGAAGAAGATCCCACGCACGATGCCCTCGACGGCCTGGTCGATCGGTGCATCGTCGAAGACGATGTTGGCGGCCTTGCCGCCCAGCTCCAGCGTGAGCTTCTTGTCCGTCCCGGCGACGGCTCGGGCGATCTGGCGTCCGACGGCCGTGGACCCGGTGAAGGCCACCTTGTCGACGTCCGGATGTTCCACGACGGCCTGCCCCGTGGCACCGGCCCCGGTGACGATGTTGACCACGCCCGGTGGGAGCTCGGCCTGCTGGCAGATCTCGGCGAACAGCAGCGCCGTCAGGGGAGTGGTCTCGGCTGGCTTGAGCACCACGGTGTTGCCCGCGGCCAGGGCCGGCGCCACCTTCCAGGACAGCATCAGCAGCGGGAAGTTCCACGGGATCACCTGACCGGCGACGCCGTGCGGCTGCGGTGCCGGACCCATACCAGCGTGCTCGAGCTTGTCGGCCCACCCGGCGTAGTAGAAGAACCACTGCGAGACCAGCGGCACGTCGACGTCGCGCGACTCCTTGATGGGCTTGCCGTTGTCGAGGGTCTCCAGGACGGCCAGCTCGCGGCTGCGTTCGGCGATGATGCGCGCGATGCGGTACAGGTACTTGGCCCTCTCGCGTCCCGGCATCGGGCCCCACGTCGTGTCGAACGCGCGCCGTGCGGCCCTGACGGCACGGTCGACGTCGGCGTCCGTGGCCTCTGCGACCTCGGCCAGCACCTCCTCGGTGGCGGGGGAGACGGTCTTGAACGAGGGGCCGGACCCGTCGGTGAACTCGCCGTCGATGAACAGCCCGTAGGAGCTCAACAGGTCGACGATCGACCGGGACTCCGGTGCGGGCGCGTACTCGAACTTTGGCATCGAATCAGTCCAGGGTGACGTGGTCGGGACCGCTGTAGCGGCCGGAGGTCAGCTTCTGCCGCTGCAGGAGCAGGTCGTTGAGCAGCGACGAGGCACCGAAGCGGAACCAGTCCGGGTCGAGCCAGTCGTCGCCCAGGGTCTCGTTGACGGCGACCAGGTAGGAGAGCGCCTCCTTGGTGGTGCGGATGCCCCCGGCGGGCTTGACGCCCACCTGCCGCCCGGTGGCGACGCGGTAGTCGCGCACGGCCTGCAGCATCAGCAACGTCACGGGCAGCGTCGCAGCGGGCTGCACCTTGCCGGTGCTGGTCTTGATGAAGTCGGCACCGGCATCCATGGCCAGCCACGACGCCCGCCGCACGTTGTCATAGGTCTGCAGCTCGCCGGTCTCCAGGATGACCTTCAGGTGGGCTGAACCGCAGGCCTCCCTGACAGCGACGATCTGCTCGTGGACGGTGGCGAGATCGCCGGACAGGAAGGCGCCGCGGTCGATGACCATGTCGACCTCGTCCGCTCCGGCCCCGACGGCGTGAGCGGTGTCGGCGAGCTTGACGTCGAGTGCGGCTCGGCCGGACGGGAAGGCCGTCGCGACTGCGGCGACGTGCAGTGACGAGCCGACGACGTCACGGACGTCGCGGACCATGTCCGGGTACACGCAGACCGCCGCGACGGACGGGCACGAGGCGTCACCCGGGTCCGGGCGCAAGGCCTTGGCGGACAGCGCCCGCACCTTGCCGGGAGTGTCGGCCCCCTCGAGCGTCGTCAGGTCGACCATCGAGATGGCTAGGTCGATCGCCCACTGCTTGGACGTGGTCTTGATGGAGCGGGTGGCGAGCGCCGCGGCTCGGGCCTCGAGACCGACCGCGTCGACGCCGGGTAGGCGCGAGAGCGTTCGGTGCAGCGTCGTGCTGGTCGCAGACGTCACGGAGTTCCCTTCGGGTGCGGTCTGGCCGGCTGTGGCCGGGACTGCACCACGCTACCTCCCCTCAGGGTCCTGTGCGACGCCGTCTGAGCGCGACGACGATGGTGACGACGACCGCCGTGACGGCGCTCAGCCCGGAGACGAGCACCACCACGGCCACGTCGCGGACGCTGCCCCAGACGTCGGGGTCGTCGGAGACCCCGATGGACGCCTGCCCGGAGGCGCCGGTGCAGCTCAACAGGTGGGTGGAGCCGGGCGGACCCTCGATGACCGTGACCTTGTGCCACGTACGGCTGCCGCGGGTGAAGGTGGTACTGCCCCGCAGGTCACGCGAGGACTCCGCGCCGGACTCGTTGGTCGCCGTGCAGGTGACACCGGCTGCTGAACCTTCCTGCCAGACGGCCAGCGGGCGCTCGCCAAGGGTCACGGGGCCGGAGGCGGGAACCGGGTCGATCTCGAAGTTCGCGATGCCGGTGAACAGCCGCACCGTCCCGAACACACCGACGGCGACGGCGATGACCAGCAGCACGGCCGCGAGGCCGTACCAGGCGCGCGACGGTCGATGTTCGGGGCTCACGAGGCCACAGTAGGCGGACACGGGGGCGTGCTGCGTGCGAGGGTGGTCCTGGACCAAGCCACGCCACTCGAGGGATTCAGCATGTCCGTGGAGCACGCGACCATCGACCTGGAGCAGCGCGTCGACGCCTCGGTGCGCGCGGTGTGGGCCGCGTTCAGCGACCCGGTCGTGAGGGCACGCTGGAGCGTCCCCGACGGCGAGGAGCAGGTCTGCCTCGACGACGACTTCACCCCCGGTGGACGGGGGCGCTACCGGTGTGGGAGCCCGGGAGTGCTCGAGTTCCAGGGTGAGATCGAGTACGTGCAGATCGAGCCCGAACGTCTCGTCGTCCACACCGACACCGTCCGCACCGATGACGGTCTGCTCGCCACGGCCCTGCTGACGTGGCGCTTTGAAGACCTGGGTGCCGACGTCACGCGGGTCGAGGTCGTCGACCAGGTGGTCTCCTTCGTCGGGCCGGGCATGATCGAGGGCCATCGCAACGGGCACCGCATCGCGCTGGCGCAGCTGGCCGGCCTCCTGCGTCACTGAGCGACGTTCACTGGATCGTCACCTCCGGAGCGTTGACGTCCCGGTTGGGGGTGGGGTTCGATCGAGGGCAGGTCCGGCAGCCGTCAGGTGTGCGCCCTCAAGCGCGTGCTCTTAGGTGCGGGGGACCTCAGCAGGACGAGGCAACACCGACATCACGCAGCACCGACGTGGGGGAGCAACGACACCATGACCACCCTGAAGAGCCGGCTCGTCGCGGCCGCCTGTGCCGTAAGCCTGGCCGGATCCATCCTGGCCGCCGCTCCAGCGCACGCCGCCGAGCAGGTCGACATCACCCTGCTGGGCATCAACGACTTCCACGGACGGATCGATCAGAACACCGTCAAGTTCGCCGGGACGATCGAGCAGCTCCGTGAGGAGGCCGGGGACGACTCGACCCTGGTGCTCTCGGCCGGCGACGACATCGGTGCGTCCCTCTTCGCCTCCTCGAGCCAGCAGGACCAGCCGACGATCGACGTGCTCAACGCGCTCGAGCTCGACGCCACCGCAGTCGGCAACCACGAGTTCGACCGGGGCTTCGACGACCTGGCCGATCGTGTCGTGCCCGCCACCGACCGCCCGATCCTGGGGGCGAACGTGCTGCTGGAGGACGGCTCGCCTGCTCTGCAGGCGTACGAGGTCGTGGACGTCGACGGCCTCTCGGTGGGTGTCGTGGGCGCGGTGAGCCAGGAGACCCCGACCCTCGTCGACCCGTCTGGCATCGAGGGCCTGCAGTTCACCGATCCGGTGGAGGCGGTCAACGAGGCGGTCGAGGAGCTCCAGGAGCTACCCGAGGCCCCTGACGTCATCGTCGCGGCGTACCACGAGGGTGCTCCCGAAGGATCGGCGTCGCTGGAGGACGCTCTCGCCGACAGCGAGGTGTTCCGGTCCATGGTCGAGGACACCTCGGGCGACGTCGACGCGCTCTTCATGGGCCACACGCACCAGGAGTACGCCCACGAGGCGCCCAAGCCGGGTGGAGGAACGCGGCCTGTGGTCCAGACCGGGAGCTACGGCGAGAACATCGGCAAGGTCGAGCTCGCCGTCGACCCGGACTCCGGCGACGTGTCGGCCCACACGCAGTCCAACGTCCCCCGTGTGGAGACCGACGACGCCGAGCTCGTCGACGCCTTCCCGCGCGTCAAGGAGGTCAAGGACATCGTCGAGGAGGCGATCGCCGTGGCCGACGAGATCGGCAAGGAGCCGGTCGGGGAGATCACCGCTGACATCACCACCGCCTTCGCCGGCGGCGAGCGCGACGACCGGTCCAGCGAGTCCACGCTCGGCAACCTCGTGGCAGAGGCCACCTACGCGCAGGTCTCCGAGCTGCCCGCCGGTGCGGACCTTGCCGTGGTCAACCCCGGAGGCCTGCGTGACGACCTGCTCTTCGAGGGAGCGGGAGGCGACGGCGTGGTCACCCTGGCCGAGGCCAACGCGGTCATGCCGTTCGCCAACAACCTGAGCTCGGTGACCCTGAGTGGCGAGTTGCTCAAGGACGTCTTCGAGCAGCAGTGGCAGCGTGACGCCGGCGGGCAGGTCCCCTCGCGTCCGTACCTGCAGCTGGGCACGTCGGACAACGTCCGCTACACCTTCGACCCGAGCCGGCCGGAGGGTGAGCGCATCACCTCGCTGACCGTCGACGGTGAGCCGGTCTCCGCCAACGAGAGCTACCGCGTCGCGGTGCCCTCGTTCCTGGCAGCCGGCGGGGACAACTTCCATGCCTTCCCCGAGGGAGAGGCCACCGATACCGGGATCATCGACTTCGAGGCGTGGGTGGAGTACCTCAGTGAGAACTCCCCGATCTCGCCGGACTTCGGACGGCACGCCGTGCAGGTTGACGGTCTGGAGGATTCCTACGACGCCGGTGACGATGTCGCGTTCGAGCTGCCGTTGCTCGACCTCACCTCGCTCGGTAGCCCCGCCAACGAGTCCGTGACCCTCACGCTCGTCCAGGGTGAGCAGGAGAGCCCCCTCGGTGAGGCCGCCGTGAGCGACGGCGCGGCGAGCCCGTCGGTGACGCTGCCCGACGATGCCAGCGGTGAGTCAGTGATCCGGGTGGAGGCCGAGCCCAGCGGAACCGTCGCCGAGCTGCCGATCACGATCGAGGAGACGGCCACGGCCGCCACGGTCACGGCGCTCACGCTGCCGTTCGTGCCCCAGGGGTTCCCTCTGCCGGTGCTGGTCCAGGTGGATGGTGACGGCGCCACACCCACCGGCACCGTCCAGGTGCTCGACGGTGACACCGAGCTCGGATCCACCGAGCTGTGGCGGGGTCACGGCATCGCCCTCGTCGGCACCGGTGACCTGGAGGCAGGCCGTCACACCCTCACGGTCCGTTACGGAGGCGACGACGACTACGGGCCTGCCGAGACCGAGGTCGCGCTGAGGGTCGTCAAGGGCCTGTTCTGATGAGACGCCTCGCGACGGTCCTGGCCGCGACCCTCGCGGCCGGGACGGTGGCCGCGCTGCCCGGGTCGGCCCAGGGTGAGCCCGATGGTTCCGAGATCGTCATCGCCGAGGCCTACGTCAACGCAGGCAGCACCGGCGCGACGTACCGCAACAAGTTCGTGGAGCTGCACAACCCCACCGAGGAGGCCGTCGACGTCTCGGGGTGGTCCGTGCAGTACCGCTCGTACGCCTCCGCGGACCGTTTCACCGGTGTCATCGCCTTGGGCGAGCACGAGATCCCGGCCGGCGGGACGCTGCTGGTGGGCGGCAACAGCAACGCGGACCACGGCGAGGCGTTGCCCACGCCCGACGTCGCGTCGTCGGTGGCGTTCTCCGGCAACGCCAACGGTGGGACGCTGGCCCTCGCTCGGTCCACGTCGGCCCTGAGCGGCGACCGCGAGACGGTGCTCGGCTCAGACGAGCTGGTCGACCTGGTCGGGTATGGCGCGTCGACGACGTTCGAGGGCTCGGGGCCGGCCGCCGGTTACTCGGTCACCGCGTCCCTGAACCGTGACGAGGCCGTCGACACCGACGACAACGCTGCCGACTTCACCGCTGCCGCGCCGACTCCGCAGCCGTGTGGCGAGGTGTGCGACGTCTCCGGCCCGGGGGAGCCCGGGGATCCGGAGGATCTTGAGATCGCCGAGATCCAGGGCGAGGGGGACTCGAGCCCGGTCGAGGGCGAGCACGTCCGCACCACCGGTGTCGTCACGGCGGCCTACCCCGAGGGCGGGTTCGACGGCGCCTATGTGCAGACCGCCGGCACCGGCGGGGGTGCCGGGCCGGGGGCGGCGGAAGACACCGGCGGGGGTGCCGGGCCGGGGGCGGCGGAAGACACCGGCGGGGGTGCCGGGCCGGGGGGCGCGTCGCACGGATTGTTCGTCGCGTCGGACGCGCTGGCCGCTGACGCCGAGGTGGGCGATCACGTGGAGGTCGTCGGCACGGTGGAGGAGCAGTTCGGCCTGACCACGATCGTCGCCACCGAGCACTCGGTGCTCGATGAGCCCGTCGAGGCGGTCAAGCCCACCGAGGTCACCTTCCCGATGACCGAGGAGCAGCGCGAGAGCCTGGAGGGGATGCTCGTGGCTCCTCGGGGGGACCTGACGGTCACCAACAACTACGCCACCAACCAGTTCGGGGAGATCGGCCTGGCTGCCGGCACGACGCCGCTGCCTCAACCCACGGACGTCGAGCGGCCACGCACTGCGGAGTACGACGCGCTCGTGGCGGACAACGAGCGCCGCCTCGTGACGCTCGACGACGGCCGGTCCACCAACTTCCTGTCCGGTGCGGCACGGCACGATCCGGTCTCCTGGCTGCGCGGCGACAACGAGGTTCGCGTCGGTGCCCCGGCCCGGGTCAGCGAGCCGGTCGTCCTGGACTACCGCTTCGGCCTGTGGCGTCTGCAGCCCACGGAGCCGCTGACCGCCGAGACAGAGCCGGTCACGTTCGGCGACACGCGTGAGGCCGCGCCCGGCGAGGTTCCCGGGGATGTGCGCATCGCCGCGTTCAACGTCCTCAACTACTTCGTCACGACCGGTGAGTCCTACGAGGACGCGGGCATGGGCACGTGCCGCTACTACGAGGATCGCGACGGCGACCCGATCACGGTCGACACCTGCACGGGCGTCGGTCCGCGCGGGGCCGCCGACGAGGCCAACCTGGCGCGGCAGGAGGCCAAGATCGTCGAGGCGGTCAACAGCCTCGACGTCGACGTCGTCGCGCTGCAGGAGATCGAGAACTCTGCCGCGTTCGGCCTCGACCGCGACACCGCGCTGCGCACCCTGGTCGGCGCGCTCAACGAGGACGCGGGCCGTGAGCGTTGGGCGGCCGTCCTCTCTCCCGACGCGGTGCCTGAGGGCGAGGACGTCATCCGTACCGCCTTCATCCACGACGCCGAGTCCCTCGAGGCAGTGGGGGAGTCGGTGATCCTCGGCGCCGGCGGGGGTGCCGGGCCGTGGGCGGCAGACAGTACTGCTTTCGACAATGCCCGTGAGCCGCTGGCGCAGACCTTCCGGCCCACCGCCGGCGGGCCGGACGACGACTTCGTGGTGATCAACAACCACTTCAAGTCCAAGGGGTCCGGTGAGGGCGACGACGCAGACACCGGAGACGGACAGGGCGGATCCAACGCCTCCCGGGTGCGTCAGGCGACGGCACTGGTCGGGTTCGCGCAGGAACAGGCCGAGGCGGCTGGCACGGAGCTGACCTTCCTCACCGGAGACTTCAACTCCTACAGCCGTGAGGACCCGGTCGAGGTGATCCTGGACGCGGGGTTCGTGGACGCGCCGCGCTCCTTCGAGGCGGGGTACACCTACCAGTTCGGCGGGCAGGTCGGCTCGCTCGATCATGTCTTCGCCTCCGAGGCGGCCTTCGAGAGGGTGACGGGCGCCGACATCTGGAGCATCAACACCGATGAGTCGGTGGGCCGCGAGTACAGCCGGTTCAACACCAACGTCACGTCGTTGTTCGACGAGTCGGTGTTTCGCGCCAGCGATCACGACCCGGTCGTGGTGGGCTTTGCGCTCGCCGGGGACGATGACCCGGGCCGGTCACCGTCGCTGCTCTCAGTCACCGATGCGCGGACCGGGCTGCTGGGCCGGTTGTCGGTGGAGGTCACGACGCCGGGACGCGTGGTGGACTCGGGTGTGGTCCTGGTGCGACGCGGGTTCCTGCCCGTGGGCCTGGGAGTCGTCCGCGACGGAGCCGCCACCGCGTACGTTGCAGGCCTGCAGGCCGGACGCGAGTACACCGTGGACTACAGCGGTGACCCGGCCACGAAGGGTTCCAGCACGACGTACCGCGTCCCCGGCTGAGCGCCCGCCTCCCCGGCCCCACGCGCCACCTGATTCCCATGAGTTCATGGGAATCAGGTGACATGCCCCGGTTCTCTGCTGCTCACCCCGGCTTGCAAAGGCCGGTGAGCAGCAGAAGACCGGGGTGGGTGAGTGAGTCTCGGATGGGGCCGCTCAGAGCCCGAGCGCGACGGCCAGGTCGGCCTTGATCGCCTCGACGGCGTCGCGGGCGCGGATGCGTGCCTCGTCCATCGACGTCACCGGCACCACCACCTCGATGTAGCACTTCAGCTTGGGCTCGGTGCCCGACGGTCGGCAGATGATCCGTGCTCCGGTGATGCCGTCCGTGGCGTCCAGACCGAGCCGGATGCCGTCGGTGGGCGGCAGGCCACGGTAGCCCAGCTCGAGGTCGTCGACGGAGTCCACGGCCAGCCCCCCGAGCGTCGACGGGGGCGAGGTGCGCAACGTGGCCATGGCCCTGGCGATGATGGAGAGGTCCTCCACCCGCACCGAGAGCTGGTCGGTGACGTGCAGGCCGTGCTCGGTGTAGATCTCCTCGAGCCGGTCCAGCAGGGTGCGGCCCTCGGTCTTGAGCTCAGCGGCCAGCTCGAGCACGGCGAGGATGGCGGAGATGCCGTCCTTGTCGCGGGCGATGTGCGGCGCGACGCTGTACCCGAGCGCCTCCTCGTAGCCGAAGGCCAGGTCGTCGATCTTGCCGAGCCACTTGAAGCCTGTGAGGGTCTGGTGCCACCGACGATCGTGGGCGGCGGCCTGCAGTCCCAGCAGGTCCGAGCTGACGATCGAGGCTCCGTAGCCGCCGTCCACGCCACGCCGCAGCAGCAGGTCGGCCAGCAACGCGCCCACCTGGTCGCCGGTCAGCATGTGCGTCCGGCCAGCCGCTCGGACTCCCACCGCGCAGCGGTCCGCGTCGGGGTCGTTCGCCAGGACGACGTCCGCCCCGACCTCGTCCGCCAGGGCGAGCGCGAGGTCCATCGCTCCGGGCTCCTCGGGGTTCGGGAAGGCGACGGTGGGGAAGTCGGGGTCGGGCTCGGCCTGCTTCGCCACGACGTGCAGCGGCGCGAACCCGGCGCGCTCCACGACGTCGACGACGGTGTCGCGGCCCACGCCGTGCATGGGTGTGTAGACGGCGACGACATCCTGCGGACGCGCGTCAGGCCCGCGCAGCGTGCCGCTGAGCCCGGCGACCGCTGCGCGGTACGCCTCGGCCACGTCGGGACCCACCACGTCGTAGTTCTCGCTGCGGGGCAGCTCGTCGACGCGGCCCACGGCATCGATCGCGGCAGAGATGTCGGTGTCGGCCGGTGGGACGATCTGGCTGGAGTCGGCCAGGTAGACCTTGTAGCCGTTGTCCTGTGGTGGGTTGTGCGACGCGGTCACCATGACGCCCGCCGAGCAGCCGAGGTGGCCGATCGCGAACGCCAGCACCGGCGTGGGAAGCGCCTCGGGCAGGACGTACGCGCGGACGCCGAGCGCCTGGGCGATCTCGGCGGTGTCGCGGGCAAAGACGTCGGAGTTGTGCCGCGCGTCGTAGCCCACCACGACGGAGGGCGAGTCCTCACGGTCCAGCAGGTAGCGGGACAGACCGGCAGCGGCCTGGGCGACGATGACCCGGTTCATCCGGTTGGGCCCGGCCCCCAGGGCGCCGCGCAGGCCTGCCGTGCCGAACTGCAGCCGCTCACGGAACCGGTCCTCGAGGGCTGCCGTGTCACCGGCGTCGAGCAGCTCCTGCAGCTCGGCGCGGGTGACGGCGTCGGGATCCTGGGCCAGCCAGGCGCGGGCGGACTGCTCGACGTTCATGGCGCTCCTTCAGACACTGCTCTTAGGCTCGGGGGCTCTCAGACTCGGGGCACGACTTGGCCGAGGAGCTCACCCATGCGGGCGGCTGCGTTCCGTCCGGCCTCGAGCACCTCGTCGTGGTTGAGCGGCTGGCCGCTCATGCCTGCGGCCGCGTTGGTGACCAGTGAGATACCCAGCACCGCCAGCCCGGCCTCGCGGGCTGCGATGGCTTCCAGGACGGTGGACATGCCCACCAGCGTCCCACCGATCGTCCTCACCATGGCGATCTCGGCCGGCGTCTCGTAGTGGGGCCCCGGGAACTGCACGTAGACGCCCTCGTCGAGCGTCGGATCGACCTCCTGGCACAGCGCCCGCAGACGGGGGGAGTAGGCGTCGGTGAGGTCGACGAAGTTCGCCCCCTCGATCGGGGAGGTGGCGGTGAGGTTGATGTGGTCGCTGATGAGCACCGGGGTCCCGGGCTGCCACGACGGGTCGAGACCACCGCACCCGTTGGTGAGGACGATGGCACGACAGCCGGCGGCCGCGGCAGTGCGGACGCCGTGCACGACCGTCGCCACGCCGTGGCCCTCGTAGAAGTGGGTGCGGCCGAGGAACAGCAGCAGGTTCTTGTCCCCGAGGGCCACCGAACGGATGGTGCCTCCGTGCCCCTCGACGGCCGGCTTGAGGAAGCCGGGCAGGTCGCTGGCCGCGAGCTCGGCCCGCGGCGCCCCGAGCGCATCGGCGGCCGGGAGCCAGCCCGAACCCATGACCAGGGCGACGTCGTGGCGCTCCACCCCCGTTCGCTCCGCGAGGGCTTGCGCGGCCTGTCGTGCGAGGTCAGCGGTGCTCACCTGCCGTACCTTAGCCGAGTGCGCGAGATCATCGGCAGCACGCTGGATGCGCGCTGATGGCGGCGCGATCCCAGGTCTCGAGGCGCCCACGCACCGTCTGGTCGCCGGGCTGGGTGCGGGCCGCGGCGCCGAGCCGGCGTGAGGCCCTGCCCGGATCGAGCTGCCACACCCCGGCTGCGACAATGAGCCCGTGGCACATGTGGCGATCGTCGGCGGAGGCCCCGGAGGGTATGAGGCGGCGCTCGTCGCTGCTCGGCTTGGAGCGGACGTCACGCTCGTGGAACGTGACGGTGTGGGTGGCTCGACGGTGCTCACCGACTGTGTTCCCAGCAAGACCCTCATCGCGACGTCCGACCTGTTGAACGAGGTCGAGACCTCCGCCGAGCTCGGCGTCAAGGTGCCGTCCACGGTGCGCGCGGACCTGTCGAGCGTCAACGCCCGCGTGCTGCGCCTGGCGGCAGCGCAGTCTGCAGACATCGCCGAGCGGCTCCGGGCCAGCGGAGTGCGCGTGCTGACAGGGACGGCTCGACTGACGAGTGCACGCAGCGTGCGCGTCTCAGGGCCCGAGGGCGACCAGGACGTCGTGGCCGACGGCATCCTCCTGGCCACCGGGGCGCATCCCCGTGTGAGCCCTGACGCCGAGCCCGACGGCGAACGCATCCTCACCTGGGAGCAGGTCTACGGCCTGCAGGAGATTCCGGAGCACATGATCGTCGTCGGCTCCGGGGTGACCGGGGCGGAGTTCGCGAGCGCCTACAACGGACTCGATGCGCGGGTCACCTTGGTCTCCAGCCGTGATCGTGTCCTGCCGGGTGAGGACGAGGACGCCGCCAACCTCATCGAGGACGTCTTCACCGAACGCGGCATGACAGTGATGGGGACGTCCCGCATGGCCTCGGTCGAGCGCCGGGGCGACGGTGTCGTCGTGACCCTGACCGACGGTCGCAGCATCGAGGGTTCGCACTGCCTGCTCGCGCTGGGGTCCATCCCCAACACCGCCGGGCTGGGGCTCGAGGACGCAGGAGTCACGCTCGACGACCGTGGATTCGTGCAGGTCGACCGGGTCTCGCGGACCTCGGCGCCCGGGATCTACGCCGCTGGTGACTGCACGGGCGTGCTGATGCTCGCCTCCGTCGCGGCGCAGCAGGGACGCATCGCGATGTCTCACCTGCTGGGCGACGCCGTGCTGCCGCTGGACCTGGACAAGGTCTCCAGCAACATCTTCACCTCGCCCGAGATCGCCACGGTCGGACTCTCGCAGCGGCAGGTCGAGGAGTCCGAGATCCAGGTCGACGTCACGATGCTGCCGCTCGCGGCCAACCCGCGCGCCAAGATGCAGGGCGTCCATCACGGCTTCGTCAAGCTGTTCGCGCGCTCGGGCGGGGGAGCGGTCGTCGGTGGTGTCGTCGTGGGGCCCCGCGCCAGCGAGCTCGTCCATGCTCTGTCGCTCGCGGTGTCGACCTCGCTGACCGTCGACCAGGTGGCCGATGCCTTCACGATCTACCCGTCGCTGTCCGGCTCGGTGGCCGAGGCCGCCCGCCGGCTGCACCGAGCATGATGACAGTGCCTCAGGTCCGCCGCCTGTAGGTCCGACCGTGGCAGGGGCCGGCGGCCGCACCCATGCAGAATCTCGCCCGAAGGGCCGTGGTGCAGTCGTGAGCGGAGATGCCGGCGTCCCCGGCGCGAGAGGTCGACTGTGCGGCGAGGCTCCGTCCGCGTGAATGACAGGGCTGTAGTTCTGCAGGTCAGGTGGTCCCGTTGGACAAGGCCCGGTCTGGGGGGCGATGATCTGCGCGTCGGAACAATCGTCACATCTGTCACACCAGTCACACGGATCGGTCTTCCCCCCATGATCTCCTGGTCAATCTTTCATCGCTTGTCAACGTTGGTGCTGGCTGTCGCCGTGCTTGGTGCGACGGTGCTGGCTGGCACGAGCGTCGACGGTCCCGATCCGCGGGTCGTCTCCTCACAGGGGGAGGAGTCGACGCTGGAGGAGACCGAGGTTCCACTGACCGAGGACATCGTTCCCGAGGGGGAGCCGGAGTCACCGGGTGCGCAGGGCGAGTCCGAGGGTGAGCCGGAGGGTGTCGGTGGCGGCGATCCCGACGCCCCGGTGGCTGAGCTGGAGCGGACGCAGACGGACCCCTTCAACATGGCCGGGGTCACGTGGACCGGTGGTGGCACCGACCTGCAGGTGCAGGTGAGCTATCGCCACGATGGTCAGTGGAGCGGGTTCGAGACGTTGGACGTCGAGCCCATGGACGACGTGGAGGGCGGCCGTCACCACACCGAGCCGTTGTGGGTGGATGAGGGTGGTGATGGTGTCCACGTGCGGATCACCTCGCCCAGTGGCGACCTGCCGCAGGACGTCAAGGTCGCGACGATCGATCCTGGCAAGGACGGGCTCATCGAGGCCACGTCTGCCACCACGGAGCGGCCGGGGATCATTCGGCGCGCGTCGTGGGGCGCCAAGCCAGTCAGCTCCACGGCATGCGCTGAGCCGCGCTACGGCAGCACCCGCGGCGCCACGATCCATCACACGGCCGGCTCGAACACCTACTCGCAGGGGCAGGCTGCAGGGATCCTGCGTTCCTACCAGAGCTATCACCAGTCGCTGGGCTGGTGCGACATCGGCTACAACTTCCTGGTCGATCGCTGGGGCCGCATCTATGAGGGTCGTGTCGGTGGCATGACGAAGATGGTGCGCGGCGCCCATGCCGGCACGAACGGGGCGAACACCTACACCGTGGGTGTGGCGATGATGGGCACGTTCACCAATGTCCAACCGCCGCTGGCCACCCGTGCAGCCGTGGCCGACCTGGTGGCGTGGCGGTTCTCCCTGGCCGGCGTGCCGGCCCGCGGCACCCACACGCTGGACGGCAAGAGCGTGCAGCGCATCATCGGTCACCGTGACGTCAAGGCCACCGAGTGTCCGGGCCGGATGGGTTATCAATGGGTGACCCGCAGTGGCGGCCTGCGTGACTCCGTCGACAAGCGGCTCAAGGCGGGGACCTACCGCTGGGACGCGCCGACCGGCCTGAAGGCGACCCCGGACGGGACGAAGTCGCTCCGCCTGAGCTGGAACGAGGTCGACGGCGCCAAGAAGTACGTCGCACAGGTCTCGACGAGCTCGTCGATGTCGAACTCCCGGTACTACGCGTTCAGCAGGACGTCCGGTGTGATCGGCGGGCTCGAGCCGGACAAGACCTATCACGTGAGGATCAAGGTCGAGCACTCCTTGAGGCGCGAGGCGCTGAGCCCCTGGAGTGGCGCCGTCAGGGGCACCACCTACCGCTGGGCCGCTCCGGGCAGCATGAGGGTCAGGAGCACGACCAGCTCCTCGGTGTCCCTGGCCTGGAACGCCCAGGCGGGCGCCAAGAAGTACGTCGTGCAGATCGCTCGCACGCCGGACATGGCCAACCCGAGCTATCGAGCGTTCTCGACCAACTCCGGAACGATCTCCAACATCCAGCCGTCGACGACCTACTACGTCCGGGTCACCGTGAAGCACTCCGTGACCAACGCACAGCTGAGCAGGTACAGCTCGGTGGCCTCCGGCAGGACCTCGGCGGCGACGACGAGCACCGTGAACCAACGCTCCGTGGGCTCGGCCTCGAGCGTCACGTTCAAGGGGCACGGGTACGGTCACGGCATCGGGATGAGCCAGTGGGGCGCTCATGGAGGGGCTCAGAAGGGGGTGCTGGCCTCCAGGATCCTCGCCAAGTACTACCCCGGGACGTCGCTGGCCAGCCGGTCCAGGTACATCCGGGTGCGTGTGACCGCTGACAACGACGGGTCGACCGCAGTGCGTGCCAGGTCCGGCCTGAGGTTCCTGCAGGGCTCGCGCAGCATCACCTTGCCCACCACGGTCTCGGGTCGTACGGTCTCGCACTGGCGCATCGAGCCGTATGCCTCCAACAAGCGGCAGTCGACGCTGCGCTACAAGTCGGGCTCGACGTGGCGAACCTACAAGTCACTGGTGTGGCACGGTTCGGCGGACTTCGCGGCACCGACCATGCAGCTCGTGCTTCCCGGTGGCAAGACGGTCACCTACCGGCACAAGCTGCGAGCAGCCCGCCCGCACTCGACGGCGACGTTGCGGCACACGGTCAACGTCGTGCACCTCAACGACTACACGCAGGGCGTCGTGGCCAGGGAGATGCCTGCCTCCTGGCCCACCCAGGCCTTGAGGGCGCAGGCCATCGCGGCGCGGACCTACGGGCTGCAGTCGATCACCCCCAGCGCCTGGTACGACATCTGTGACACCACGTCCTGCCAGGTCTACGGCGGCGTCAGCGCGGAGCACGCCAACACCAACGCGGCGGTCGCATCCACCTCCAACCGGGTGCTGATGCACGACGGCAAGCCGGCCGTCACGCAGTACTCGTCCTCCTCCGGAGGTTTCACCAACCAGGGCTCCCGGCCCTACCTCAAGGCGGTCAGCGATCCGTGGGACAACCACTCCGCCAACCAGAACCACTCATGGTCGCAGGCGGTGAACAAGTCCACGATCCAGTCCAAGTACCCCAGCATCGGCACCTTGAAGACGCTGAAGGTCACCAAGCGCAATGGTCACGGCTCCATGGGCGGACGGGTCAGCAGCCTGCAGCTCGTCGGCAGCAAGAGGACCGTGACGATCTCGGGCACTGATGCCCGCTGGGCCTTTGGGCTGAAGTCCGACTGGTTCGGCTTCTGACTCCACCAGATCATCGGCAAGCACATCTCACACATGTCTGGAGCAGCATGCGTCGCACCCTGATGCGCATCGGTGGGGCCGTCCCGGCACTCGCCGTTGCGCACGTCCTCATCGTCTCTGCCACCGTCCAGGCCTCAGCCGATGTCTCTGGTGCGAGCGCACCACGGGCAGTGGTCCTGCAGGACGACGCGCAAGCGCCGAGCGGCGCGTCGTTGCAGGAGACAGCGCTCGAGACCACCAGCACGTTGAGCTCGCAGGGTCAGGATGCTGCCGCCGTGCTGCAGCGTCAGGATCGCGATGCCTTCGAGCTGGTCGGCGTGACCTGGGAGGGGGCCGAGGACGTCGAGGGTATGCGGGTGCGGACGCAGGTGCGTCAGGACGGCGAGTGGTCGGAGTGGATCGACCTGGAGGTCGACGAGACCGGTGCCGAGGGGGACGCCGCCGTCCGTGCGGGGACCGACCCGGTGTGGGTCGGTGAGTCCGACGGTGTGTCCGTCCGGGTCGACGGCCTCGAGCGCCTGCCTGAGGACCTGAAGGTCGTCACGGTCGACGGGGGCGAGGATCCCGTCGGTGGGGTGGGGGCGCAGGAGATGTCCTCCACTGCGTCAGCGGAGTCGACTGGGCCTCCTCGTCCGTCGGTGATCTCCCGATCCTCGTGGGGTGCGGGGAAGGGACGGACCTGCGACAAGCCCGTCCACGGAAAGCTGCGCGGTGTGATGATCCACCACACCGCCGGCAGCAACTCCTACGCCAAGAGCGAGTCGGCCTCGATCGTCCGCTCGATGCAGTCGTACCACGTGCGCGGCCAGGGCTGGTGCGACATCGGGTACAACTTCCTGGTCGACAAGTACGGCCAGATCTTCGAGGGCCGCAAGGGTGGCTGGACCCGTATGGTGCGTGGTGCCCACGCCGGCAGCACGACCCTCAACCGGCACCTCGTCGGCATCTCGATGATGGGCAACTACGACGAGGCACACACCTCCAGGGCCCAGCGGAACGCGGTGGTCCGGCTGGTCGCGTGGCGCCTGGGCAGCAAGGACATCCCGGCCAAGGGCAGGATGAACGTCGGCGGCCACAACCTCCACCGCATCTCGATGCACAGGAACGTGAGCGCGACGGCCTGCCCGGGCAAGAACGGCGTCAACTGGGTGAAGAACCCCGGCGGCCTGCGCGACCGTGCCGCCAAGGCCATCGCCGACGCGCGCTGAGCCGGAGCTCACCCCCCGCGCCCTTCGACGCCGGGGCCGTCGTGGGATGCGCGCGGCGCCTGCGGGTCACCCGGCGTCGGCGATCTCCGCGATGACCTCGCCGGCACCCACGGTGGCACCCACCTCGGTCTTCAGGCCCGTGACGGTGCCGGCCTTGTGGGCGTTGATGGGTTGTTCCATCTTCATCGCCTCGATGACCACGACCTGATCGCCCTCGGCAACCTGCTGGCCCTCCTCGACGGCGATCTTGACGATCGTGCCCTGCATGGGCGAGGTGAGCGAGTCGCCGGAGACAGCCGCACCGCCCCCACCGCGGGCCTTGCGCTTGGGCTTCGTGGCGCCGGCGGCAGGCGCAGCCGCACCGAGCCCGCCCGGCAGGACGACCTCGACGCGCTTGCCGCCCACCTCGACCACGACGCGCTCGCGCTCGCCCGGCTCATCGGTCTCCGACGGGCCGGTGTAGGGCTCCAGATGGTTGTCGTACTCGTTCTCGATCCACGTCGTGTAGACGTCGAAGGAGCCCTGCGAGCCGTCGGGGTTCGTGGCGTTGTAGGCCGGGTCGTCCAGCACGTCGCGGTGGAACGGGATGACGGTGGGCATGCCGTCGACGACGAACTCATCGAGGGCTCGACGCGAACGCTCGATGGCCTGTTCGCGCGTCCGGCCGGTGACGATGAGCTTGGCGACGAGTGAGTCGAACGCGCCGGGAATCGTCTCACCGTTGACGTAGCCGGAGTCGACACGCACGCCCGGGCCGGCCGGCGGCTCCCACGCCGTGAGGGTGCCGGGGGCGGGCAGGAAGCCGCGGCCGCCGTCCTCGGCGTTGATGCGGTACTCGATGGAGTGCCCGATGATCGCGGGGTCGTCGTACCCGAGCTCCTCACCGGCGGCGATGCGGAACATCTCGCGCACCAGGTCGATGCCGGTGACCTCCTCGGAGACCGGGTGCTCGACCTGCAGGCGCGTGTTGACCTCCAGGAAGCTGATCGTCCCGTCGCGGGCCACGAGGAACTCGCACGTGCCGGCGCCGACGTAGCCGGCCTCCTTGAGGATGGCCTTGCTCGAGGAGTACAGCCGCTCGACCTGGTCCTCGCTCAGGTACGGGGCGGGTGCCTCCTCGACGAGCTTCTGGTGGCGGCGCTGCAGCGAGCAGTCGCGGGTCGAGACGACCACGACGTTGCCGTGCTGGTCGGCCAGGCACTGGGTCTCGACGTGGCGCGGCTTGTCGAGGAACTTCTCCACGAGGCACTCCCCGCGTCCGAACGCGCTCACTGCCTCACGCACGGCCGAGTCGTAGAGCTCAGGGATCTCCTCCATCGTGCGAGCGACCTTCAGCCCGCGACCGCCGCCGCCGAAGACGGCCTTGATCGCGACGGGCAGTCCGTGCTCCTGGGCGAACGCGACGACCTCGTCGGCATTCTCGACCGGATCCTTGGTGCCTGCAGCGAGGGGGGCCTCGGCCTTCTGTGCGATGTGCTTGGCCCTGGCCTTGTCGCCGAGGTTCTCGATCGCCGACGGCGGTGGACCGATCCACACCAGGCCGGCATCCAGGACGGCCTGCGCGAACTCGGCGTTCTCGGCGAGGAAGCCGTAGCCCGGGTGGACGCTGTCCGCGCCGGTCTTCTGGGCGATCGCGATGATCTTCTCGATCGAGAGGTAGGAGTCGCCGGGAGTGGCGCCCTGCAGCGAGTGGGCCTCGTCGGCGAGCCGGACGAAGACGGCGTCGCGGTCGGGCTCGGCGTAGACGGCGACGCTGGCGATGCCGGAGTCCTTGCAGGCGCGGATGACGCGGACGGCGATCTCGCCACGGTTGGCGATCAGGACCTTGCGCAGCGGTTTCGTGCCGGCGTGCTTGCTCACTCGTTCTCCTCGGGTGGGGCGGACTGCGTGCCGAGTCTAGGGCCCCCGGAGGGGGACAGGACGATGAGGTGCGTCACGTGGCGGCGTGCCGGCGAGGTGGTGCGCGGGCTCCAGGTGCGGTTAATGAGTGTTAACCTTGGTGCATGGTTGCCATGTTGTCGAAGGAGCACGAGGACTTCCGTCGCGTCGTGCGGGAGTTCGCCGAGAGCCGGATCGCGCCGCACGTCGCACAGTGGGACTCAGACCACCACTTCCCGGTCGACGTCGTGCAGGAGATGGGCGAGCTCGGGCTCTTCGGTATCACTGCGCCGCAGGAGTTCGGTGGGGCAGACGGCGACTTCACGAGCCTGTGCGTCGCCATCGAGGAGCTGGGGCGGGTCGACCAGGCCCTCGGGGTCACGTTGGAGGCCGCCGTCGGCCTGGGGATCAACCCCTTGCTGACCTTCGGCACCCAGGAACAGAAGGAGCGCTGGCTGCCCGACCTGGTGGCGGGTCGGACCCTTGCCGGGTTCGGTCTCACCGAGCCGGGCGCGGGCTCAGATGCCGGAGCAACCAGCACCAGGGCCGTCCTCGACGAGACGGCGGGGGAGTGGGTCGTCGACGGGGCCAAGCAGTTCATCACCAACTCCGGCTCCGAGATCACCTCCCTGGTGACGGTCACGGCGCGCACCGGCACGCGTGAGGACGGCTCCGCGGAGATCTCCACGATCACCATTCCGTCGGGGACGCCGGGATTCATCGTCGAGCCCGCCTACGACAAGCTCGGCTGGAACATCTCTGACACCCATCCGCTGACCTTCCAGGGCGCTCGCGTCCCTCAGGACCACCTCCTGGGCGAGCGGGGTCGTGGGTACGCCCAGTTCCTCGCGACGCTCGACGACGGCCGCATCGCGATCGCGGCACTCGCGGTGGGCTGCATCCAGGCCTGCCTCGAGCACTGCGTGAGCTACGCGGGAGAACGCACGACCTTCGGCAAGCCGATCGGCGCCAAGCAGGGCGTCGCCTTCCAGATCGCCGACCTGGCCACGATGGCCGACGTGGGCCGCGCCATCACCTATCGCGCGGCAGCGCTCAAGGATGCTGCGCTCAAAGGGGGTGGGGTCAGCGGAGCAGAGCTCAAGCAGGCCGCCTCCGTCGCCAAGCTCTACACGTCCGAGGCGGCCGTCTCGGCCACCCGGATCGCCACGCAGGTCTTCGGCGGGTACGGGTTCATGGAGGAGTACCCCGTCGCGCGCTTCTACCGTGACGCCAAGATCCTGGAGATCGGTGAAGGCACCAGCGAGGTCCAGCGCATGCTCATCGCCCGCGGTCTCGGCCTGCCGGTGGAGTGAGGTCCTGTGCGCCCGTGCTCGCCGGGGTCGTGGGTGCGTCGGTGTGGACGGGACCGTGGTGCCTCAGTGCACGAGACGGACGGTCCTGAGCCTCAGAGTGCTTCCATCTTGCTGGTCGGCAGGGTGATCCGCCGTGTCGCGTCGGCGAACTCGGCGACGAGCGCGCCGTCGGCCTCCAGGGAGATGACTCGACCGAGGCCCCACGTGTCGTGGGAGACCCGCTCACCCACCGAGTAAGTGTGGTGCACGACCTCCGGCGGCGCCTGGAAGGGGCTGGAGGGGTGGTAGCGGCGTGGCCGCGGTGTCGTCGCCATGGTTCCTCCATTCTCGCGCTCCTCGGCCCATAAAGCGAACTGCAGCCACAACTCGCCACATCGCGCGTCGGGCCGAACGGCCGTCTGGAGGGTCAGGACGAGGTGGTCTGGCTGCCCCACAGGTCGGTCCAGCCGATGCCGAGGTCGCCGACGAGGTCGCGCAGCAGTGGCAGGCTGACACCGACCACGGTGTGGTGGTCGCCCTCGATGCCCCGGACGAACGCTCCGCCGAGGCCGTCGATCGTGAAGGCTCCCGCGACGTGCAGCGGCTCGCCGGTGGCCACGTAGGCAGCGATCTCATCGTCGGAGACGTCGGCGAAGTGCACGACCGTGGACGCGGTGTCGATCACCTCGCGGTCGCCTCGTCGCACGCAGTGCCCGGAGTGCAGCACCCCGGAGCGGCCGCGCATCCGACGCCACCTGTGGGTCGCGGTTGCGGAGTCAGCGGGCTTGCCGAGGATCTCGCCCTCGAAGGCCAGGACCGAGTCGCAGCCGACGACGAGTGCGTCCGGGTCGTCGATCGTCGATGCGACGGCTCGGCACTTCAGCTGTGCCAGCGCGGCGGCGAGGTTGGCGGCGTCGTGGCTGTGGACCTGCGACTCATCGACGCCGGAGACCACGACCTCGGGGTCGAGGCCGGCCGAGCGCAGGGTCGCCAGCCGTGCGGGAGACGCCGACGCCAGGACGAGGCGCACCATGCTCACTCACCGTCCAGATTTGTGAGCCCGTGCACCCAACCATCACGCAGTTGGGTGCACCGGCTCACAGATCGGGTGGACATCGACCCTCAGGCCCAGGCCGAGCGACGCCAGGCATCGGGACCGAACCGGTGAGACGTGCGGTGCGCACGTGCGGGGTGGCCCCACTCGCTGCGCGGCCGCCGAGTGGTCGCCCGGGCCGCGGCATGCGCGGCGGCTGCGTTGCGCGCGGACACCACCGCGACGAGAGCGGCCAGCTCCTCGGTCGACAGGTCGCCCTTGACCACCCGCAGGACCGGCTCCTGCGGCGGCGCCACGGGACTCTCGTCGCCGGCCCCGCGACCGGACGAGTCGCCCTCCGGGTCCCGGTTCTCTGCGTCTTGATGTTCTGGGGACTGGCGCATCACAGGGGGATGTTCCCGTGCTTCTTGGGCGGGAGCGTCTCTCGCTTGGTCCGCAGCAGGCGCAGGGCCTTGACGACCTCCGCGCGAGTCTGCTGGGGCTCGATGACCGCGTCGACGTAGCCCCGTTCGGCCGCGACGTACGGGTTGCACAGCGTGTCCTCGTACTCCGTCATCAGCTCGGCCCGTCGAGCCTCCGGGTCGTCGGCGGCCGCGATGTCGCGACGGTAGAGGATGTTGACCGCGCCGGACGCCCCGACGACGGCGATCTGTGCCGACGGCCAGGCGATGTTGACGTCGGCGCCCAGGTGCTTGGACCCCATGACGTCGTAGGCGCCGCCGTAGGCCTTGCGGGTGATGACGGTGACCAGCGGGACGGTCGCCTCCGCGTAGGCGTAGATGAGCTTGGCGCCGCGGCGGATGATGCCGTTCCACTCCTGCTCGGTGCCGGGCAGGAAGCCTGGGACGTCCACGTACGTCAGGACCGGGATGTTGAAGGCGTCGCACGTCCGCACGAACCGCGCAGCCTTCTCCGAGGCGTCGATGTCCAGGCAGCCGGCGAGCTGCATCGGCTGGTTGCCCACCACGCCGACACTGCGACCCTCGACCCGCCCGAAGCCGACGACGAGGTTGGGCGCGAACAACGGCTGCACCTCGAGGAAGTCCTGGTCGTCCAGGGTTGCCTCGATCACCGTGCGGATGTCGTACGGCTGGTTGGCCGAGTCCGGGATGAGGGTGTCGAGGGCGATGTCAGTCTCGTTCGCCTCGAGGTCGTACGGATCGTCGTAGACCCCAGGTTCTTCGGGCGGAGCTTCTTCCATGTTGTTCTGCGGCAGGAAGGACAGCAGAGCCTTGACGTACTCCAGCGCGTCGTCCTCGTCGCTGCCCATGTAGTGCGCGTTGCCGCTCTTGGTGTTGTGCGTGCGCGCGCCGCCGAGCTCCTCCATCGTGACGTCCTCGCCCGTGACGGTCTTGATGATGTCCGGGCCGGTGATGAACATGTTGGAGGACTCATCGACCATCACCGTGAAGTCGGTGACGGCGGGGGAGTAGACGTGACCGCCGGCGCAGGAGCCCATGATGAGGCTGATCTGTGGGATGACGCCGGAGGCGTGGACGTTGCGACGGAAGATCTCCCCGTACAGACCGAGCGATACGACGCCCTCCTGGATGCGGGCACCGGCGCCCTCGTTGATGCCGATGATCGGGCAGCCGGACTTGATTGCCAGGTCCATGACCTTGGTGATCTTCTCGCCGTACACCTCTCCGAGACTGCCGCCGAAGATCGAGAAGTCCTGCGCGAAGACGCACACCTGGCGGCCGTCGATCGTGCCGTAGCCGGTGATGACGCCGTCGCCGAGCGGCCGGTTCTCCTGAAGGCCGAAGGCAGTGGAACGGTGCCGGGCTAGGGCGTCGAGCTCGACGAAGGACCCGTCGTCGAAGAGCTTGTCGATGCGCTCACGGGCGCTCTGGCGTCCCTTGGCGTGCTGCTTCTCGCTGGCCCGCTCAGCCACCTCGACGGTCGCCTCGCGGTTGCGCCGCTGGAAGTCCGCCAGCTTGCCGGCCGTGGTGTGCAGCTCCGGATGTTCTTCGATCTCTGCTTCGCTCACAGTGCCCTCGTCGGTGGTTCGGGTGTGGTCACGGTCTCCTTGGTGCCCCGGTCAGACTAACGATGGATCGCCGGTGCCGATGTGTGAGGCTGGTCCCATGGACGCCGCCGGCCGCTTCTTCGACCTCGAACGTCCTCCCCTGGACGAGGCGTCGCTGCACGCGGCCCTCGTGCGCGACGGTGGTCTGTGGACGCAGGTGGTGGTCTCGGAGTCGACCGGTTCCACCAACTCCGACGTCGCCGCCCAGGCCCGCGCCGGTGCCCCGGAGGGGCTGGTGCGCACCACGGACGCCCAGACGCAGGGACGGGGCCGGCTCGACCGGACCTTCATCGTCCCCGAGCGTTCCGGCGTCATCGTCTCGATCCTGCTGCGGCCACCGGTCGAGGTCGCCCTGCAGCGATGGGTCTGGCTGCCGTTGCTCGGCGGCCTCGCGGTCGACGCCACCGCCCGTGAGTGCGGCGTGCAGACCGAGCTCAAGTGGCCCAACGACGTTCTCGTGGGCGGACGCAAGATCAGTGGCATCCTGCTCGAGCGTGTCGAGACCCCGACCGGCCCTGCGGCCGTCGTCGGCATCGGCCTCAACGTGACGATGTCCGAGAGCGAGCTGCCGGTCCCCACCGCGACGTCACTGCTCATCGAGGGCGCGGAGCAGACCGACCGTACCGTGGTCCTCAGGATGCTCCTGCGCAACCTCGAGGCGCTCTATCGTGCCTGGGTGGCGACCGATGGCGACCCCGAGGCCGGTGTCCGTGACTCCTACCGACGCCGATGCGTCACGATCGGCTCCGCGGTGCGTGTCGAGCTGCCGGACGGCACCACCGTGCACGGCACCGCGACGGACGTCGACCAGGACGGCCGGATCGTCGTGGACGGCCGGGCGCTCAGTGCCGGGGACGTCACCCACGTCCGCCCCGCCGAGGCGTGAGGATCTTTGAGCGTCCCCGCGGGGGAGGAAGCACATGACAAGATCGACCCATGGCACTGTCACGCAAGCTGCTGATGACGGGGGAGTCCGTCATCGAGACGACCCGCACCCACGTCAAGGTGCTGTTCGTGCCTCTCGTGGTCTTTCTGGCCGGCAGCTTCGCCGGGGGCTTCCTCGCGGCGCAGGCCGGCAACGCCGGTGACGGATGGGTGCGCTGGGTGGTCGTGGCGATCGCCGCGGTGCTGGTGATCTGGTTCGCCGTGATCCCGTTCGTGCGGTGGCTGCTGTGGACCTACACGCTCACCAACAAGCGGATCGTGGAGCAGAAGGGCATCCTGACGCGCGAGGGTCGAGTCATTCCGCTCAGTCGCGTCAACGACGTCTCGTTCGAGAAGAACCTCAACGACCGGATCCTTCGCTGCGGCACGCTGGTCGTGCACACCGCCTCGGAGGAGCAAGGGCTCCTGCTGCGCGACATCCCGGGCATCGAGGATTTCCACCGTACGGTCAGCACCTTGGTCTACGACTCGCACCAGCCTCGAGATGACCAGATCTGAGATGAGCGGGTCCGAGACGGACAGGTCCGACCTGCGAGAGGAGCTCGCTCGCCTGATCCTGGGCGAGGAGCAGTGCCTCACCGGCGCCGAGGTCGCTGACAAAGGAGGCCTGACGGTCGAGCAGGGCGAACGACTGTGGCGTGCGTTCGGGTTTCCCAACGCCGGCGACGCACCGGCCTACGGCGACCAGGACGTCGAGGCCATCTCGCTCATCGCCAGGGCCCTGCAGGACGAGCTGCTCGATGAGTCCACCATCTTCCGGCTGACCCGAGCCCTCGGCCAGACCATGGCCAAGCTGGCCGACTGGCAGGTGGCCACGATCGTCGACCAGGTGGAGGGGGACGTCGCCGAGGGACGGGCCGACTCGCGGCTGGAGGCTTCGGTCGAGATCGCGCAGCGCATCGGTCCGGAGTTCGAGTCGCTGCTGCTGTACGCGTGGCGTCGTCACCTGGCCGCTGCCGCCGCACGGCTGGAAGCCCTTGGCGCTGTGGATGCCGAGCTGCTGTCCACCACCATGACCGTCGGGTTCGCCGACCTCTCCCGCTTCACCGCGATGTCCAACTCCATCGACCAGGCCAGCCTCGGCGCCCTGGTGGAGGACTTCGAGAACCGCTGCACCGACGTCGTGACGGCGCACGGAGGGCGGGTCATCAAGGCGCTGGGCGATGCCGTCCTCTTCGTCAACACCGACCCCGCCGCCGGGGTGCGGACGGCGCTGGAGGTCGTGCAGCACATCGGAGCGCGCGAGAACCTGCCTGATGTCCGGGTGGCACTGGCCACAGGTTCGGTGGTCAGCCGCCTGGGTGACGTCTTCGGGCCTCCGGTGAACCTCGCGGCGAGGCTCTCGCACGTGGCCCGCAGCAACCGGGTGCTCATCGACGACACCACGGCGGCCGGACTTGGCGACGGTGAGTTCGAGATGCGCTCGCTCCCGGCACGGCCCCTGCGCGGGTTCGGCACCGTGTCGCCCATCACGATCAGCCAGCGGCGCGGCTTCCGCCAGCGTGCGCAGGGAGGGCCGCGGACATGAAGCCGGCAGCGTCGCCCATGAAGGACGTCCTCCTGCGTGCGGTGGAAGGTCCGGTCTCCTAGACCGGGGTGTCCGGCCAGCTCCGAACCCGACCTACGCTGTACCCGTGCTCGCACCTCACCTGGCCGTCGTCGGCGGCGGACAGCTCGCCCGCATGATGCAGCAGGCCGCGATCGGTCTCGGTGTACGGATCCGGCTGCTCGCCGAAGGCCCCGCCGTGTCCGCGGCCCAGGTGGTGGTCGACCACCGCGTCGGTGACCACACCGACCTGGACGACCTGCGCTGGGTCGCCGGTGAGGTGCCGGTGGTGACCTTCGACCACGAGCACGTCCCTCCTGAGCACCTGCGCACTCTCGAGGCAGAGGGCCATGTCCCTCGTCCGGGCCCCCATGCCCTGCTCTACGCCCAGGACAAGGGCGAGATGCGGGTCCGGCTGAGCGTGCTCGGCGTGCCGTGCCCGTTGTTCGAGCTCCTGTCCAGCGATGTCGAGGAGGCGGTCGAGGAGCTGCTGGACTTCGGCTACCCGGCAGTGCTCAAGACGACCCGTGGCGGTTACGACGGCAAGGGTGTCTGGGTGGTGCACGACGAGGCGCAGGCCCGGGAGGTGCTCACCGAGGGGCGCGAGGTCCTCGCCGAGGAGCTCATCGACTTCCGCCGTGAGCTCTGCGCACAGGTGGCGCGCCGGCCGTCCGGCGAGATCGAGGTGTACCCGGTCGTCGAGTCACGGCAGGCCGACGGCATCTGCAAGGAGGTCATCGCCCCTGCGCCTGACCTGGATCCCGGGCTCGCCCAGCAGGCTCAGGACGTCGCCCGCACCGTCGCCGAGCAGCTCGACGTGACCGGAATGCTCGCGGTCGAGCTCTTCGAGACCGCCGACGGGCGCATCCTGGTGAACGAGCTGGCCATGCGTCCGCACAACACCGGTCACTGGAGCATCGACGGGGCCGCCACCAGCCAGTTCGAGAACCATCTGCGTGCCGTGCTCGACCTGCCGCTCGGCCCCGCGACCGCGCACCGGCCCTGGTCGGTCATGGTCAACGTGCTGGGCGGCGCGGTCCAGGACCTGCCGGCCCAGGTGCCCACGGTCCTGACGGCCGAGCCGTCGGCGCACGTCCACCTGTACGGCAAGGACGTCAAGCCCGGTCGCAAGGTCGGGCACGTGACGGTGGTGGGCGACGAGCTCGACGACGTGCTCGCCCGGGCGCGGCGCGCAGCGGACCTGCTGCAGGACGGCTGACGAGCACCCCTCTCATCGGTGCCTGCGCAACCGAAAGCCGGTCAGAGGCCCGCATCGGTGCGTGAGCAACCGAAAGAACGCTCATTCGGTTGGTCGCGCACCGATGACAGCGGGCGAGGTCAATAGGTTGCTCAGGCACCGACCACGGGAGGTCGCGTGCTGGATAGGATCGCGTCATGAGCGCGCAGCCACGGGTCGGGATCGTCATGGGGTCGGACTCGGACTGGCCCACCATGGAGGCGGCCGCCGGCGCCCTGCACGAGCTCGGCGTCACGTACGAGGCCGACGTCGTCTCGGCCCACCGGATGCCCGATGAGATGATCAGCTACGGCCGCGAGGCCCACGGCCGTGGGCTGGAGGTCATCATCGCCGGAGCCGGCGGGGCAGCGCACCTGCCCGGGATGCTCGCCTCGGTCACGCCGCTGCCGGTGATCGGTGTCCCGGTGCCGCTCAAGCACCTCGACGGCATGGACTCCCTGCTGTCGATCGTGCAGATGCCCGCTGGTGTCCCGGTGGCCACCGTGTCGATCGGGGGCGCCCGGAACGCCGGTCTGCTCGCGGTGCGCATCCTCGCCATCGGCGATGGTGAGCTCACCGAGCGGATGCTGGAGCTCCAGTCCGAGCTTGCCGAGATCGCCCGAGCCAAGGGCGCGGCCCTGCGCGACCGCTGAGCCCGGGGAGAGGTCCGGCCGGCGTCGACTCAGTACAGGCCGGCGGCGTAGTCGCGACCCTCGTAGTACGCCTCCACGTCCTCCAACGGCTGGTCCGAACGCTCCAGTGCGTGCGCGATGCGGGCTCGCTTGGGCACGGCGTCGGGATGCCACGTGTCGGGATCCCACAGCTCGGAGCGTAGGAAGGCCTTGGAGCAGTGGAAGAAGGTCTGCTCCACGGTGACCTCGCAGATCACCACCGGACGGTGGCCACGCACCACGAGCTCGTCGGCGTAGGGCGCGTCCTCGAGCAGGCGGGCCCGGCCGTTCACCCGCAGGGTGTCGCCCCGCCCGGGGATCAGGAAGATCAACCCCACGTGGGGGTTGTCGAGGATGTTGAGGAAACCGTCGGCACGGCGGTTGCCGGGGCGCTCGGCGAGGGCGATCGTGCGCGTGTCGACCACGTGTACGAGCGAGCCGGCCGGGTCACCCTTGGGCGAGACGTCGCACGTCCCGTCGGAGCTCGACGTGGCGACCAGGCACATCGGTGACTCCCGGAGCCACGTGAGGTGCGGTTCCTCCAACGTCGGACGGTCCTTGTGTGTTGCCCGGGTGGTGGGCGTGCCGAGGAGCTCGCGGAGTCGATCGACGTCGGTGATCTCGGTCATGGCTCAGGATAGGCACCCGCATCGACCGGAGGTTCGACCCGGGGTGGCATCATGACCGCCGCCGCGCGCGCCTATCATTGCTAGGAAGTCCTACTACCGTGTCTGGAGAGACCGTGAGCGACCAGTTCGTCTTGTCCGAGGAGCACCAGGCCATCCGTGAGGCGGTCCGCGCCGTGGCGGAGGCCAAGATCGAGCCGCACGCAGCGGACGTCGACGAGCAGGCCCGGTACCCTCGGGAGGCCCACGACGCCCTGGTGGCTGCGGATTTCCATGCCCCCCACGTGCCCGAGGAGTACGGCGGCGCGGGAGCCGACGCGCTCGCCACGGTGCTGGTGATCGAGGAGGTCGCGCGCGTCTGCGTGTCCAGCTCACTCATCCCGGCGGTCAACAAGCTGGGTTCACTGCCGATCATGCTCGGGGGTAGCGAGGACCTCAAGCGGCGCTACCTGACCCCCCTGGCCTCGGGAGAGGGTGGCTTCTCCTACTGCCTGTCAGAGCCGGACGCCGGATCCGATGCGGCCAACCAGAAGACCAAGGCCGAGCGCGACGGCGACGGCTGGCGGCTAGGTGGCGTCAAGCGGTGGATCAGCAACGCGGGCGAGTCGGAGTTCTACACCGTCCTCGCCCAGGCCGATCCTGACAAGCGCAGCAAGGGCATCACCGCCTTCGTCGTGGAGAAGTCCGACGAGGGCGTGAGCTTCGGTGCACCAGAGAAGAAGCTCGGCATCAAGGGTTCCCCCACCCGGGAGGTCTACCTGGACAACGTGTGGATCCCTGAGGATCGGATCATCGGTGACGTCGGCCAGGGGTTCACCATCGCGATGCAGACGCTGGACCACACCCGGGTCACCATCGCTGCGCAGGCCGTCGGCGTCGCGCAGGGTGCACTGGACTACACACTCGGCTACGTCCAGGAGCGCCAGCAGTTCGGGACCCCGATCGCGGACTTCCAGGGCCTGCAGTTCATGATCGCCGACATGGGCATGAAGGTCGAGGCGGCGCGCCAGCTCACGTACGCAGCCGCAGGCCGCAGCGAGCGCGGTGACGCCGACCTGACGTTCTTCGGTGCCGCGGCCAAGGCCTTTGCCTCCGACACCGCCATGCAGGTGACCCTCGACGCCATCCAGCTGCTCGGCGGCTACGGGTATACCCGCGACTACCCGGTGGAGCGGATGATGCGCGACGCCAAGATCACCCAGATCTACGAGGGCACCAACCAGGTCCAGCGCATCGTCATGGCCCGCCAGCTGTTGGCTGGGGTGCAGTCCCAGCTCTGAGCTGGACCGAGGCCAGAGCACGAGTCGGTCGGACGATCGACGTGCCGCTGAAACGCCCAAGATGAGCGGTTTGGCTCGCTTGATGAGCGCAGCCACCGGGACCTGCGCGCAATGCCTGGAGCGTCGGGTTCAGTAGGTTCGAGTCCAGTCTCGCCTCACCTGGGTCATCCTCCACCTCGAACGGACGGCCGAGACTGTGCCGACGTGCGCACGGTGGGACCGCCCGCGACCCACGCCCGGGACGACAGGTCCGACCTGCGAGCTCGGGGTGCGTCGTCCTGATGTGGATCCGGCGGGCGCTCCTCGCTGCCCGCCGCATGACGACGCGCCGTGCTTGCCCGTCTGCGTGCGTCGGGAGCTTCTCGGTTGTCCACTTCTGTGCATTGACAGTCGCAATGTGAACATGCACACTGCATAGTGAACAACGTGATCGGCATCTCATGTCTGATCGGAGAGGTGAAACGCTCAGTGACCGCACACCCACCCATGACGGAAGTCCTCCATGGAGCCGTGGACCTGCACTGTCATTCCGGCCCGAACCCGTTCGCCCGGGAGTTCGACCACGTCGAGGCTGCCCACGACGGAGAGCGGCTCTCCATGCGCGGCATCCTGGTGAAGTCGCACCACCACAACACCGTGATGGACCTGCTCGCCATGAAACGGGAGCTCGCCGAGGCCCGTACGCCGGTGTTCGGTGGAGTTGCGATGAACGCTCAGGTGGGCGGGATCAACCCATACGCGGTAGCCATGTCGTTGCGGATGGGGGGTCGCGCCGTATGGTTCCCGACCTTCTCGAGCCGATGCCACTGCGAGAACGAGCATCACGGGTTCCCGGAGTCCGAGTACGACATCCCCAACCAGATCATCGACGTCGTGGACGCAGACGGCAGGCTCGTGCCAGAGGCGCACGACGTGATCGACCTTGTCGTCGAGCACGATGTGCTGCTCTCAGCAGGACACGTCAAGCCGGAGGAGGCAGCGCTGATCTTCGACGCCGCGAGAGATCGAGGCGTGAGGAGGATGATCATCAGTCACCCGAACTTCGTCATCGATGCGGACCCGTCCACGTGCCGCGAGCTCGCCGACGGTGGTGTCTACATCGAGCACGAGGTTGGCATGTATGACCCGCAAGGGTTCCGCAAGTGGGACCCGGCGGGCTTGCTCGACTGGATCCGCACGGTCGGTCCGGATCGCACCGTGTTGTCCTCGGACCTTGGTCAGCGGGGGCGGCCGATGCCGGTCGATGCCTTTCAGCGCGTCGGCCGAGAGCTGTTGCAGCGCGGTCTCAGTGTCGCCGAACTGCGCCAGGTGACATGCAACAACGCCGCATTCCTGCTCGGCCTGGATGACGAGCGGCCGGAACCGGTGGGTTCATGAGCTCCGTGTACTCCGCCCACGACCCACGGTCGTCGCTGTCGCACGCCCAGGGCACGCCACGGGCCATGGGCGATGAGGTCCTGCCGATGCAGTACTTCGACTTCGGCGCCCTTGAGCCTGACGTGGTGTTCGGTGCGGGATCGTCGTCCTGGGTGGTGCGCGCACAGAACATCGTCCTCGTGCTCACAGACCTGCGCGCAGGCGACACCCTGGAGCGGCACGATGTCGACGAGACGATGATCCTGGTCGCGGAGTCAGATGAACCGGTGAGCCTGGAGTCCGGTGGGCAACGGCAGGATGTGGCAGCCACGACGATCGCGATCGCGCCCGGCGGCCAGCCCTCGCGCATCACCAGCAAAGGTGATGCGCGGATCGTAAGGCTCTTCGCCACCTCGGCGATCGACCTCGTCCAGGCGAGTCGCAACCGTGCTCTCTACGACCCTGCGCCGGACTCGGTCGCGTTGTGCGAGCCTTGGCCGCCCCCCAACGACCCCGGCCGTCTGCACGTCTACGACGACCTCGACTCGATCCCTGCCTCGCCGGATCGGATGGGCCGGATATTCCGGAACTGTCACGCCATGATGAACGTGCTCTACCCGAGAGTCGGCCCGCGTGACCCGAAGTCGCTCTCTCCACACGACCATGACGACTTCGAGCAGTTGAGCCTCGTCCTCGAGGGGCGGTACGTCCATCACATCCGTGCGCCGTGGGGCAAGGACCGCCTCCAGTGGCGCCCAGATGAGCATCGGGAGATCGGGACACCGTCCTTGGCGATCATCGCGCCGCCGCTCATCCATACCAGTGAGGCCATCGGTGAGGGCACCAACAAGATGGTCGACATCTTCGCCGGACCACGTGCAGACTTCTCCGCACGTGAGGGCTGGGTGCTCAACGCCGACGACTACCCAACTCCTGGCTGGGTCCGGTCATGAGCGCGCTGCACCGTGCTGGTGCCGATCTCCCCCGACCGGCCTGGGGAGCCTGGATCAAGTTGCCGGGAACCGAGAGCACCGAGATCCTGGCCCTGGCCGGGTTCGACTTCTGTGTCGTCGATCTCGAGCACACGGTGCTCGACCTCAGGCAGGTCGCGGCACACATCACGATCGGTTCCAGCCTCGGTCTACGCATGCTGGTGCGCGTTCCGGACCACACTCCGTCAACGATGCAGCGGCTGCTCGACTCCGGGGCACACGGTGTCGTCGCACCGCACGTCGACCACCCAGATGCCGCCGATCACGTAGTGAGTGCCAGCACCTTTCCTCCCCGCGGGACCCGTGGTTCCGGAGCGACCTCGCGAGCCGGCGAGTTCGGTCACCGCCCCCGTGCTGCCTACCTGGCGGCCGCGCCTCTCGTGGTCGCCCAGCTGGAGAGCGTCGCGGCCGTGCGTGCTGCCGCTGAGATCTCTGTGGTTGACGGCCTCGGCGCCACATTGCTCGGGCCCGCCGATCTCGCACTCGACCCGGCCCGGCCCGAGCTCGAAACCTCGGCTGACATTGCCGCCGCGGTCGTGGCGGCAACACATGCGGCAGGACGGCTTGCCGGAACCGCCTGCCCTGCCGAGAGGGCGGCGCAGGAAGCAGGCCACGGATTCGACTTCCTGGTCTGTGCCAACGACTCGACCTTGATGGCGAGCGCTGCGCGCGAGGTCATCGCCTCGCTGCGTGACGTCACGGGGGCGCCCGCATGACCACGACCGAGGAGGACGTCATGAGTGATACCGCGATGCGGTTCGACGGCGTGGGCAAGGAGTACGCGAACGGCACCGTGGCCGTCGACGGCTTCGACCTTGCCGTGCGCGACGGGGAGTTCGTGTCCATCGTCGGCCCAAGTGGGTGCGGCAAGAGCACCATCTTGAAGCTCATCATGGGACTGGAGTCCGTGACCTCTGGCTCGATCGACTATCGGGCCGAGGCAGCCACCGATGCCGCGATGACCGGAATGGTGTTCCAGCAGGCCCTCCTGCTGCCGTGGCACACGGTTCTGGACAACGTTCTCGTGCCCTCGGCTCTCGAGGGGCGGACGAAGAAGCGTCGCGACCGGACCCGGGCTGCCGAGCTCGTGCAGATGCTTGGACTGGAGGACTTCAGCAACCGGTACCCGTTCGAGCTCTCCGGTGGGATGCAGCAACGAGTCGGGATCGCCCGTGCGCTGCTGCACGACCCGCGGATCCTGTTGATGGACGAGCCGTTCGGCGCACTGGATGCGATGACCCGCGACCAGCTGACGATGGAGCTGCTCGACATCTGGGACCGTGATCGCAAGACCGTTCTCTTCGTCACCCACAGCATCTCGGAGTCGGTGCTCCTGTCTGACCGCGTGGTCGTCATGACACCGCGACCCGGCCGCATCGCGGAGGTCATCGATGTCGACCTCCCGCGTCCTCGCACGTTGGAGACGATCAACACGCCCGGCTTCGGTGACGTCGCGCGTCGCATCCGAGCCGTGCTCGACAGCGCGGAGGTCACGGCATGAGCGTGGACAGGATGTCACCGACGGACCCGCCCATGGTTGCGACGGACGGCAGCGACCCGGGCATGCGGGAGGTCCGCCGCGAGGCAAGCAGTCGGGATCGCAGGCGTCAACTGGCCGACCTGCCCGGATCGCTGCTCGCCACCGGTGCGGTCATCATCTTGTTGTCGTTGTGGGAACTCATCGTCCGAGTCCTCGACGTCTCGGTCATCGTTCTTCCTGCGCCGACACGAATCGCGGTGGCGCTCTGGGACGGTCTGGTCCACGGATCGCTGCGCGAGCACACGTGGGTGACGTTGCAGGAGATCCTCGTGGGATTCGGCATCGCCGTCGTCGTGGGTCTCCTGGCTGCTGTTCTCATCAGCTCCTCGCGGCTGGCCGAGAAGGCCTTCCTGCCCATCATCATCGTGCTGCAGACGGTTCCGAAGGTTGCGCTCGCACCACTGTTCCTCGTCTGGTTCGGCTTCGGCATGGAGTCCAAGATCCTCACGACGGCACTGATCGCGTTCTTTCCGATCCTGATCAACGCCACGCTCGGCTTCAACTCCACGAGCACCGAGCAGATCAACATGATGAAGTCCTTCGGTGCCACCAAACGACAGATCCTCACCCATCTGCGGTTCCCGACGGCCGTCCCCAGCATCATCGCCGGTCTCGACGTCGCGGTGATCCTCGCAGTGATCGGAGCGATCGTCGCAGAGTTCGTCGGCGCCCAAGCAGGTCTGGGCTACGTGATCATGGCGAGCAACACCTCTCTCGACGTCGCGACGATGTTCGCTGTGCTGGTCATCCTCTCCACGATCGGACTGGTCCTGCACTACGCCGTCGTCCTGCTCGGCAAGCGGCTTGCCTTTTGGTCCGAGGACCAGAGAAGCCGAGCTGCTGCGTCCTGACCGTCCACCCCCAACTCGAGGAAGTCTGATCATGAGACCCACCCAACGACCCCTGGCTGCGGCAGCGGCCACCCTGATGGCCAGCCTGTTCCTGACTGCGTGCGGATCGGGGTCCGGTGACGGCGATCGGGAGGTCTCCATGACCGTGGCCACGCCCACGTGGAATCCCGGTATCGCCAGTCTCGCGGTGTCCCAGGAGATGGGCTATTTCGACGAGGAGGGTCTGGACATGGAGATCGTCCTGACGGACTCTGCGACGACACAGTTCACCCAGATCGCCACTGGCAAGGCGGCGACCGGCGCCGTGAGCCCGGAGCCGTTGATCATCGGCCATCAGGACGACAAGGACATCGACCTCAGCCTGTACATGTCCTACTACGCCAAGAACATCTACGGTCTCCAGGTGCCGGAGGAGTCCCCGATCCAGAGCATCGATGATCTTGAGGGCACGACGGTCGGTGCCATCTCCCTGTCGAGCGTCTCGGTCACGCAGCTCAAGGTCGCCCTCCAGGAGGCCGGAGTCCCGGAGGACTCTGTCGACTTCGTTGCCATCGGCACGGGAAGTCAGCAGGCCTCTGCAGTCGAACGCGGTCAGGTCGACGCCTTGGCGCTGCTCGACACCTCCTTCCAGGTGCTGGCGAACCAAGGCATCGCCCTGCGGGAGGTGGAGGTTCCAGGCGCTGCGGATCTGACGGCCGGTGGTCTCGCCGCTCCCACAGGGGATCTTGAGGACGATCGTGACCTGCACATCAAGATTGGTCGGGCCGTCGCCAAGGGCGTCGTCTTTGCAGAGGCCAACCCTGAGGCGGCAGTCCGACTGCTGTACTCCGCCCATCCTGAGGCCAAGCCACAGGGACTGGGGGAGGAGCAAGCCGTCGAGAGCGGAGTCAAGGTTCTTCAGGCGCGTCTGGCCAACCTGGGCATCGAGGAGGAGAGCACGGAGTATGGACGTTTCGACGAGGCCGCCCTGCAGGCCAACGTCGACTTCCTGGAGACTTCCGGCGAGATCTCGCGCAGCGTGCCGGTGGAGGACTTCTACGACGACAGTCTGCTCGAGGAGATCAACGACTTCGACTTCGATGCCGTCCGTGAAGAGGCGAGGAACGGCAATGGTTGAGCGTCATCACGTGGCGGTCGAAGCCGCGGACCTGGACCCTGCGGCGGCCTACCGCCTGCTGACAGGTGTCGTCGTGCCCCGCCCGGTTGCATGGATCACGAGCCGTGATGCCGAAGGCGTGCTCAATCTCGCGCCGTTCAGCGCCTTCACGATGGTCTCCAATGACCCACCGATGGTCGGGGTGAACATCGGTCGACGGGCTGGGCGCCTGAAAGACACGGCGGCGAACATCGAGACGTCCGGCGAGTTCGTCGTGAACATCCCTGACTGGACGATGCATGAGCAGGTCCACGAGAGCTCGTGGCCTCATCCCTCGACGGTAGATGAACTGGCTGAGCTCGGGCTGCGAACCGTGGACAGCGACGTGGTGAAGGTGCCACGACTCGCTGATGTGCCGGCCTCGCTGGAGTGCCGGTTCGACCGGTTCGTGAGCTTCGGGCGGGCCGGTTCGAGGTTTACGGTCGGTGAGGTGATGCGCTTCCATGTGGCAGAGGAGCTGTTGGTCGACGGCAAGATTGACACGGCGGAGCTGGACCCCACGGCCCGTCTGGCTGGCCCGACGTACGGACGCATCGGCGCGACACAGACCCTTGCACCGGTCCCGACGACCATCATGGCGGTCCGCCAGACCCCGTGACATGCGTGGCGGTGAGCGACGCGAACGCGGGTGTGCGCCATGATGTCTCTTCAGCCCTGCGAACGATGAAGGGAGCCGACCATGTCCAGCACGGTGGACATCCAGGCGGTGGACCGGGTGGGTCGGATCCTGGCGCTGTTCGGTCCTGGCCGGGAGACGGTCAGCAGTGCCGAGGCCGCGGACCTGATCGGCCTCAACCGGACCACGACCTACCGGTACCTGGCGTCACTGGTCGCGGCCGGGATCCTGGAGACGCGACCGGACCGCACCTACGGACCCGGCCCCACACTCATCCAGCTCGGCTCGTTCGCCTTGGGGCGCCAGAACATCCTCGACCTGGCGCCTGAGCCGATGTCGGCGCTCGCCCAGGCGACGCGGATCACGGCAGTGCTGTCGCTGTGGGGCGCCTCCTCGCCGGTCGTGGCACACGTGGAGGAGAGTTCCCAGCGCGAGATCGTCGTCACTGTCCGTGTCGGGATGCACTTGCGCAGCCAAGCGGCGCAGGCGATCGTATTCCAAGCCTTCTCCACCGATCCTCGTGTTCGTCGAGCGTTGCGCTCGTTGCCGGCGGAGGAGCGTCGAGCGGTCGAGCGGGAGGTGGATGCGGTGAAGGAGTGCGGGTTCTCGGGTCAGGTGAGTCCTCGTGGAATCGCCGTGCTCGCCGTCCCGGTGTACGACGACAAGCAGATGGTCGCCTCCTTGGGCCTGCTCAGTACGCGTGATGTCCTCGACGTCTCCGGCGACTCCCCGGAACTCCCACAGCTGCAACGGGCAGCCGACAGCATCTCCTTTGCGATGGGGCAACGAGAGGGAACGTGAGGTCCTCAGTCGGCCGGAAGGCCGTCCGGGGTGCACAGGTCGCCGATGCTGCCGGTGCGGTCCTTGGCGATGAGGTCGAAGACCTGGCTGCTGCGTTCAGGGTCCCAGCGGACCGAGAAGTCCGCCACAGGCACGGTGCAGCTGAGTCCTCCGTCGCCCATCGCGCCGCGCAACGCGAGCGCGAACTTCACGATGTCGTAGGGGTTCATCTCCTCGCCGACGACGACGGACGAGGCGGCGCCGGAGTTGACCCCCCAGTAACGCACCGGGTTGATGAACGTCCAGGGGGAGGCGACTCCTGAGGCGATGCCGCCCATGACCTCCCGCTGGTTCTGCACCCGCTGGATGTCCCCGGAGTCGTACGCCTTGCGGACGCGGGCGTAGGCCAGGGCGGTCTCGCCATCGGCGTCCTGGCAGCCGGCCTGCACGTCGAGCTTGGCGTCTGAGTCCTTGACGGCTTCCTCGGGGCAGATCTCGACGCCACCGACCGCGTCGACGACCGACTCCAGGCCCCCGAAGCCGATCTCGACGTAGTCGTCGACGCGGATCCCGGTGTTCAGCTCGATGGTCTGGGTCAGCAGCTCGGCGCCCCCGTAGGCGTAGGCAGCGTTGATCTTGGCTGTTCCGTGGCCGGGGATCTCCACCATCGAGTCACGCGGGAGCGAGAGCATGATGGACGGGCCGGCGCCGGAGTGCAGGAGCATGATGGTGTCCGTGCGGCCCCGATCGCCGTCCTCGCGGTCGTCCGTGCGGCTGTCGGAGCCGACCAGCAGGAACGTCGAACCCCGCTGGTTGTCAGGTCGGTCACCGTCAGGAGCGGCGTCGGTCTTGGACATCGTGGTGAAGGCGTACAGGGGGGTGGCCACGAGGAAGATCAGCCACGCGGCCAGGAGCAGCATCACCATCCGTGCCGGTCCGAGCTTGCGCTTGTTGCGCGGGGCGCGTCCACCGCCGGACGGCCGGCGGGCCGCTCGATGCCCCGGTGGGGGAAGGTTGGGCGGCGGCAGGTCCGATCCACTCGGTCGCGGCGCGGCCGGAGGAGTGTTCGAGCCTCCGTACAGCCAGTCGTAGTCGCCGCCCTGGTTCGCCATGAGCACGACCGTATCGGAACGACGGCGCGACGATCCCACCTCTCCGGCGTGTCGCGACGCGACCTCGACCTCTGGTCGAGAGTTCTGTGTGACGATCGAGCACGACCTTCACTTCTTCCCCAACGGCTGGCGACCCAGCCACCGACCCAGTGAGGACGACATGAGCGACGACGGTTCCGACCGCCGCCCACGGCCCGGCGCCCCCGCCGGAGCCGAGCGACGCCGGCCCGGCAACACCCAGCTGGCATCCGATCGCGTCCAGTTCCGGCGTGCGCTCACGCTCACCTTCATGACCTTGGTGATTCCCGGGTCGGCCCAGCTCGTGATGGGCAACCGGCGGGTGGGGCGCATCGCGGTGCGGATCTGGTTGGCCTGCCTGGCCCTGGCCGCCGTCGTCGTACTGCTCGGGATGACCTCGCGCTCCAGCGTCTTCGCCCTGGTCACGAGTCCGACCTTGCTGTTCCTCGGCAGGTGGCTGCTGGTGGCGGGGGCCATCGCGTGGGTGCTGCTGCTGCTCGACGCCTGGCGGCTGGGCCGCCCGCTGCAGCTGAACCGAGGCCATCGACTGTGGATGACCGGCGTCAACGCGGCGCTGTGCCTCGGCACCGCGGGCGTGCTGTTCTTCGCCGCCCACCTCGTGAACGTCCAGGGCGGCTTCATCGGCACGGTGTTCGCGTCCTCGACCAGCTCGGACCCCACCGACGGCCGGTACAACGTCCTGCTCCTGGGCACCGACGAGGGCGACGGGCGCGACGGTATGCGCCCGGACTCCCTGCAGGTCGCCTCGATCGACAAGGACACCGGACGCACCGTGCTCATCGGTCTGCCGCGCAACCTCGAGAACGTGCCCTTCCCGGACGGGTCGGTCATGGACGAGGAGTTCCCTGACGGCTTCGACTGCGACGGCTGCTACCTCAACGCCGTCAACACCTGGGCCGACGACAATGCGGACAAGTTCGGGGCGGACACGTCCGACGAGGACTCCCCGGGCATCGACGCGACGATGGGGGCGGTCGAGGAGATCACCGGCCTGAAGCTCAACTACTACGCGCTGGTCAACATGGAGGGCTTCAGCAGGGTCATCGACGCCGTCGGTGGTGTCGACGTCAACGTCCGCGAGCGCACAGCCATCGGCGGCATCGGCTCACCCATCTCCGGCTACATCGAGAAGGGCAAGCAGCGGCTCGACGGGGAGCACGCACTCTGGTTCGCCCGCAGTCGCGTCGAGAACGACGACTGGTCGCGCATGGGGCGTCAGAAGTGCCTGATGAGCGCCATGGTCGAGCAGCTGGACCCCAAGACGGTCCTGATGAACGTGCAGAAGATCGCCGACTCCGGCAAGGCGCTCCTGACCACGAACATTCCCTCCGGTGACCTGAACGTCTTCATGGACCTGGCACTCAAGGCGCGGACGCAGAAGATCTCCAGCGTCTCGCTGACGCCGCCGGTCATCTACACCGGCAATCCCGACTACGACAAGGTCAGGAAGATCATCGCCGAGAGCATCGACAAGGCGGAGGGCAACGCACCCAAGCCCTACGGCATCGAGCGAGCCAGTCTCGAGCAGGTCTCCCACGCCGACCCGGAGGCTCCCGCCAAGGACCCGCGCAAGGCCAACCAGGCCAGTGACGTCGCTGCGGCGTGCTGAGGCGTGACTCCCAGACGGTGCCCGGATCGCGAGGTGTTGGATTGATCGGGAATACTGGGCAGTCGCAGAGCCCCAGCCCAAGGAAGCCGATGACGCGACGTCGCGCCAAGCTGCTCAGCCGCGGTCAGGACGCCGACGTCCTGTCGCCACGGTTGCGCTTTCGTCGCGCCATCGCACTGGTGATCCTGTCGGCAGCGGCGCCCGGCTCGGCGCAGGTGGCGGTCGGACGCCGTCTGGTCGGCTGGATCGGTCTGCTGCTGTGGGGTGCGGTCATCGGTGTGCTCGTGGCGACGGCCTGGCGTTTCCGCGACGACCGGGCCGGACTGATCGGCATGGCCACCGACTCCACGGTGCTCATGGTCGCCCGGATCGGCCTGGTGGCCTTCGTGGTCATCTGGCTGGCCTACCTTGCCGACGCGTTCCGCCTGGCCAAGCCGTTCGCGCTCCCGGCCTGGCGGGCCGGCGTCGTGGTCATCCTCAACGTGGCGTTGCTCCTCGGTGTCGCGGGTACCGCCGCCTACGCCTCGCAGCTCGCTGGAGTCCAGCGGAGCGTGGTCAACGAGGTCTTCGCCGAGAAGGAGGTCAAGCAGCCTCTGGAGGGTCGCTACAACATCCTGCTGATCGGCTCGGACTCCGGTGACGACCGCGACGGCATCCGCCCCGACTCCCTCACGGTGGTCAGCGTCGACGCGGACGACGGGGATGCGGTGTTGATCTCCCTGCCCCGCAACCTGCAGAACGTGCCGTTCCGCGAGGACTCGCCGATGCGTGAGATCTACCCCTACGGCTACAACTGCGGTGGCGAGTGCCTCATCAACGCCGTCCACACCGAGGGTCGTCAGCATCCGGAGCTGTATCCCGACGCCGACGATCCCGGCCTCGAGGCGACGATCGACGCGGTCGAGGGCTCCACCGACCTCACGATCAGCTACTACGTCATGGTGAACCTGAGAGGTTTCGAGTCGCTGGTGGACGCCGTCGGCGGCGTCGAGATCGACGTTCCCACCCGGTTGGCCAAGTTCGGCCTCGAGGACGCCTGGAAGCAGGAGTACCTGGAGGCCGGCAAGCAGAAGCTGAACGGCGAGGACGCCCTCTGGTACGCGCGCAGCCGGGTGCAGTCCGACGACTTCACCCGTATGGGCCGCCAGAAGTGCCTCATGGCGGCGATGCTGGACCAGATGAGCCCGCAGAAGGTCCTGCTCAACGCCACCGACATCGCTCGCTCCAGCGAGCAGCTGCTGTCCACCGACATCCCGGCCGCCGAGCTCGGCCCGTTCGGAGACCTGGCCCTGAAGTCACGAGACCACTCGATCACCTCGGTCTCGCTCGTCCCCCCGGAGGTCAACGTCGCCGCACCGGACTGGGACGAGGTGCACCGGATGATCCGGGTGGCCATCGGCGAGGAGGACGAGCCGGAGGAGACGACGCCGACCCCGGCGGCCACCACCGAGGCCCCGTCGCCCTCGATCCCGGACCAGCAGGACGACCTGCAGGAGGAGAACCGGCGTCAGGCCGAGGCCAACAACGCCGACGACCTGAGCGAGACCTGCTGACCGGTCAGTGACTCCGCTGGTAGGCCCTGATCACCTCGTCGGGCTCGCCGTCCATCATGAGCTCGCCCCGGTCGATCCAGATCACCCGGTTGCACGTGTCGCGGATCGACTGCATGGAGTGGCTCACCAGGAAGACGGTGCCGGCATGGTCGCGGATCTCGCGGATCCGGTCCTCACTGCGCTGACGGAACCGTTGGTCGCCGACGGCCAGTGCCTCGTCGACGATGAGGATGTCGTGGTCACGAGCGGTGGCGATGGCGAACTTGAGCCGGGCGGTCATGCCGGAGGAGTACGTCCGCATCGGTAGGTCGATGTGCTCGCCGATCCCGGAGAACTCGACGATGTCGTCGTAGCGTTCCTCCACCTCCTGCCTGGTCAGGCCCAGGGCGAGACAGCCCAGGATGACGTTGCGCCCACCGGAGAGGTCCTTGATGAGCGCGGCGCCGACTCCGAGCAGGCTCGGTCGCGAGGCGGCGTGGACGACCCCTCGGCTCGGGGGAGTGAGCCCGGCGATGGTGCGCATGAGCGTCGACTTGCCCGACCCGTTCGCGCCGATCACACCGATCGAGTCCTGCTCGTGCGCGGTGAGGGAGACACCTCGCAGTGCGTGGACCGTGCGGATGGAGCGGGGGCGCCGCTGCAGGAGGCGACGCCCCGCGTCCGCGCCGGTGGCGCGCTGGCCCGTGGCGAGCACCTGGTACTCGACGTGGACGTCGTCGACGACGACCGATGGTGTCTCGGTCCGAGTGCTGTTCCCGGTGGCGGGTTGCCAGTGGTCAGTCGGTGCGGCCATAGCGCTCCTCGGCGATCCAGAAGAACACGACGCCGACCACGAGTGAGCCCAGTGACCACAGGGTCGCGTAGGCCCAGTACTCCGGGCGGCTCATGTGGTCGGGACCCTGCAGCAGGATCCCGCGTGCCAGGGAGAGGAACTCGTGGACGGGCTGCAGGTCGGCCACCGTCGAGATCCAGCCACGGGCCCCCAGGCGCTCCTCGATGCTGTAGAAGACCCCCGAGGTGTAGAAGAACAGCCGGGAGATGAACGGCAGCAGGTGGGTGAGGTCTCGCAGGTGGACCGTGAGACGAGCGGTGATGAGCGTCAGTCCGGTGTTGAACAGGGTGAAGAGCACGACGAGGGGGACCAGCAGCAGCCACTGCGGCCGGGGCCAGTGCCCGAACAGCACGGCTGCCGCGAGCATCATCGCCAGCATCGGCAGGAACTGCAGGAAGCGCTGGGCCACCAGGGCCAGTGGCAGGGCCATGCGGGGAAAGCTCAGGCTCTGCACGAGCGCGGCGTTGCCGGTGATCGACTTCGCTCCCGTCGTCAGGCAGGTGGAGAAGAACTCGAACATGAACACGCCGACGACGAGGAACGCGATGAAGTCGTCCACGTCCCGGCTCGTCTGCAGGACGAAGCCGAAGACCAGCCCGTAGACCCCGGCGTTGAGCAAGGGGCGCAGCACCAGCCAGCCGGTGCCGAGCCGGTTGCGTCCTGTCTCTGCCTCCACGCGGAACCGGGCCAGCGAGGTGATGAAAGCACGCCGCCGCCAGACCTCGGCCAGGTAGGTGCTGAGCGACGGGCGGCCCCCGACACGGCGCAGACCGGCGAGCGCGGTGTCGTCCGCAGGACCCATGGGAGACCTCTCGTCGTGGGGTGCGGCGACCGGTGCTGTGGGGGCGGGTCCCGCGGTGGGCGACGGTAGGCGGGCTCCGTTAACGGATCAGGGCGTGTTCCTGAACGGCGATGTTCCGCAGGGTGTCCGGTGTGCCGCCCGTGACGAGCACCAGGGAGCCCCCGCCGAGGAGCAGGTCCACCAGGAGCCTGGCGTCCTGGGCGAGGGTCTGCGGCTCCACCAGGACTCGCTGGCCGAGCGCAGTGGCGTCGTTCAGCAGTTCGGCGTGCGTTCCGGAGAGACCGTCGACGTCGATCGCCTCCGTCTGCGGTGCGGGTGGGTCGAGTGGCACGAAATGGTCCCCGTGGCCCGGCACCTCGGCACCGATGTCCAGGAACCCCGGGGGAGGGTCGGGGAACCGGGCCCCGAGGGGGCGCAGGGACGCCGCGACGCGGTGCTCCTCCTCGGCCTGCAGGTCCGGTCCGCTCAGGCCGATGTCTGCGGCGGTGTCGACGACCGTGGCCCCGACGGTCCAGGCGGCGAGCAGCCAGACGTGGCGCAGCCAGTGCGACGGCAGACCGATCCTGATCCTGGTGCCGGGCTCGGCGTCGAGCTCGTCGACGAGGAAGTTCGCCGTCTTGGCCACCCAGTTCGACGTGGTGACGGCGCTGAGCTCCACGCGCTCGCCGCTGGTGCGGTCATCGAAGGTGATGAGCGGTTGCGCGGGATCCGCGACGCGGGGCAGGAGGTCTGCGAGAGTGGTCACGTCGTCATGGTGTCACCGGGGCAGACACGCACACTGAGGGGCCCACGAGACGTGCGACACGCCGATGATCGCGCCGATTGTGGAATTTCGGCTTGACGTGTGGCAGAGACAGGCGTGTAATTACCGGCATGTCATTCGATCTGGGTTGGCCACTGGAGCAGGACGAAGAGCTCATGTGGCAGGAGCGTGCCCTCTGCGCCCAGACGGACCCTGAGGCCTTCTTCCCCGAGAAGGGCGGGTCCACGCGTGAGGCCAAGCGAGTCTGCCTCACGTGTGACGTCCGTGGGGAGTGCCTCGAGTATGCCTTGGCGCACGACGAGCGCTTCGGCATCTGGGGTGGTCTGTCAGAGCGTGAGAGGCGCAAGCTCAAGAAGCGCGCCTGACGCCCGCGGGGCTCTGCAGGACCGGTCTACTAGGCTCGGCCCCCATGGACGACGTCGAGGAGGAAGTGCGCCCTTGGCTGTCCGCACCTCCCACGGTGGGTGCGGTTCTCGTCGCCCATGACGGAGCCACCTGGCTCCCCAAGGTGCTGGAGTCCTTTGCCGGGATGGATCATGCGCCCACGGCCTGGCGTGTCGTCGACGTTGCGTCCACCGACGACGGTGCCGAGCTGTTGCGTCAGTCCTTCGGCGCGGATCGGATCCAGTACGCACCGTCCGGCACGGGGTTCGGCGCGGCAGCTGCTCTCGGCGTCGCCGCGCTACCGGCCACGGACTGGATCTGGTTCCTGCACGACGACGCCGCGGTCGATCCCGATGCGCTGGCCGGGCTGCTCGACGTCGCGACGACGGCCGACGACATCGCCGTCGTCGGCCCCAAGATCCGCGAGTGGCCGTCGCTGCGTCGCCTCCTCGAGGTCGGCCTCACGATCACCAGCACCGGGTCTCGTGAGACCGGGCTGGAGACCGGCGAGCCGGATGCCGGCCAGCATGACTGGCCCCGCGACGTCCTGGCCGTCAACACCGCCGGGATGCTGGTTCGCCGCGACGTCTGGGAGGAGCTGGGCGGGCTGGACCGCGCCCTGCCGCTGCACTTCGACGACATCGACTTCGGCTGGCGGGTGGCCAGAGCCGGGTACCGCACCCGCACCGCCCCCGGGTCCGTGATCTTCCACGCCGAGGCCAGCCGGCGACGGACCCGTCGTCGCAGCGCCGGAGACCCGCCGACGTGGGACACCCGGCGGGCGGCGATGTACACGGTGCTCGCCAACACGTCCGGACCCCGCTTCGTGTGGGCCTACCTGCGGCTGTTCCTCGGCACGGTGCTGCGTTTCCTGGGGTTCCTGCTGGCCAAGGATCCGGAGTCCGCAGGCGATGAGCTCCTGGCTCTGCGCGCTGTCTATACCCACCCGCTCGACCTGCGTGCCGCCCGACGCGCGAGGGCCGCCAGCAGCGTGCGGTCCCAGCGTGAGGTGCAGTCCCTGCTGGCACCCTTCTGGTTGCCGTACCGGCACGGCTGGGACGCGTTCCGTGGGATCGTGGCGGCGCTCGTGCGGCCGGAGACGATCGAGACCACCGGACGACGCTCCACGCTCGGGTCGGGTGACCCGGACGACGCTACCGATCTCGACGACGGTCCACCGCTGTGGCGCCGACGCCCCTGGCTGGTCACCGTGCTGGGTCTGCTGGTGGCCTCGCTCGTCGCCGGTCGTGACATGTGGGGCGGCGGGGGCGGGACGTCGTTGCTCGGTGGCGCGCTGCCGCCGACGCCGGACGGGGCCGGGCAGTGGTGGGCGTTGCTCCTGGAGCGAGGGCACGACGTCGGCCTCGCCAGCACGACGTTCGCCCCGGTCTTCGCCGGGCTGCTCGCGGCGGTGGCCACGCCGGTGTGGTTCGCTCCGGGGCTGGTCGTCACCGTCCTGATGCTCCTGGCGGTCCCACTCGCCGGGCTCAGCGCGCACCGGTTGGGTCGCATCATCAGCGGCCACCGCGGACTGCGCATCGTGTGGGCGGTGACGTACGCCGTCAGCGTCGCGGCGATCGGTGCCATCGCCCAGGGCCGGATCGGCACCGTGGTGGCGCTCGTCGTGCTGCCGATCATCGCCAACACGGCACTGCAGCTGCTGGAGAGGCCCGGGTGGCAGATGGGCCTGCGGCTCGGCATCTGGATGGCGGTGGGGGCGGCGTTCGCCCCGGTCGTGCTGCCGCTGTGCCTGGTGGGACTGCTCCTGCTCGCCGTGGTCGAGCGTGGACTGGGCCGTCCTGTCGCACTCGCCGCCGTGACCTCGTGCGTGCTGCTGGGGCCGTGGGTCGTGCAGCGAGCCCTGCACCCGTTGCGCACCTGGTGGGAGGCCGGCTACCCGGTCCCCGGTCAGGGTGCCGGCGCGCTCGAGGCCCTGTACCTGCTGCTCGGCCGTGCCGGAGGACCGGGTCAGGCGCCGGCCTGGCTCGGGGCAGGTCTGGTCCTGCTCGCGGTCCTCGCCCTGCTGCCGCGGGCCACGAGGACCGCGGTGCTCGTGTGCTGGTTCGTCGCCGTCGTCGGCCTCTGCTTCGCCGTGCTCGGCAGCCTGGTGACCTTCAGCGTGCCGGGTGGGTCCGCCCCGATCACACCGTGGGTCGGCGTCCCGGTGGCGGTCTGGATCCTGGGGCTGGCCACGGCCGTCCTCGTCGCGGCACCGGAGTGGGCCGGACTCGCGCGTCCGGCCGTCGTGGGCCTGCTCGTCCTGGCGTTGCTGGCTCCGGTCGGGTCGGGCCTGTGGTGGGTCGTGCGCGGCTCCGACGATCCGCTCGATCGCGCTCGTCCGGACACCGTCCCGGCCTTCCTGTCCGAACGGTCGGGGGACACTCTTGTGGTCGCAGGCACTCTCGCCGAGGGCGTGGACGTCCGTGTCGTCCGGGGAGCCGGGCCGGTGCTCGGCGAGGAAGCGCTCCACCCCGATCCGCAGCGACGCGACGAGCTGGTCGCAGCGGCCGAGGGGCTGCTCTCCAGCGCCTCACCCAGCCACCTGCGTGCCCTGGCCGACCTCGGGGTCGAGTCGGTCTACGCGCCGGACGTCGACCCCGTCGTCGAGCAGCGGATCGATGCTGCCTCCCAGCTGGAGCCTGCCGGGAGCGACCGGCCCGGCTCGCGCGTCTGGACGTTGTCGTTGGAGGCCGAGAGCCACGAGGCGCAGGCAGGCATCTGGCGCACGGGCTTCGGCGTCCTGCAGATCATGGTGTGGCTCGGCGCGATCATCGCCACCGCACCGGTGCGACGTCGCGACGATGCCCGCCATGACGAGGAGGTGCGGGCATGAGCAAGCGCCAGCGTGATGGCATGAGTGAGCGGGAGCGAGTGCGTCGGCACGACGTCGGGCGGCCGCACTCCTGCGGTGGCTCCTCGGGGGGCGTGGTTGCATGAGGCGCCTCACCCTGGCGGCCCTGCCCGTCGTCGCTGTCCTGCTGCTGGCGCTCGTCGCCGTGGTGCCCGCCACCACTGACCAGGCCCGGGAACCGCGCCCCGTGGAGGTCGACCAGACCAGCTACGCCTGCGTGGCCGGGGCCGGGCACACCATCGCCGCCACACAGGTCGAGCCGGGCGACGAGGCGCAGGCCATCACGCTGCCCGACGGGGACGAGGTCGGCGACCTGCAGGATGCGAGCAGGTACCGCGCCGCCAGTGTCCGCGCCGCCGATGTCCTCGTGCGACAGAGCGGTCGGGCCTCCGGCGCCGTGGGACACACCGCCGGCACGCAGGACGGCAACTTGTTCCTCGGCGCATGCCCCGGCATCGTCGATGAGGCCTGGTTCACCGGGCTGGGGTCCACCACGCAGCACGGATCCATCCTCGTGCTCACCAACCTGGCCGACGTCCCCGCCGTGGTTGACCTGAGGCTGTGGGGCCAGGACGGCGAGATCGATGCGGTGGACAGCGAGGGTGTCGTCGTCGAGCCGCGATCCACACGACGTCTTCGGGTCGCCGACCTCGCGGCCGGCGAGGAGGACGTCGCCGTCGCCCTGCAACGTCGCCGAGGAGCCTTGTCCGCCGTCGTGGACGACGGTTCACCGCACGGGCGGAGCCTGGTGCCCGCGGCGGCCTCGCCAAGCAGCAGGGTGCAGATCGGGACCTTGCCGGCCTCCGGCGCCGCACGGGTGCTCCGCCTGGTCAACCCGACCGACTCCACGGCACGGGTGGCCGTCGCGGCGCGGGGGACGGAGGGCACCTTCGTGCCCGAGGGCCTCGACGAGGTCGAGGTCGGTGCGGGGCAGACCAGCGTCGTGGAGCTGCCCGCCGCACTGGGCGAGACGCCCGTCTCGCTGGAGCTCTCGGCCTCTGCGCGCATCACCGGCGACGTGCAGACGGTCGGTCGTGACGACGCCGCGGTGACTCCCACCGTGCAGCCCTGGAGCGGCCCCGCGGTCGTCCCGTTGCGGCTCGGCGGACCCGAGCTCGACTCGGTGGTGCTGACGGCGCCGTCGGCCGAGGCTCGAGTCAGCGTCGAGGCGTTCGACGAGCAGGGGCAGAGCGTCGCGGAGACGCGCGTCGAGGTCGGCGAAGGCTCGAGCGTCGAAGCCGACCTCGGCGACGTGCTGCAGGCCGATGACGCCGCCTACCTGGTGCTGCGGTCCGAGGGCGGTGTGCTGGGAACGGCCAACTACTCCGCCGCAGGCGGTCTGGCTGCACTGCCGTTGACGGCCGCGCCCGTGACGGCGCAGGGCCCCGCCGTGCGGTGGGGAGCGCCCAGTCGTTGAGGGCGAGCCGCCCTCAAGGCCGCGGGTCGATGTCCTCGGGGGAGACTTCCCAGGCCTCGGCCAGGTACTGCAGCAGCACGCCCCAGACAAGATCCTCGAGCTGTTCGGCGGTGTCGCACCGTTGCGTCATCGGGAGCCGGTAGAGCAGCACACGGTGTCCCGACCCGGAGCGGACGACGGCGCCGTGGGGGATCGGATCGTCCCAGCCCGCCGGAAGGAGTGGGACGTCCTCCACGACGACGTCGACGTCCTCGGGCTCGGCGGCGAAGTGCTTGTCGAGCGCCGAGACGACACCGGCGACCAGCAGGTCGAACCGCTCGCGCGGGGTGCGGTGGACCGGGACGCTCGTGGCCGACAGCGGGCCGGGCAGCGCGACGGGCCCTCGCAGCCCGCGGCCCCGTCGAGATCGCATGCGCCCGGGGCGAGGGCCGCTGACGGTGCCGCCCAGGTGTCCCATCCGTTGCTTCACACGGTGAGCCTAACCGGGCGGTGACCGTCTCGCGGATACCCTCGCTGCCGTGGGTTCGATCAGACGATGCACGCGGTCCGCGTGCTCACAACGGGCGGTGGCCACGCTGACGTACGTCTATGCGGACCAGACGGCCGTGCTGGGTCCGTTGGCCACGGCGGCCGAGCCACACACCTACGACCTGTGCGCCGAGCATTCCCAGAGACTCTCGGCCCCGCGCGGCTGGGACGTGCTGCGTCTCGCACCGGACCCGTCGACCCTCGAGCCGACCCATGACGACCTGCTCGCGCTGGCCGATGCCGTACGTGAGGCCGGTCGGCCTCGGCGCCCCGACCCCGAGCAGTCCGCGCCTGCCCTGCGCCTGGTGCGCGAGCCCGGGTCGGAGGACCGCTGATGCATGCCCGGCTGCGGGAGATCGTCAAGGCCTACGACGTGCGTGGCCGATCGCCCGGGCAGCTCGACGACGACGTGGCGCTGGCGCTGGGCGCGGCGTTCGCGGAGGAGACCGGCATCAGCCAAGGGCGTGGGAGGGCGGTCGTCGGGCGCGACATGCGCGCGTCGTCCCCGGACCTCGCCGCCGCGGTCACGGCCGGGATCGTCTCGCGCGGGGCGGGGGTGATCGACGTCGGTCTGGCCTCCACGGACCTGCTCTACTGTGCCTCCGGGGCGCTCGACGTTCCCGGGATCATGATCACGGCGAGCCACAACCCGGCGGGCGACAACGGTCTGAAGCTGTGTCGTGCCCAGGCGCGGCCGATCGGCTTCACGTCCGGGCTCGCAGCCATCGCCGAGCTCGCCTCGCCGATGCTTGACCAGCCGCCGGAGCAGGCCGCCGGCGAGGTCGAGGAGCTGGACTTCCTGGCCACCTACGTCGAGACGCTCCTGCGGCTCGCACCGGTGTCCGGGCGACGCCTGAAGGTCGCGGTCGACGCCGGCAACGGCATGGCCGGGCACACCGTCCCGGCGGTGTTCGCCCGCCTCGACGTCGAGCTCGTCCCGCTCTACCTCGAGCTCGACGGCACCTTCCCGCACCACGAGGCCAACCCGCTGGACCACAGCACCCTCATCGACCTGCAGGCCGCCGTGAGGGAGCAGGGCTGTGACGTCGGACTGGCCTTCGACGGTGACGCCGACCGGTGCTTCGTCGTGGACCAGACAGGAGCCGTCGTCACCCCTTCGGCGATCACTGCCCTGGTGGCGGCACGTCACCTGCAGCGTGAGCCGGGGGCGACGGTGCTGCACAACGTCATCTGCTCACGAGCCGTCCCGGAGATCGTCTCCGAGCACGGCGGGAACCCGGTCCGCACCCCGGTCGGACACTCCCTCATCAAGGCGGAGATGGCGCGTACCGGGGCGGTGTTCGGGGGAGAGCACTCCGGACACTTCTACTTCCGGGAGTTCTACCTCGCCGACTCCGGGATGCTGGCCGCCCTGCACGTCCTCGGTGCCCTCGCCGAGACCGACAGCACTCTCGCCGACCTCATGGCCGAGTACAGCCGGTACACGGCCTCCGGTGAGATCAACAGCCGGGTCGACGACGCCGACGCAGTCATCGAGGAGCTCTCACGCCGCTACGCGGACCATCGCCAGGACCGCATGGACGGACTGACCGTCGAGGCGGACACGTGGTGGTTCAACGTCCGGGCGTCCAACACCGAACCTCTCCTACGGCTCAACGTCGAGGGCGAGGACGAGGCCACCATGGCTCGGGTGCGCGAGGACGTCCTCTCCCTCGTGCGCGGCTGACCCCGCTCTGGTTCACCGAGGGAGCCGGTCCCGCTGTATCGCAATTCTGCTGGTGCGATCTAGGCTGGTCTCATGAACATCGACCCCGCGCTGCTGGAGATCCTCGTCTGCCCCCAGTGCCGGGCTGCGCTGTTCGTCGACGCCGACGCCGACGAGCTCGTCTGCAACGCCTGTGGGCTCGCCTATCCGGTGCGTGACGACATCCCGGTCATGCTGGCCGAGCAGGCCCGCACCCTCTGAGCACGTCTGGTGCATGGGTCCGCTGACCTGTCGGTAGGCTGGTGCTCATGGATTATGACGTCAAGGACCTTTCCCTCGCTGAGTATGGCCGCAAGGAGATCGAGCTCGCCGAGCACGAGATGCCCGGCCTGATGGCGATGCGCGAGCGGTACGGTGACTCCAAGCCGCTCCAGGGCGCCAGGATCGCGGGCTCGCTGCACATGACGGTCCAGACGGCCGTGCTCATCGAGACGCTGACGGCGCTGGGCGCCGACGTCCGGTGGGCCAGCTGCAACATCTTCTCCACGCAGGACCACGCGGCCGCGGCCGTCGTCGTCGGCACTGACGGGACGCCCCAGGATCCCCAGGGAACCCCGGTCTTCGCCTGGAAGGGCGAGACGCTCGCGGAGTACTGGGACCTCGCCGAGCAGGTCTTCGCCTTCGCCGGCCCCGACGGCCAGAGCCAGGGCCCCAACATGATCCTGGACGACGGCGGCGACATCACGCTGCTCGTCCACAAGGGTGTCGAGTTCGAGAAGGCCGGCTCCGTGCCGTCGCAGGACTCCACCGACAACGAGGAGTACAAGGAGGTGCTGCGCGTCCTGGCCCGTTCACTGGAGGCCGACCCGCAGCGCTGGACCCGTATCGCCGGGGACATCAAGGGTGTCTCCGAGGAGACCACCACCGGCGTGCTCCGTCTGTACGACCGCTTCCGCGACGGGACGCTGCTGTGGCCGGCGATCAACGTCAACGACTCGGTCACCAAGAGCAAGTTCGACAACAAGTACGGCTGCCGCCACTCGCTCGTGGACGGCATCAACCGCGCCACCGACGTCCTCATCGGCGGCAAGGTCGCGGTCGTGGCCGGTTACGGCGACGTGGGCAAGGGCTCGGCTGAGTCCTTGCGGGCCCAGGGCGCTCGCGTCATCGTCACCGAGATCGATCCGATCTGTGCCCTGCAGGCCGTGATGGACGGCTATGAGGTCAAGCGGCTGGAGTCGGTCGTCGAGACGGCGGACATCTTCGTCACCACGACGGGCAACTTCGACATCATCACCGTCGAGCACTTCGAGAAGATGAAGCACCAGGCGATCGTGGGCAACATCGGTCACTTCGACAACGAGATCAACATGGCCGGGCTCGCCAAGATCCCGGGCATCGTCAAGGACGAGATCAAGCCGCAGGTCCACCAGTGGATCTTCCCTGACGGCAAGAAGATCATCGTGCTGTCGGAGGGACGCCTGCTCAACCTCGGCAACGCCACCGGCCACCCCTCGTTCGTCATGTCCAACTCCTTCACCAACCAGGTGCTGGCGCAGATCGAGCTGTTCACCAAGGCCGGCCAGTACGAGCTGGGGGTGCACGTCCTGCCCAAGCACCTCGATGAGGAGGTCGCCCGGCTGCACCTCGGCGCTCTGGGTGTCGAGCTCACCGAGCTGACCAAGGAGCAGGCCGCCTACCTCGGGGTGGACGTGGCCGGGCCGTACAAGTCGGAGCACTACCGGTACTGAGCCGGAGCGCGACGTCCGGACGTGCGCATGAGTGAGCACCAGCGAACGGGTCGACGCGACGACGTCATGCGTTCTCGTGCTGTTCGGTGCTTTTCTGGGAACGTGGCTGCATGAGCTATCGCAGGAGCAAGCGAGATCGCGTCCTCGTGGTCGACGACGACTCGTCGTTGGCCGAGATGCTCGCGATCGTCCTGGAGGGCGAGGGCCTGACGACATCGGTGTGCCGCAACGGCGAGTCGGTGATGTCGGCGTTCTCCTCCTTCAGGCCGGACCTGGTGCTGTTGGACCTGATGTTGCCCGGGCTGGACGGCATGAACGTGTGCCGCCAGATCCGGGCGACGTCGCAGGTCCCGATCATCATGCTGACGGCGAAGTCGGACACCGATGACATCGTGCGTGGCCTGGAGGCAGGAGCCGACGACTACGTCACCAAGCCGTTCAAGAACTCCGAGCTCGTGGCTCGGGTGCGCGCGCGGCTGCGGCGCTCCGAGGCCATCGACGAGCCGTTGACGTTCGGCGACATCGTGCTCGACCCCGGGGCGCACACGGTGACCCGCGCCGGCCAGTCGTTGGACCTCACCCCGTTGGAGTTCGACCTGTTGGCCTGCCTGCTGTCCAGCCCCGACCAGGTGTTCACGCGCGAGACCCTCTTGCAGCGCGTGTGGGGCTACCACCACCCCGGGGACACCAAGCTGGTCAACGTGCACATGACCCGGCTGCGGTCCAAGATCGAGGACGACGCGGAGTCGCCGCGAGTCATCCGCACCGTGCGCGGTGTCGGCTACCAGGCGATCGCTCCCACATGAGCTGTTCATGACCCGTCTGGGTCAGTTGTGGCGCCGTTCGCTGCAGACGCGTGTCGTCCTCAGCACGCTGCTGTTGAGCGCCCTCGTCGTCGGTCTCACGGGATGGGCGCTGCTGACCAGCGTCGCCGAGCGTCTGGCTGAGCGCCGCCAGGAGGCCGTGGTGGCCCAGGCGAAGTCGGCCTTCGAGTCCGCGCAGGCACAGCTGGATGCTGAGGTGGAGACCCAACCGGCAGCGCAGAGCCAGACGCTCACCGAGCTGGTGGATGCGGTCACCCGCACCGATGAGCCGGCGCGCGTCTTCGACCTCGTGCTCGAGGGTCCGTTGACGTCGGGAGCCGAGGTGATCCCGCGGCGTTCGTCGGTGGCACTCGCCGACGACGCCGTGCCCTCGGACCTGCAGGAGACGGTGCGCGGTACGCCGGGTGTCTTCTGGCGGTACTCCGACCTGACTGTGCTCAGCAGCGGTGAGGACGTGCCGACGGTGGTCGTCGGACGTCAGCTGCAGGCCCCGAGCACGGGGGAGACGTACGCGCTCTACTACCTGTACTCGTTGGCCGAGCAGCAGGCGACCGTCGACCTGGTCCGCCAGGCGCTCCTGGTCGGCGGTCCGGCCATGGTCCTCATGGTGGGCGGGGTCGCCTGGCTGGTCTCCCGGCAGGTCCTCGGGCCGGTGCGCCTCGCCCGACGGGTGGCCGAGCGGTATGCGGCCGGAAGCCTGGAACAACGGATGCACGTCAGCGGCGAGGACGACATCGCCCGCCTCAGCACCTCGTTCAACCAGATGGCGGCGAGCCTGCAGAACCAGATCCGACGTCTGGAGGATCTCTCGCGGTTGCAGCAGCGGTTCGTCTCCGACGTCTCCCACGAGCTCCGCACACCGCTGACCACGGTGCAGATGGCCAGTGAGGTGCTGCACGACGAGCGGCGCCGCTTCGACCCCAAGACCGCGCGGGCCGCCGAGCTGCTCAAGGGTGAGCTGGACCGTTTCGAGGAGCTGCTGTCCAACCTGCTGGACCTGAGCCGGTTCGACGCGGGCGCCGCCCAGCTGGAGCTCAGCGACGTCGACCTCGCGGAGGTGGCCCGCCAGACGGTGCAGGACCCGGTGGCGAGCCGGCTGGGTGTGCGGGTCCGGGTCGTGGGGGATCGTGCTGCGGCGGTCGTGGAGGCCGATGTCCGTCGGGTCGATCGCATCGTGCGCAACTTGGTGGCCAACGCGGCCAAGTACAGCGGTTCCGACGTCATCGAGATCGAGGTCGGGCAGCGGTCCGACCTCGCCTCTCTCGTCGTGCGGGACTTCGGTGTCGGGCTGGCCGATGATGAGAACCTGCGGGTCTTCGACCGCTTCTGGCGGGCTGATCCGGCGCGGGCCCAGGGCGGCACGGGGCTCGGGCTGGCGATCGCCCGCGAGGACGCCGCGCTGCACGGAGGGACGCTCGTGGCCTTCGGCAGGTCGGGGCGGGGGGCTGAGTTCGTGCTGACGTTGCCGAAGCAGGTGACCCGACGTGAGCAGGTCTCCGTGATCGGCCCTGCGGTGAGGCTGCGGTACGCATGAGGGGCTGGATGGTGGTCCTGCTGACCGCGTTGGTGCTGGGTGCATGCACGAGCATGCCGGTGCGCAGCGGGGTGGAGAACGTGGAGGAGGCTGAGGATCTCTCCGGGAGCACCGCTCGTTACGCGCCGGCGCCTCCGTCGCCGGGATCGAGTCCGCAGCAGGTGGTCCGCGGCTATCTGGACGCGATGCTCGCCTACCCTGTCTCCCGCGGGGTCGCGGCCCAGTTCCTCACGCCCCGGGCCGAGCAGTCCTGGCGGCCGTCGGACCGCACCGAGATCTACACCGAACCGCATGCCGGGACCCCGCGGGAGGGGGAGGACCACGGCGTGGAGGTGACGTTGACCCGGCAGGTCGACGCCGTTCTCGACCCCCAGGGCAGACGCACCCCGAAGGACGCACGCGAGAGCACGACGCTGGAGCTGGAGCGGGTTGCGGGCGAGTGGCGCATCAGCAACCCTCCGAGCGGACTGATGGTGAACGAGAAGTTCGCCGCCGACTACATCCGACCGTTCTCGATCTACTTCTTCGACGCGTCGGGTGCGAACCTCGTGCCCGATCTCGTGCATCTCGTCGTCGGGGACACTCTGCCGACGTCCTTGGTGCTGAGCCTGGCGCGCGGTCCGGCCGAGGAGTCGGGATCGGTGCGCACCCACCTGCCGCCTGCTGCTGACCTGCGGCCCTCGGTGCCGGTCAGTCCCGACGGTGTTGCCGACGTCGAGCTGAGCGAGGAGACCGAGTCGTTGGACGGGCCGGCGGCGCAGCGGATGTCCGCCCAGCTGGTGTGGACGCTGCGTCAGCTCGACGACATCACCGGCGTCCGGGTGTTGGGGACGACGGCGCTGCGGCTTCCCGGAGGCGACAGTGTGCAGTCCGTCGATGCGTGGAGCCGGTATGAACCCCGCGCTTCTGACGGGGGCCCCTGGGTGGTCCGCGACGGTGCTCTCGCCGAGCTCAGGGACGGGTCGGTCCGACCGGTCGACGGCCCGTGGGCCGAGGATGCCCAAGGAGTCTCGCGGGTCAGCGTGTGGGACGGGCGGGTGGCCGTTCTGCTGCCCGATGACAACACGGTCCGGGTGGCTGACCGGCAGGGTGAGGAGCGTCTGGACGTCGCGGGAGCGTCGGTGAGCGACCTGTCGTGGTCCCATGATGGAACTCTTCTCGTGCTGGACCGCCCCGGCGGTGCTCCGCGGGTGCGGATCGTCGACGAAGGCGACGTCGACGTCGTGCAGACGCAGGGGCTTGGTGATGCTCTCGCGGTGCGGCTCTCGCCCGAGGGTGGCCGGTACGTGGCGCTGTCCGGTGACCGGCTGCTGGTGGGTGCGGTCGTCCGGGACGACAATGGCGACGTGGTGCGTCTGGATCGGCCACGCGAGGTGCCGATCAGTCAGGAGTCGCTGCGCTCCCCGGTGTGGATCGACGGCACCCGACTGGCTTTCCTCGCCGAGACCGACATCGGCCAGCAGGTGCACTCGGTGAACATCGACGGTTCGGACCTGCAGGGCGGGCGGGCCGGGGGCGTGGCGCTCCCGCAAGGCGCGCAGGCACGGGAGCTGGTGGTGGACGGTGGCTCTCGACCCGGCCACTGGGTCCTCGACGCCGACGGGAGCGTGTGGTTCCTTCCCCGGGGCGGGGGGTGGTCGAGCGTCGACGATGCGACCTTCACCGCGCTCGGGAGTCCGGGCTGACGGTCCTCGGTCATCCACAGGGCGCCGCGACGTCGATGGTCGCCGGCCGCCTGGCCGGTCATGCTGGAGTCCTGGGTGTCTCGAACAGGAGGAGGGTCATGGCGGGGGTGCGGGGCCGTGGGCCGCGGGCTGGTGCCGCGGGGGTGCGGGGCCGTGGGCCGCAGTCTGGTGCCGCGGGGGTGCGTGGGCCCCAGTCTGGTGCACAGGAGGCGCCGGGGCTGCGGGCGGCTGCGGCCGACCTCGTGCTGGGCGCCACCTGTCCGGTCTGCGAGCGGGCTTCACGTTCGGTGTGTGCGTCCTGTGCACCGCTGATCGCCCCGGAACCGGTGGTGGTGCGGCAGCAGCCGGTGAGGATCGTCGCGGCGGGGGAGCATCGCGACGCCTTGAGGCTCACCGTGGTGGCGTGGAAGGAGCAGCCGAGGCTCGCCCTCACCCCGATGCTGGCGCACCTGGTGGCGGCGAGCACGTGCGAGCTCGTCGGGCCGTCTCGGCCTGTGGCGCTGGTCCCTGTGCCGGCGTCGCGGCGGAGCCGGCGTGCTCGCGGTGCTGACGTCGTCGACCGGCTGGCGGTGGGCTCGGCGAGCCTCCTGCGTCGGCTCGGGCTGGACGTCAGGGTCTGCCGTGCACTGCGGATGCGCCATCAGACGCGCGACCAGAGCGGACTCGGCGCTCGTGAGCGGGCGGCCAACCTGGCGGGGGCGTTCCGGGCGGTGCCTGCCCGCGGCCTGCTCGGACGGGAGGTCGTCATCGTCGACGACGTCGTGACCACGGGGGCCACGGTGCACGAGGCCGCTCGGGCCCTGAGGGTCGCCGGAGTCGCGGTGCTGGGTGCCGCGGCCGTCTCCGCCCGGTCGTGATTCGAGCGGATCGGCCACATGGCTGGAAAGTGAACCGGGGTGGGACTACGGTCAAAGCATGTGACCCAGCCCGCACCCAACGCAGGGAGGCCCTCATGGAAATCGTCGTCAATGGCCGCAGGAGCGAGATCTCTGATCGATTTCGTGCCCACGTCGAGGACAAGCTCCACCGGATCGAGAAGTACGACCAGCGTCAGAAGATCTTGAGGGTCGAGGTCGAGGTCACCCACGAGGCCAATCCGCGCCAGCACGACAAGGCGGCGCGTGTGGAGATGACCGTGCGGTCTCGGGGCCCGGTCATTCGTGCCGAGGCCGCCTCCACCGATCAGCACTCTGCTCTCGATGCGGCCATCGACAAGCTGGAGTCCAGGCTGCGTCGTTCGGCGGATCGTCGCCGGATCAGCCGGGGCAAGCATCGTCCGGCATCTCTCGCGGAGGCGACGGCCGAAGTCCCGCCGGAGCTCATCAACCCGGCCCCTGACGTCGAGGACACCGTCTCGCGCGATGTCGCCGGCGTGCACGTGGAGGGGGACGGCCCGCTCGTGGTCCGTGAGAAGACCCATGAGGCCACACCGATGACGTTGGAGCAGGCCCTGCACGAGATGGAGCTGGTGGGGCACGACTTCTATCTCTTCGTCGAGAAGGACTCGATGCGTCCGAGCGTCGTCTATCTGCGCAAGGGATACGACTACGGCGTCATTCATCTGGACGTCAGTGAGTGATGAGCTCCGGCCCCCCGCCGGCACCGAGGGCGTCCAAGGGGCTGACGGGGGACCGGAGCGGCACTACGATGACCGGGTGACGTCTCGGGATCCTCACATCCGCGTTCTTCTGGTCGATGACCAGGAGCTGTTCCGCCGAGGCGTCTCGATGGTGCTCAGCGCCGATGACTCGCTCGAGCTCATCGAGGTCAACGACGGGGACCAGGCGATCGCTGCCGTGGAGGAGACGCCTCCGGACATCGTGCTGCTCGACGTGCGGATGCCCGGTCGCAGTGGTGTGGAGGTGTGTGCTGCGATCAAGGCCATCTCGCCGTCCACGGGCATCATCATGCTGACCGCCAGCGACGAGGAGCGTGACCTCTACGACTCGATCAAGAGCGGTGCGTCGGGGTACCTGCTCAAGGACGGCTCGACGTACGACCAGGTGGCAGAAGCGGTGCGGTTGGTCGCGGCCGGCCAGTCGCTCATCAGTCCGAGCATGGCCACCAAGCTGCTCGAGGAGTTCGTGCACATGTCGCGGGGTCCGGCCGAGCCGGCCGGGCAGCTCACGGCTCGTGAGCTGCAGGTCCTGCGGCTCGTGGCCCGTGGGCAGAGCAACCGGCAGATCGCCGAGGAGCTCTACATCAGCGAGAACACGGTCAAGAACCACATCCGCAACATCTTGGAGAAGCTGCAGATGAAGTCGCGCATGGAGGCGGCCATGTACGCGGTGCGCTCCAACCTGCTCGACGACCCGCTCTAGGCCCGCCAAGGCCGTCGGGTCAGGGGTGCGGGCCGGAGCCGGGTGGCTGCGGCCGATCGGTGCGGGCGCGGCCCGATTCGTACGCCCACATCGCTGCCTCGACGCGGTTGCGCAGGTCGAGCTTGGTGAGGATGCCCCCGATGTGTGTCTTGACGGTTCCGAGTGAGAGGAACAGCCGGTCACCGATCTCGACATTGGTCAGGCCTGCGGCCAGGAGCGCCAGGACGTCCTCCTCGCGATCGGTGAGCGGGCTGACCGGCTGCCGTACGGGACGGTCCGACGTCGCGAACTCGTGGAGCAGTCGCATCGTGATCCGCGGGGAGATGAGGGCATCGCCGCTCGCCGCGGCGCGCACGGCTTCGCCGATCAGCTGGGGACCTGCGTCCTTGAGCAGGAACCCCTTGGCACCGGCACGCAGCGCCCGGTGCACGTACTCATCGAGGTCGAAGGTCGTGATGACGACGACCGCGACCGGGTCGGCGACCTGCTCGCCGGCGAGCAGGGACGTCGCCTCGATGCCGTCGAGACCAGGCATGCGGATGTCCATCAGCACGACGTCGGGGCCCAGTCGTCGGGCGAGCTCGACAGCGTTGACCCCGTCCGTGGCTTCGCCGACAACCTCGATGCCGTGTTGGGACTGCAGCAGCAGGCGCAGGCCGGTGCGTACTTCCTCGTGGTCGTCGGCGATGAGGACGCGGATCACGCTGCGCCGTCCAGCGGAAGTGTGGCGCGCAGTGTCCAGCCGCCCCCAGGGGAGGGGCCGGCCGTGACCTCCCCGCCCAGCAGCGCCACGCGTTCGGCCATCCCTCGGAGTCCGTGGCCGTCGCCGGCCGGCGTGCGGGTCGGGGTGCCGTCGTCGTGGACGGTGACCTGCGCGGCACCGTTCGCCACCGTGAGGGACACGTCGATCACGGTGGCGGCGTGGGCGTGGCGCCGAGCGTTCGTGACGCCCTCCTGGGCGATCCGGAACAAGGTCGTGGCCACGATGCCCGCGACGTCGTCGGGCAGGTCGACCTGCACGGCCACCGGGGGTGGTCCGGAGTCGGCCAGGCGCTCGAGCTCGGCCAGGCCGGCAGAGGGTGCGTAGTCGGCGGGCTCGCGGAGGGTGCGCACGAGTGCTCTCATGTCGGTGAGGATCGACTGTGCCTGGTGCTCGATGACCGCGAGTGACTCGCTCACGCGAGAGACGTTCCCGGGTTCCTCCCCGGCGACCTGGGCACGGATGGCGATGGTCGAGGCCCGGTGCGCCATGGTGTCGTGCAGGTCGCGGGCCAGTGCCTCGCGCTCGCGCGTGCGCACGGAGTCGAGCTGTCGCGCGCGGGACTCCACCCGCTCACGTCGCAGCGCTCCGACCAAGCACGCACCGCCGAGGAAGACGGTCCCGGCGACTGCCCCCTCGAGCCGATCGGGGCCGAGTGCGCTCGAGCACGCCAGTCCCGCCAGGAGAGCGGCGGCACCGAGGATGCGCTCGCGTCCTGAGCCCCAGCGAAACAGGGCATGAGGAACTGCGATCAGGGCGAACATGGTGGCCAGCGCGTCCTGGCCGGCTCCCGCGACGGCTTGTGCGAGCGCGAAGAGCACCATCAGCACGGACATGGCCGCGGTGACCGGCAAAGGGTGCGAACGTCGCCACCCGAGCCCGGGCAGGAGCACCAGTGTCACGAGCGTGGTGGCGAGCGGCCACGTCAGGTCGGTGCGCAGCGACCCCTCCACGAGGGTCGCCAGGGCCAGCGCGACCACGATCGCGACGTCCCGCCGCCGTGGGCCCTCACCACCGGCGGAGCGAGGGCTCGACCACGCGGCGCTGATCAACCGTCGCACGGTGGGCATCCTACTCATGCGGTGACCGTCGCAGCACGATCTCGTCGTGCCACCGTTCGCCGACGGGAGATGATCCATTCGGCCACCACGACGTTGATGATCCATCCGGCATCCATCTGGACGACGCGCCAGAAGACGTCGGGTGGGCCGAACAGCAGCAGGAACGGTCCCGAGGTGAGTACCTGTGTGCCCGCGCCCATGGCCAGTGCGTAGGCGCGGAGCATCCAGGCGCCGTGAGCGGCGACGTCGCGCCGGACGATGGCGCTGACCCCCAGGGCGGTGAACGTGAGCGTGAGGCCGCCGACGACGTACCGCGAGACTGTCAGGGCGGTGCCGTCAGATGCCGGGCTCTGGTAGAGCGCCGTCATCCACAAGCCACTGGCGGCGACGATCAGCCCCGCCGGCACGAGCAGAAAACGCCCGGCGAAGCGGTGCCATGCCAGGTGCCATCGGCGCACGCTGGGGAGGAACTGGAAGGCTCCGACGACCGAGTAGACGAGCGCTGCGACGACGTGCACGACGATGGGCAGCGGCATCTGGAGGAACCGTGCGTTCTGGGGTGTCTGCGAGGCACCGGTGGCGATCTCGCCGATGCGGACCCCGCCGGCGACCGATGGGACGAGAGCCAGCAGGAGGAGTCCGCCGACGAGCAACCACTCGCGGCGAGTCAAGGTCGGTGATGTGTCCATGCCCCGAGCCTCGTGGGGGCGATGGACTCACCGCTTCGGCCATGTGGCCGATTCGCCCCAGGCTGGGTCCTGTCACCGGCGTACGCCACGATCGGTTCCATGACTGAGCGACTCTCCCCGCTGCAGGCCCGTCGGGTCGCCCTCGGGGCACAGGGCTTCACCAGATCGCGTCCGAGAGGGCCCGTCACCGGTGCTCACCTGCGACGCACGCTGCGGCGTCTGGGGTTCTTCCAGATCGACTCCGTCAACGTGCTGCAGAGGGCACACCTCATGCCCCTCTACTCACGCATGGGCCCGTACGACCTCGACGTCTTCCATCGCGCGGCAGGGCGTGCCCCGCGGGCGATGTTCGAGTACTGGGCCCATGTCGCCACCTTCGTCGACGTCGAGCTGTGGCCCGCCATGCAGCACCGGATGGCTGAGTGTCGCGAGATCTGGGGAGGTCCGAGACGGGTGGCCGAGGAGCATCCCGACCTGGTCCAGGCCGTGCTCGAGGTGGTCGAGTCCGCCGGACCGCTGTCGGCGCGGGAGGTCGACGCGGTCGTCGAGGCTCCGGGCGAGCGTGATCGTTCGCACTGGGGCTGGAACTGGTCGTTGACCAAGCAGGCGCTGGAGTACCTGTTCTTCGTCGGTGCCGTCACCTCCGCCCGCCGCAACGCCCAGTTCGAGCGGCTCTACGACGTGCCCGAGCGGGTCATCCCCGCGGCGGTGCTCGCGCGGCCGGCACTGTCGTCGGCCGAGGCGCACCGGGTGCTGGTGGAGCACGCGGCTCGTGCCCACGGCGTCGGCACCGAGCCGTGCCTGCGTGACTACTTCCGCACTGCTCCGGCGCCCACGCAGCAGGCCGTCGCCGAGCTCGTCGAGGACGGTGTGCTCGTGCCCGCGCAGGTCACAGGATGGGAGCGCCCGGCCTACCTGCACCGTGACGCATCCCGGCCTCGAGCCGTCCGGGCGCGGGCGTTGCTGAGCCCGTTCGACCCGCTCGTGTTCGAACGGACCCGCACGGAGCAGCTGTTCGGTTTCCGGTACCGCATCGAGATCTACGTCCCCGAGGCCAAGCGGGAGTACGGGTACTACGTGCTGCCCTTCCTGCTGGGCGACGCTCTCGTCGCGCGTGTCGACCTCAAGGCCGACCGTCCTGCGGGGGTCCTGCGGGTGCGCGGTGCCTGGGAGGAGCCCGGTGCCCCGTCGCACACGGCCGGCGAGCTGGCCGAGGAGCTCGGAGTCATGTCTGCCTGGCTCGGCCTGGACGACGTCGTCGTGGAGCCCCGGGGGACTCTGGCGTCCGAGCTGGGCGCTGCCCTCCGGGGTTCAGGGGGGACGCCCTAGACTCGCAGTGCCCCATCTCGATAGAGGAGTGCGTTCCACGTGCCCAAGGTCATCGACAAGATTCTTCGTGCCGGCGAGGGCAAGGTCCTTCGCCAGCTCCAGGCCATCGTCAAGCAGGTCAACGCCCTGGAGGACGAGTTCTCCTCGTTGAGCGATGAGGAGCTCCAGGGCATGACCGGGGAGTTCCGCGAGCGGCTCGAGGCCGGCGAGAGTCTCGACGACCTGATGCCGGAGGCCTTCGCCACCGTGCGCGAGGCGGCCAACCGGGTGCTCGGGCAACGTCACTTCGACGTGCAGATCATGGGCGGCGCCGCGCTGCACCTGGGCAACATCGCCGAGATGAAGACCGGTGAGGGGAAGACCCTCGTGGCCACCCTGCCCTGCTACCTCAACGGCTTGTCGGGCAAGGGCGTCCACGTGGTGACGGTCAACGACTACCTCGCCCGGTACCACGCGGAGTGGATGGGGCGCGTCTACACCTTCCTCGGGCTGAGCGTCGGCATGGTGCTGCCGAGCATGCGTCCGGCCGAGCGTCGTGACGCCTACGAGTGCGACATCACCTATGGCACCAACAACGAGTTCGGGTTCGACTACCTGCGCGACAACATGACCGACGACCTCGCGAACTGCGTCCAGCGGGGGCACAACTTCGCGATCGTCGACGAGGTCGACTCGATCCTCATCGATGAGGCGCGGACGCCGTTGATCATCTCCGGTCCCACGGAGGAAGAGGTCAAGTGGTACGGCGAGTTTGCCCGGATCGTCGGCTCGATGACCCGCGACGAGCACTACGAGGTCGATGAGAAGAAGCGCACCATCTCGGTGACCGAGGCCGGCATCGACCGGGTCGAGGACGCGCTGGGCATCGACAACCTCTACGACGCCGTGAACACGCCGCTCATCAGCTTCCTCAACAACGGCATCAAGGCCAAGGAGCTGTTCAGGAAGGACAAGGACTACGTCGTCGTCGACGGCAACGTCATCATCGTCGACGAGCACACCGGTCGCATCCTCGACGGCCGCCGATACAACGAAGGTCTGCACCAGGCCATCGAGGCCAAGGAGGGCGTACGGATCCGCGAGGAGTACCAGACGCTCGCCACGATCACGCTGCAGAACTACTTCCGCCTCTACGACAAGCTCGGCGGCATGACCGGTACGGCCATGACCGAGGCGAGCGAGTTCGACAAGATCTACGAGCTCGGCGTCGTCCCGATCCCCACCAACAAGCCGGTGGCGCGCGTGGACCAGCCAGACCTCGTCTACCGCACGGAGGACGCCAAGTTCGCCGCAGTCGTCGACGACATCATCGAGCGCCACCAGCGCGGTCAGCCCATCCTGGTCGGCACCACCAGCGTGGCGAAGAGCGAACGGCTCGCTCAACAGCTGCGCAAGCGTCGGGTGCCGCACGAGGTGCTCAACGCCAAGCAGCACGACCGGGAAGCCTCGATCGTGGCGATGGCCGGCCACAAGGGCGCCGTCACGGTGGCCACCAACATGGCCGGGCGAGGCACCGACATCATGCTCGGTGGCAACGTCGAGTTCCTGGCGGACCAGGAGCTGCGCAAGAAGGGGCTCGACCCGCTGGAGAGCTCTGAGGAGTACGAGGCGGCCTGGCCGGCGGCGGTCAAGCAGATGGAGCAGCAGGTCGAGCGCGAGAAGGTCGCGGTGGCCGAAGCCGGTGGTCTGGCGGTCATCGGCACCGAACGACACGAGTCGCGACGCATCGACAACCAGCTGCGCGGCCGATCCGGCCGTCAGGGCGACCCGGGGGAGACCCGGTTCTACCTCTCGCTCGAGGACGACCTGATGCGCCTGTTCAAGGCCGACTGGGTCAACTGGGTGCTGCAGTCGATGAAGATCCCTGACGACGTGCCGATCGAGAACAAGCGCGTCACCGGTGCGATCGCCTCGGCGCAGACCCAGGTGGAGTCGCAGAACTTCGACACCCGCAAGAACATCCTCAAGTACGACGACGTCATGAGCCGTCAGCGTGAGGTCATCTACACCGAGCGTCGCCGGGTCCTGGAGGGGGAGAACCTCACCGAGTGGGTCCGCTCCATGATCAGTGACACGGTCAAGGCCTACGTCGTCGGCGCCACGGAGGGATACCCGCAGACCTGGGACCTCGAGAAGCTCTGGACGGCCCTGGGGACGCTGTACCCGATCAGTCTGGAGATCGAGGCCGTCGAGTCGCAGGCCGGTGGTCGAGAGAAGCTGACGCGCGACAAGCTCACCGCAGCGGTCACCGAGGACGCCCTGGCCGCGTACGACCGCCGCGAGGAGGAGCTCACCGGTCCGGTCACCCGTGAGCTGGAGCGCAAGGTCCTGCTGAGCGTGCTGGATCGCAAGTGGCGTGAGCACCTGTACGAGATGGACTACCTGCGCGAGGGCATCGGGCTGCGCGCGTACTCCCAGCGCGACCCGCTCGTGGAGTACCAACGCGAGGGCTACGACCTCTTCACCGCCATGATGGACGGGATCGCCGAGGAGTCTGTCGGCTTCCTGTTCAATCTCGACGTCCAGGTGACGGCTCTGGACGAGGGCGCTGAGGACGCGGCGCAGGATGGTGCAGAGCCACAGCTGGAGGCCAAGGGTCTGGCGCCCCGCAAGGAGCAGCAGCTCGCCTACTCCGCCCCCAACGAGGACGGCGAGGCCGAGGTGCGTCGCGAGAGCGCGCCGGTCGACAACGAGCGGCAGCGGCAGACCAAGACGAAGTCCAAGGCCCGTCAGAAGGCCAAGAAGCAGCGACAGTCACGCAAGCGCAACCGCTGAGCCGCCTCGTCAGGGCTCGAGCCACAGCTCAGGCACCTGAGTATCGCTGGCGCGCGGCCTCTCCGCTTGTCAACGAGTGGCGCTGCGGCCTCACTAGGCCCATTCCAGTGCGGTGCAGGTCCAGTGGGTGCGCCCGCGGTGGTTGGTGAGCAGCTCCAGACGGACCGCCACGGCACGTGATCGTCCGCGATGCACCATGCGGCCCGCGACCTCCATGGCGTTCTCGTGGATCATCGCGACGTGCACCGACACCAGCCGGGCCGTGCTGCTGGCTCCCTTGCGCGAGACGCGGGCGTGAGCGATGAGACGCGAGCAGAGGGACGCATGCACGTCGGGGGTCATCCAGGCGGCCATCTGGCGCGGTGGCCGCTCGCCGGACAGCACCTCGGTGAGGGCCTGCATGAAGCGTGCGACGGGTTGTCGCATGGCGCGGCGCGACAGCTCGGTGTCGGAGCGGTCAACAGGGACGGGCAGGACGGCGGGCATGCCCGGGAAGGGCAACGGTGCCTGACCCGGCGCGGTCGCCAGCAGCGGCTCGTCCCAGGAGACCGAACGTCGGGTGAGCGCGACGGCCGACCTCATCGTGACTCCTGCGAGGTCTCGGGCAGTCGGAGCCGCTGGCCGGGATGCACGACGTCGGGGTCGGCTCCGATGACGTCCCGGTTGGCCCTGTACAGCTGCCGGACGTGATGCGCGAGGGCCGCATCGCTCGCCCCCGTGCCGAGAGCACTGCGCGACAGTGACCAGAGCGAGTCCCCGGCTCGGACCGTGATGGTGGTGGGACGCGCTGACGGTGCCGGTGCGCGAGAGGCGGCCGTATCGGTGACGACGGTGGTCCGTTCCGGCAGCTGGAGACCGTCCAGCGGCCAGGAGCTGTCGTTCGCGTGGGCCGGACCCGCGAGGGCTGCTCCGGTGATGCCGGTGAAGACCACGGCGCGCACTGCTGTCGGGAGCAGGGTGCGCCCCACGTGTCCCGGCATCCCGCGCAGCGTGCCGAGACCGACGGCGAGCAGCACCCAGACCGACAGTGCGAGCCAGCCGAGCTCGAGGAAGCCGGTCAGGGCCGCATCGAGCTCCTGTCCGTTGATCGCCGTCATCGCCGCACCGCAGCGCGGGGCGGTGAACGTGACGGACAGCAGCGCGATGACCGCGGCCAGGCGCCCGGTTCTGCTGAGCATGTGGTTCTCCATCGTAACGTTTGATGACGTTTGAGAACATCAAAGAACGTTCACGGTGATTCGTCAACGCTACGTGCACAGCTCGTGTGGACACTAGGGTGAGCCCTGTGCGATGGGATCGACTGTTCGCTGACCTCGAGGGCCAGGCCGAGGACGCTGCGCTTCAGGACCGGGATGCCTTGGTGGCAGAGCTGAGCGACGAGCAGTGGGGCTCGACCTCGTGGCGCTCACTGGCCGGCGGCCACGTGGAGCTCGACGTCCTGGGAGCGGGCGGCATCGCGGGCGAGGTCGTCCTCGTCAACGAGACCCTGCTCCACCTGACCACTGCATCGATGGACCATGTGGTCGCCGCCAGGGCCGTGCTGGCGCTGCGCAGCGCCAGCCGTCGGGCGGACCCGGTGACCCAGGTGACCGCACGGCTGGACTGGCGCCAGGTGCTGCGCCGGGCACGCCAGGACGGCGACGAGCTGCGGGCTGTGCGCACTGACGGCATCGTGGTCGAGGGACAGGTCGACGTCGTCGGCCAGGACTTCGTGACCGTCCTCACCGGAGCCGCTCGCCGGACGTTGTTGCCCCTGACCGCGCTCGCGGTGGTCTCGCTCAGACGTTGACGTCGTCGTCGGTCGTGCTGCCGCTCTCCTCGACGTCGTGGCTGTCGTCGGTGTCCTGGCCGCCGTCGTCCTCCGCGAGTGTCTGCTCGGCCTTGGCGTACTGCCGCTGGATGTAGTCCTCCAGCTGATCGTGCTCGACCCGCCACTGACCGCGTCCACCGATCTGGATGCCGCGGAGATCACCGCTGCGGACGAGGGCATAGACCTGCCGGACGGTGACGTTGAGGACCTCGGCCACGTCGGCGAGCGTGAGGAAGCGCTGCTCGGCTGACATGCCTCCCAGTTTCCCATGCGGTGCCCCCGTCGAGCCGTATGCCGAGCCGAGCCTGTGGACAGATGACGATGCCCGGTGGACGAGGGGTGGACGGGAACGGCCCGACTGAGTACAAACAGTGCATGAAGTCGTGGCGGGGGCCCCGCGAGCGGGGACAGACGAGTCGTCTGCAGCATCGGACGTGGTCGGACCCACGCCTGCTGCTCGGGGGGATGCTGGTGCTGGGAGCGGTGGTGCTGGGCTCCTGGGTGGTCGCCTCCAGTGACGATCGGGTCGGCTACTGGGCCCTCGGTGAGGATGTCGTCGCCGGAGACGCGGTCACCGAGCAGCAGCTCGTCGAGAGTCGGGCGGTGCTCGATGACGCGGCCGCCGTGGGGGCCCTGCGCACCGAGGAGGAGCTCCCGGCAGCGCTGAGCGACCTGCGGTGGGCCACTGACGTCTCGGCAGGCACTCTCCTCGGGAACGCTCATCTCGTCCTGTCAGAAGACGTGGCCGCCACGGAGCTGCCGCTCGCAGTGGCTGCCGGTTCGGCGCCCGATGACCTGCACCGCGGTGAGCTGGTGGACGTGTGGGTGGGGCCCGCGCCGGGTGACGATCCGTCCCAGACGGCGAGCCGCGTGCTGGAATCGGTCTCGATCGTCTCCGCGGGCGCGGGTGCCCCGGCCGAGGCAGCGGCGGCCAGCCGCACCGTCATCATCGACGTGGGGGACGTCGAGCTCACCGGCGAGGTGGTGGGCCAGGTCTCGGCTGGCCACGTGACACTGGTGCGCCGCTCGTGAGCGTCCCTCGGTCCCGGCCCGTGGCGTTGGCCGCCGGCGGTGCGGGCTGGGAGGCTGCGGTGGTGCGCGAGATCGAGGCCGCCGACGTCATGGTGCTCGCGCGTCGATGCATGGATGTGGCCGAGCTCCTGGCACTCCCACCGGCCACGGCAGAGGTCGCGATCGTCGACGTCGACCTGCCCGGCCTGGACGTCGATGCCGTGGCAACGCTGGAGCAGCGTGGTGTCCGGGTGGTCGCCGTGGGTGACCCGGCCAGGGCGAGCTCGCTCGGGATCGGGTTGAGCGCCGGCCCCGGAGAGGTCGAGGCCGTCGTCTCCAGCTCCGAGCCGAGCGTCGTCGCAGCGTCCGTATCACCCGAGCTCGGGGAAGCCGGCTCGCCGGGACGGGTCACCGCAGTGTGGGGCCCGCACGGAGCGCCCGGCCGCAGCACGGTGGCGCTGGCCACCGCGGCCGAGCTGTCCCGCAGCGGCCAGCCGGTCGTGCTGGTCGACGCCGACACCTACGGTGGCTCGCAGGCCCAACAGGTGGCACTGCTCGACGACGTCTCCGGCCTCATGGCGGCCTGTCGCTCGGCCAACCGTGGCGTGCTGGGAGAGGCGGTCGAGCACGTGGTCCCAGTCGCCGACCACCTCGGACTGCTGACCGGCATCCCGCGACCAGACATGTGGACCTCCCTTCGGCCCGCCGCGCTGGAGCGAGTGCTGGCCGAGCTGCGTGACGGGCACGCCCATGTCGTGGTCGACTGCGGTTTCAGCCTGGAGGAGCAGGACCCTTCGGGGCAGGGGCGCAACCGGGCCACGCTGCAGGTGCTGCGGGACGCTGACCTCGTCGTGGCCGTGGGGCGCGCCGACCCCGTCGGGCTGGCCAGGCTGGTCCGGGGTCTGCACGACCTGCGCGACCTGGTGGACGCCGAGCCCCACGTCGTGCTGAACCGGGTCCGCCCGACGCTCGGCTGGGACGAACGAGAGCTCGCCGCGACGGTGGATCGCCTGGCCGATGCCCGCCCGGTCGCCTTCCTGCCTGAGGACGCCGACGCCCTGGATGCTGCCGTCATGGCAGGGGAGCTGGTGCACGTCGCGGCACCCCACTCGCCCTTCGTCGCACGAGTCACCCGGCTCGTGGCGACGCTGACGCAGATCTGCGACCGGGACGTGGCGACGGTGCCGTGACCGCGTCTACCCGGTGGTAGGTTCGGTGCCGACCTTCGAGGAGACCGATGCAACGCCTCAGCCCGCTGGACGCGATGTTCCTGAACCGCGACACGCCGACGACGCCGCGCCAGATCGCGTCGCTGGCGATCCTGGAGCCCGGGCCGACGCCACTGGATCACGACCGTCTGATCGAGGTCATCAACGAACGCCTCGACATCGTCCCGCGGTACCGGCAGATCCCGCGCAAGGTCCCGGGTGCCCTCAGCACACCGATCTGGGTGGACGACGAGGACTTCGACATCTCGCTGCACGTCCGGCGCTCCGCCTTGCCGCGTCCGGGCACCCGTGACGCGCTGCACGAGCTCGTCGGCCGACTCGTCGCCCGTCGGCTGGACCTGGACCGACCACTGTGGGAGCTGTACCTCATCGAGGGGCTGGAGGGTTCTCGCTCGGCGCTGCTGTTCAAGGCACACCAGGCCCTCGTCGACGGTTCGGAGACGATCGACCTCGCCCAGGTGCTGCTGGAGGAGACCGATCGGGTGCGCGACATCCCTCACGAGGACTGGGCTCCCCGCCCGCGTCCTGGGGGACTGGGACTCGTGCGGGCGGGGGTGGACCGCAACGTGCGGCACCCCGGCGAGGCCCTGCAGATCACCGAGCACAACCTGGTCCGTTTCGCCCGCCGGTTGCCGGTGGTGGGGGGCAGCCAGCCGCCGCCGCGCGGCATCCTCACGACGGTGCCGTCGCGACATCGACGCTTCTCCTCCCTCGAGACCGACCTCGAGGCCTATCGCCGGGTCCGCGAGGAGCATGGCGGCACCGTCAACGACGTCATCCTCGCCGTCATCGCGGGAGGTATCCGGGGATGGATGCTCACCCGTGCGGAGCCGGTGACCGCCAAGACGAGCTTTCGGGCCATGGTGCCGATGTCAGTGGTCACCGACGACGGCCTGCCGACGTCACTCGGTTCCAAGGTGCGGGGTCACCTGCTGTCGCTGCCGGTGGGCGAGTCCAACCCCGTCGTACGGCTGCACCAGGTCTCCTATGCGTTGAAGGACCACCGCGAGACGGGGTCCGCGGTCGCCGCCAACCAGCTCGCCTCGCTGCCCGGGTTCGCGACATCGACCTTCCATGCCGTGGGGGCGCGGGTGGCCGCAGCCGAGAGCGGGCGTGGGCACCACCTGGTCATCACCAACGTCCCCGGCCCCCAGGACCCGGTCTTCATGGCGGGCGAGCAGGTGGCCGAGGTCTACCCGTGCCTTCCGCTGTCCAACCACCGTGCGCTGTCGGTGGGCGTGACCTCCTACCACGGTCGGGTCTTCTACGGCATCGTCGCCGATCGTGATGCCGTGGGCGACGTCGACGTCCTCGCGCAGTGCATCGGCGATGCGTTGGAGGAGCTGGTGGAGACCGTCGGGACGCGGCGCCGGCGGGCACCGCGGGGGCGTTCACGCCCCCAGCGTTCATGAGAGTCTGGTGCTCATGAGGGTCTGGGTGGCGGCCGACGCCGAGGGCCTGCGAGCGTTGCGCGCCGGTGACCCGCTGCCGGGGGAGCGGATCGTCGCCCAGAGCGAGGACGAGGAGCACGAGCACGACGCGTTGCTCACCGCGGCCGAGTCCGGTTCGGTGGTCGTGGTGGCGGAGGTCCGCGACGAGGAGGACCTCACGCTCGACCTCGTGCAGGCGTTCCACCTCGACGCCGACGGCAGTGGCGACCTGGCCTGGTATGCCACCCAGGAGCTCGACGACGTGCTGGCGCAGCTCACTGCGACGTGAGCTGCTGACCCGCTAGAGCCGAGAGGTGCCGAGCTCGACCTCGTGCTTCAGCGATGCCTTGATCGCCTTGGCGACCTCGGGCTCGACCTTCTTGCCGATGAACGGGATGCTCACCTTGACGTCGCCGTCGAGGGAGAACGCGGTGCCGCCGCCGTCGGCGGAGAGCACTGCCGTGCCGACCATCTCGGCGGGCTGGCCGATGATGCTGACCTTGACGTCGGCGGTGCGGTTGCCGTCGGCGTCGGCGGCAGCCCACTGCTCGGTCTGCTTCACCTTGACGGTGTCGCCGGTGAGCTTCTTGACGAAGTCCGGCATGTCGGCAGGCTGCGTACGAACGATCGTGACGATGTGACCACCGTCGGACTCCTCCACCGTGATGTCCACGTCGGTTCCGCCTGAGTCCTCGGCGGCTTCCGTGCGGAACTCCTCGCTCGTGATGAGGGAGTAGACCGCGTCGATGTCGGCGGCGCCGTAGGAGTGGGAGTCGTTGAGCTTCATGGCCTCATCCTTGCAGTTGTCGTGTCAGGTCGAAGGGTGTTCGTCGCTGTGCGGCTGTTCGTCGCCGGCCCCCAGGGAGGACGTCCCCGAGCCCATCTCGCCCTTGAGCTCGGCGAGCCGGGCCTCGATCTCCAGCTGGGCGGAGTCGGCCTCCAGCTCCTCGAACTGGGCGTCGAGGCTGTTGTTGGCGAGCTCGGCGTGGCCGGCGACGCGGGCTTCCTCCCGGCGCACCTTCTCCTCGAACCGGGACAGCTCGCTCGTCGGGTCCAGGACGTTGATCGACTTCACAGCGTCCTGGACCTTGGCCTGCGCCTCGACGGTCTTCTGGCGGGCGACGAGCTGGTCCCGCTTGGTGTGCAGCTCATCGAGCTGCGAGCGCATCTGAACCAGGCCGGCCTTGAGCTTCTCGACCGTCTCTCCCTGTGAGGCGATGGCCGGTGCTGCCTCCTTGGCGTCGTTCTCGAAACCGATCTGCTTGCCGATGGCCACCTTGGCGAGCTGGTCGAACCTGTCCGCCTCGTCGCTCTGTCCGGAGGCACGCATGGCGTCGGCCTTCTGGGAGGCAGCGACCGCCTTGGCGCCCCAGTCCTTGGCGGCTGCGACGTCGTCGGCGTGGTCGGCCTCGGCGAGGCGGAGGTTGCCGATGGTCTGGGCGACCGCGTCCTCGGCCTCGCGAATGCTCTCGGTGTAGTCGCGCACGAGCTGGTCGAGCATCTTCTCGGGGTCCTCGGCGCGGTCGATGAGCGCGTTGACGTTGGCACGCGTCAACTGGGCGATGCGTCCGAGGATGGACTGCTTCTGGGCCATGGTGCTCACTCTCCTGAGGGTGTGGTCAGAACTTACCGCCGCGGGGGCGGCCTCGCGAGGAGGTAGCGGACCGGCGGCCGCGCCTGCTGCTGCCGCCGAAGCTGCTCGCCGGTGCTGAGCCCCGGCGGCCGCTGCCGCGGGAGGTGGTGCTGCGGCTCCGGTCGATGAGGATCCCGCCCAGTAGCAGGGAGTCCGTGGCGGCTCCGGAGGCGCCGGACTCCTCGGCCCCAGCGTGCTCGGCGCGCCAGTGCGCGACGTCGGCGTCGGCGCTCTGGTGAGCCTCCTCAAGGAGCTGCCCGGCGCGTTCCAGCCGGGAGCGCGCGACGTCGGGGTCGGCAGCGACGCTGCTGCGCGCGATGCCCAGCAGCCGGTCGGCCTCGTGGAGCCGGGTGCGGGCCTGGGGCCCCACGGCTCCACGGTGGGTCTCGACGAACGCACTCACCGCGTCGGCCCGTGCTGACACACGTCCGGCGGGGTCGGCATCGGTGTCGGCCGCGAGGGCGGTCTCGAGGCTGGTGACAGCCGTCAGCAGGGTCTCGGCCTGGGCGGTGGCCGACTCGGCGACCCGGAGGTGCATGCCGGCGGCGGGGACGTCGTCGGTGAGGTCGGCGCGACCGCGGCCGACGGCCTCATGGGCGGCGCCGAGGAGAGTCTCGGCCTGCTCGACGTTGGCGGCCACGACTGACAACGCGGCCTCGGCGTGAGCGGCCTGCAGACGCTGCCACGTCTCGCGGGCGGCCGGGAGTGTGCCGTGCGTGGCCGCGATGCGGTCTGCGACGGCGTCGAGCGCCTGGGCGGCACTGCCCTCGAGGTCGCGCACCCGGTCGAAGTCGTCGACGAGCGCGTCGAGCGCGGCGTCGACCTCCTCGCAGATGGTGATGATCCGCGAGGTCAGCTGGCGGCGTTCCTCGTCGGTCTCGAGGTCGGCGTCGTCCAGCATCTGCTGCAGGGCGAACGCCTCGCGGGCGCGCTCGCGTCCGTCGTCGAGCGCGGTGCGGAACGGTCGGGTGGTCTCGGGGCCGAGCTGCGTCTCGGCGAACCTGAGCTCCTGCTCGGAGGTCCGCAGGGCGTCGTCGATGCCCACCAGCGCTGTCGAGGCGTGCTGCTCGAGCTCGGCGTCGGTGAGGATGTCGGCCGGGTCGACGAGGTTGCCGTGCTCGTCGCGCACGTGGTGCGTGCGGTCGTAGCGGCGACGGGTGCGCAGGACGGCAAAGCCTGCGATGCCGATGACGACGGCGCCACCGACGGCGACCAGGCGCCAGGGGACGTCGACGCCCTGCTCGACCTCCGTGAAGCCCTCGGCCGCGGCGACGGCGGCGTCGGCCCAGGCGCTGCGTCGCAGGGCGGGCAGCACGTGGTCTTGATCGACGCGCTCGAGGTCGGTCTCGCTGATGTCGTCGGGAACGCTGAATCCGTAGGCACGCTGCTGTGTCGCGACGGCCACGAGGAGATCGGCCGATCCGAGGCCGGACTCCAGCGCCGTGTGCTCGGCCCACTCGGCACCGGTGGTGCCTTCGAAGCTGTCCACGTAGACCACGAAGAGCTGACGCTGGGTGTCGTCGTAGAACGTCTTGAGGGCCTCGTCGATGCGCTGGTGATCGGCGTCGGACAGCACGCCCGCCTCGTCTGTGACGGGACCGGTCACGTCGAGTGGTTCCTCGGCGACGGACGGCGACCACGCTGCAGGCGAGATCAACAGGCCGAGAGTCAACAGGCTGGCGGTCAGGCGGCGCGCGGCGGACGTCACGCCCCGATCTTGTCCGATGCCTGGTGAGGTGACAACAACGTGAAAGGGCGTGGCGCACACGACGGCACGAGACGGAGCTCGGTCATCGCCAGCGTGGTGATGGCCGGGACCTTGTCCCGATGCGTTGTTCCAGCTCGCTGACCTCATCCATCACGTCGTCACACAGCCAGATGCGTCCCCGGCGGCCACCGGTGATCTCCCGCAGCACCCCAGCTTCGGTGAGCCGTGCGAGGCCTTCGAGTGTCCTGCCCGGAGCTGATCTGGTGATCGACTTGGCGACGCCCAGGTCGAGCACCGGGGTGGTCAAGAGGCCCTCGATCAGGGCTCGCGCTGACGAGCCGCGCCGGGTGCCGACACGGTCCTGCCAGCTCGCGGGCATGGCTGCGAGCCGGGCGGCGGTCACCTCGGCGGCCTCAGCCGCCGTGATGGCGGCCGAAGCGGTGTAACGGACGAAGCCCGCGGCGTCGCCGGACCGGAACGCGGTCAGGTGCTCGAAGTAGGTGTCCACGTCGCTGAGCATGACCGCCGCGATCGGGACGGTGATGTTCGACGCCACCCGGCGTCGCCGCAGCACGGCTCCCAGCAGTGCCCTGCCCACACGCCCGTTGCCGTCGGTGAAGGGATGGATGGCCTCGAACTGGGCGTGGACGATGCCCGCCTGGGCCACCGCTGGTAGGTCGTTGCGGTTGGCGAAGCGCACGAGGTCCGCCATCAGGTCCGGCACCTCGTCCGCAGGAGGCGGCACGTGGACGGCACGCAGCGGATTGAAGTCGGATCCGCCGATCCAGTTCTGCACCTGGCGATACCGACCTGCCGATCCAGCCTCCAGAAGATCGTCCGCGAGCAGTCGGTGCTGGGCGTCGCGGATCGCCTGTTCCGTGACTTGGCCTGCCTCGGCCGACTCCACGAGCTGGCGGACCGCGGCGGTGGCGGCCAGTGTCGACTGCGCAGCGATGCCGGCGTCGTGGCCGAGGCTGGCCCTGGCGACGTCGTCGAGGTCGGCGTGGACTCGCTCGATCTTCGAGGACGCGACAGCCTCGGTGCGTACCAGGACGTCGCTGACGCCCGAGAACGTCGAGCCATGTGCGTCCAGTGTGGCCACGGCTACGGCTGCCTGCTCACAGGCGGCGACGGTCTCGGGGGCCAGCTGCACCGGTAGATCTGCAATGTGTGGCGGCACCTCGACCGAGATGCTCTTGAGATGACGGTCTGCGAGGGGCGGCCTGGTCCCGTTGCGGCCTCGCTGGTCCGGATTCGTGTGCCACGGACGTTCGACCATCGTGACCGCCGGCCAGTCGGGCTGTCCGAACCGTCCACTGGTCGACTGGTCCGATCGCACTTGAGATCGATTCATCGACTGCTCCTAACCAGTAGCACGTCGGCCATCTATTGCCACTTTATACTGAAAGTAACAATACAACAGAATGGTATTGCCACTTGGTGTGATCAGAGGTCTCGTCGAGGCACGGGTGTGTCTCCTGCGTCCCGACGTGGGGAGCTGGTGTCTGGTCTCAGGTCGGTTGGGCGTCTGAGTTGTCCACAGAACCTGGGGTCCGGGCTTCCCCGAAGGCGGACTTTGCGGCAGTATGCCGGCATCGATCGGCTTCGGGGGAAGGCACCGGGGGATGGAACCAGGCAGCAGTGTGGCGACGGGCTCGGGTCTGTCCGAGCGGGTGCGTGAGGTGGTGCGGCAGCGCCGGATCGATCCCCAGCGTGAGGCCGAGGAGGTTCGCCAGGTCGCGCTCGACGTGGTGGCCGAGCACGAGCGTCGCAGCCTCACCGGCGTGGTGCGTTCACTGGACGAGCCCGATCGTGTGGTCGGGCAGATCGTCGCCGACGTGGCGGGCTTCGGTCCGTTGCAGCCGTTTCTCGATGATCCGGAGGTCGAGGAGATCTGGATCAACGAGCCAGAGCGGATCTTCATCGCCCGGCAGGGGCGGCCGGAGCTGACGTCGGTCATCCTGACGGCGGGCCAGGTACGTGAGCTGATCGAGCGGATGCTGTCCACCTCGGGGCGCAGGCTGGACATCTCCCAGCCCTTCGTCGACGCGATGCTGCCCGGCGGCCACCGCCTGCACGTCGTGCTGGAGGGCATCAGCCGCGGGTTCGCCGCCGTCAACATCCGTAAGTTCGTGGCCCGGGCCCACAGCCTGAAGGACCTCGTCGACCTCGGCACGATCGACGAGCCGGCCGCCGGCTTCCTCGACAGCTGTGTCAAGGCCGGTCTCAACATCGTCGTCTCCGGAGGAACGCAGGCCGGCAAGACGACGTTGCTCAACTGCCTGTGCGCGTCGATCCCCGCCTCACAACGCCTGGTGTCGGCCGAGGAGGTCTTCGAGCTGCAGTGCGGGCACCCCGACTGGGTGGCGATGCAGACGCGTCAGGCGGGTCTTGAGGGTACCGGCGAGGTCGGCCTGCGGTCGCTGGTCAAGGAAGCGCTGCGTATGCGGCCCAGCCGGATCGTCATCGGCGAGGTGCGCGCCGCGGAGTCGCTCGACATGTTGCTGGCGCTCAATGCCGGTTTGCCGGGCATGGCCAGCATCCACGCCAGCTCTGCCCGCCAGGCGCTGGTCAAGCTGTGCACGCTGCCGCTGCTGGCGGGGGAGAACATCGGAGCGGCCTTCGTGGTGCCCACCGTCGCCAGCTCGGTCGACCTCGTGGTGCACACCGGTATCGACGCCCACGGGCACCGCGCTGTGCGTGAGGTCCTGGCTGTCACTGGGCGGGTGGAGAACGGCATCGTGGAGGGGGAACCGGTCTTCGTGCGTGAGGGCGGCGCCCTGCGCCGTCGTCACGGGGTTCCGGTTCGACGCGATGCCTTCGAGCAGGCCGGTATCGACCTCGACGAGGTGCTCGGCCTGACACCGGAGGCCAGCGGGCGATGAACGTCGTGGTCGGGCTGCTCCTCGGCACGGGCCTGTTGCTGGTGCTCTGGTGGTACGCCGTCCCTCCTGCACCTCGGCGTGTCCGTGTAGGCCGCGGGCCCTCGGCGCTGCTCGAGCGGGCCGGGCTGTCCGGTGTGACGCCGCGGGTCCTCGTGGCGTCGTGCGTGGGTTGCTTCGTCACGGCGGCAGTGGTGATGCTCGTGGTCTCGGGTGTGGCGACGATCGCGTTCACCTTCGGTGTCATGGGCGCTCTCCTGCCGGTCGGGATCCTGAGAGGCCGAGCGCAGCGTCGTCTCCGTGAGCATGCCGAGCTGTGGCCGGACGCGGTCGACAACCTGGCCTCGGCGGTCCGCGCGGGCCTGTCGTTGCCCGAGGCGCTGGCACAGCTGGGCGAACGCGGCTCGGAAGGACTGCGTGAACCGTTCACCGCCTTCGGGCGGGACTACCAGGCCACGGGACGTTTCAACGACGCACTCGAGCTGCTCAAACGGCGGCTGGCCGACCCTACGGGAGATCGCGTCGTCGAAGCGCTGCGCGTCGCCCGTGACGTTGGCGGAGGAGATCTGGGGCGGATGCTGCGCTCCCTCTCGGCGTTCCTCCGGGACGATCTGCGCACCCGCAGCGAGCTCGAGGCCCGTCAGTCCTGGACGGTCAACGCCGCACGTCTGGCCGTGGCGGCGCCGTGGGTGGTGCTGCTGGCGATGAGCCTGCAACGCGACGTCGTCAGCCGGTACGCCAGTGGTACGGGGGCGGTGGTGCTCGGGGTGGGAGCCGTGGTGTGTCTCATCGCGTACCGCCTGATGATGTGGCTCGGCCGACTGCCCACCGAACGGAGGGTGCTGGCATGACGGGCGTCCTGCTCGGTGCGGCGCTCGGCGTGGGGATCGTGCTGCTCCTCTCCGGGTGGCGGCATGCCCGTCGGCCGAGCCTGGAGTCGCGCGTCCTTCCCTACGTCCGCGACGTCCACCCGAGCGCGCCGATCCTGCAGTCCGGAGTCGCAGGTGCTGTGCTCGCCACGGCTGGACACCGACTGGCCCGCTGGCTCGACGACGTCCTCGGAGGTGCGGGCAGTGTGCGGCGTCGCCTCGACCGTCTCGGTCACGACGGCACCGTGGAGGACTTCCGGATGCGCCAGGTGGTGTGGGGAGCCTCCGCCTTCGCCGGGTGCGCCGTCGCGAGCCTGGTGCTCTGGTCGGGCGCCCGCACCGCCGCGCTTCCGTTGCTGGTCTTCTGCGTCGCCGGGTTCGTCGCCGGCGCGTTGGCCTGCGACAACCACCTGAGTGCCCAGGTGCGGCGGCACGAGGAGCGTGCGGCAGAGGAGTTCCCTGCGGTCGCGGACCTGCTGGCCCTCGCCGTCGCGGCAGGTGAGAGTCCGGTGGCCGGACTGGGACGAGTCCTTCGTGTCGCCCACGGAGACCTCTCCCACGACCTTGCGCGCGTGCTGGCCGACGTCCGCACCGGCACACCAGTCTCGGAGGCGTTCCTGCGGCTCGCGGCCCGCACTGGCGTGCCCAGCATCGCCCGGTTCAGCGAGGGTCTGGCCGTGGCGGTGGAGCGCGGCACGCCACTGGTCGACGTCCTGCACGCACAGGCCTCCGATGTTCGCGAGACCGCGCGCCGCCAGCTCATCGAGGCCGGTGGCCGCAAGGAGATCGCCATGATGCTGCCGGTCGTCTTCCTGGTTCTGCCGGTGACGGTGATCTTCGCCTTCTTCCCGGGCTACATCGGCCTGACCATGAGCACCTGAACGAGAGGACCGACATGAGACTTCTGGAACGCGCGTGGACGCGCACACGAGACGAGCGGGGTGACGTCCCGGGCTGGGTGATGATCACTGTCATGTCCGCCGGGCTCGTCGCGATCCTCACGGCGGTCGCCGGCCCCCAGCTGCGCTCGATGCTGGAGAGCGCGTTGTCGGCCGTCGGCGGCTGATGCGCCGGGACGAGGATGGGTCGGCCGTCGTCGACTACGTCCTCGTCATGATGCTGCTCGTCCCGCTCGTGCTCGGCATCATCCAGCTCGGACTGGTGCTGCATGTCCGCAACACGTTGACCGCCGCTGCCTCCGACGGGGCACGCGCAGCCGCTCCGCTGGAGTCCGTCCCTCGCGATGCTGCAGACCGTGCGGCCGAACTCGTGCGCACGACCCTCGCCGACCGTTACGCGCAGGACATCACGGCCGCTGGGACGACGATCGCCGGTGGCCCCGCCGTGGTCGTCAGGATCCGTGCGGAGGTGCCTGCACTCGGTCTGTTCGGGCCAGCCATTCCTCTCGACGTGCGCGGTCACGCCGTCCGGGAGGTCGAGCCATGAGCAAGCGACGGTTCGGATGGCGCGACGACGGCTCGGCGTCGGTGGAGTTCGTCTGGGTGACGCTCATCCTGCTGGTCCCCTTCGTCTACGTCCTGCTGGCGGTCTTCGACACCCAACGCGCTGCGTACGCGGTCTCCGTCTCCAGCAAGGCAGCGACCCGCGCCTTCCTGCTGGCGCCGGACCCCGTGGTTGGCGAGCAGCGGGCACGCCAGGCAGCGCGGGTGGCCCTCGCCGACCAGGACATCACCGCTGACGTCTCCATCCGGTGCCTGCCGTCGGCAGCCGACTGCCTGCAACCCGGTTCGTCCGTTCAGGTGACGGTGCGCACCGTGCAGGCGCTCCCGCTGACGCCGAGTGCGTTGGGCGACCAGCTCGGCGGCATCGCCGTCGACTCCAGCCATCGTGAGTCCTTCGGTCGCTACCGGGAGGGCCGATGAGGGTTCGTGAGCAGGGCAGCATCAGTGTCATGACGATCGGGTTCCTGATCGTCATCGGGCTGCTCACCGTGGTGGTGGTCAATGCGTCAGCTGCGTTCCTGGAGAAGCAGGAGCTGAACAACCTCGCTGACGGCGCGGCCCTGGCCGCCGCCGACGGACTCGACGAGGCGGGCTTCTACACCGACCTCGAGGTCCGTCTTGACGCTCGGCAGGCGCGGAAGCTCGTGGGGGAGTACCTCGCGGGCAGCGATGTCCGGGCAGTGGACGTGCGCGTGGCCGACGACACCGTCACGGTGCGGCTCGACCGCCGGGTGTCGTTGGCGCTCGCCCCACCTGGGTGGTTCGACAGCACCACTGTCGTTGCCCAGGCCACATCCCAGCTGCGCCAGGACGACTGAGAGGCTCGGCTCGTCGACCACCGGCCGACCACTGGCTTCCCTGCCATTCCAGGCGTGGAATCGATGTCGGTGGTCGCTAGTATGTTTGATTCATGGACGTCGACACGGTCACCTCGCCGGAGCGGTTGACTGCTCTGACGCGGGCTCAGGCTCAGGCTGAGGCGGCGGTGTGGAGTGCGATGCTCTGCTACCGCGATGCCGAGCTGGCGCGGATCGACGCACTGGGGTCGTCGTTGCAGCAGGCCACCGAGCGTGCGGGCCTGGTGTTGGAGATCGCCCAGGCGGTGGGTCTGTCAGAAGCCCAGACGTACGCGCGTCTTGCGGTGGCTGATCGGGGGCGTGAGTGTGCCCCGGCCACGTGGTTGGCGTTCTGCGCCGGACGGATCGACGGTGTCCGGGTCCGCGACATCTCCCGGACGTTGGACCGGCTGGAACGCGCGGAGTCGTGGCTACGGCTCGACCAGACGGTGGTGGCCTATGCCGAGTGCCACACGCCGGCGGAGCTGCGGGCCTGGCTGCGCCGCTTCGTCACCCGCGTCGAGGCCGATCTTGCCCTGCAGCGTGCCGAGGCCGAACGTGAGCACCGCACCGTCGAGGTCACCCACGGCGATGACGGCATGTCCTGGGTCAACGCCTACCTACCCTCGCACGCGGCCGCGGCGATCGCCACACGCTTGCGCCGCGAGGCCAAGGCGCTCGGCGCCAACGACGATCGGACCAGGGGCCAGCGGATGGCTGACCTCTTCACCTGCTGGCTCACCACCAACCAGGCCACCGAGACCGCGACTGTTGCTGACATCGCCGTGGTCCTCGAGGCCGACGCCCTCACTGGCTCGGTTGATGGGTTCGCCGAGGCAGCCGACGGGTCCTGGGCCGTGCCCGCCTCCTGGATCCTCCACAAGATCACCACCGACGACGGCGTCGCCTTCTGGCACCGCATGCTCAAGGACCCCATCACGCACGACGTCCTCGCCCACGAGTACGTCGGCCGGTTCTCACCAGAGATCCTCACCAAAGCCATCGCCTTCCGCGACGGCATCTGCCGCGCCCCCGGCTGCATGAAACCAGCCGATGAGTGCGACGCCGACCATCGAGAACCCTGGCCCGCCGGAGAAACCAGCGGGCGCAACATCTGGCCACTGTGCCGCAGGCATCACACCCTGAAAGGACACCAGGTCCTGCGATGGGTCCTGCCCTCCGGCACCACCATCCCCGCCGACACCACCCAACACCACATCAGGCCCGAGCCGCCCTCACAGGTGGAACACACCCTCGCCCAGCTCACCATCAAGCACTCACGAGACTGACCAGGGTTGTCCGTTCACCTCGATGCGGCCCACGCGCAGGACGTCGATGTCCACCTCGTCGGCTCTGAGTGAGCGGACGGTGAGCCGGCCGATCGCCAGACGGCCGATCGCCACTGCGCCGACGGCGACTGCGCTGACGGCCGTCGCTCCCAGCGCGAGCGCGAAGATCGCTCGTGGCCCGCTGACCCGGACGCCCTCCACGTGGGCCAGGGGCCCTGCCGTTGCCTTGTTCATGACTGGTTCCTCTCCTCGATCACTGTGCCTTCTCGATCGCCGCGCGCAGCCGCGTTGCGTGCTCGGCAGCGTCCGCCTCGTCTGCGTACCTGGTGCGCGGCCAGAAGAATCCGCGCAGCCCGTCACCCTTGGTGCGGGGAACCACGTGGACGTGCAGGTGCGGCACGCTCTGTGAGACGACGTTGTTCATCGCCACGAACGTGCCTTGCGCCCCGAAGGCCTCCGTGACCGCCGACGCCACCGAACGAGTGGTCGAGAACAGCGGCTCCACCAGGGCGTCCGGGAGGTCGACGAGGGTGTCCATGTGCTGTCGGGGTACCAGCAGGACGTGGCCCTTGAAGACCGGGCGGACGTCCAGGAACCCCACGACCTCCTCGGCGTCCAGCACCACCTGGGCTGGGCTCTCACCGGCGACGATGGCACAGAACAGACAGGACATGGGCTGATCCCATCACAACGGCCGCTCGCGCCTGCTCGGGTACGACCACATCCCGGTGCGCCCGGCGACGGGCGGCGTGTAGCCTCGTCAAGTGGCCACGACGGACTTTCCTACGCAGCTGAAAGAGCTCGGCGCCACGCTCGCGTCCGTCGAGAAGGTGCTCGACCTCGATGCGATGCACGCCGAGATCGCCGACCTGCAGGAGCAGGTGGGCGCCCCCGACCTGTGGGACGACCAGGCCAACGCCCAGCGCGTCACCGGCCGGCTCTCCGCCCTGCAGGCCGAGCTCGAGCGCGTCGAGAGTCTGCGTCAGCGGCTCGACGACGTCGAGATCCTCGTCGAGCTCGCCCAGGAGGAGGGGGACGACGACTCCATCGCCGAGGCCGAGACCGAGCTGGGCAAGCTGGGCACAGCCATCGAGTCCCTCGAGGTGCGCACCCTGCTGTCCGGTGAGTACGACGAGCGCGACGCCATCATCACCATCCGGTCCGGCGCCGGTGGCGACGACGCCACGGACTTCGCCGAGATGCTCCAGCGGATGTACACGCGTTGGGCCGAGCGTCACAAGTACGCGGTCGACGTCTACGACATGTCCTGGGCCGAGGGGGCGGGCATCAAGTCCGCGACCTTCGCCATCAAGGCGCCCTACGCCTACGGGACTCTCTCGGTGGAGTCGGGTACCCACCGCCTCGTGCGCATCTCGCCGTTCGACAACCAGGGCCGCCGCCAGACGTCGTTCGCGGCCGTGGAGGTCGTGCCGGTGCTGGAGCAGACCGACGAGATCGACATCCCCGAGGACGAGGTCCGCGTCGACGTCTACCGCTCCAGCGGTCCCGGTGGGCAGAGCGTCAACACCACCGACTCGGCCGTGCGGCTCACCCACATCCCCACCGGAGTCGTGGTCAGCTGCCAGAACGAGAAGAGCCAGCTGCAGAACAAGGCCAGTGCGATGGTCATCCTCAAGGCCAAGCTCCTGGCGTTGAAGAAGGCCGAGGAGCGCGCGGAGCTCGACGAGCTGCGCGGCGACGTCGCTGCCTCGTGGGGCGACCAGATGCGCAACTACGTCCTCAACCCGTACCAGCTGGTCAAGGACCTGCGTACCGAGCACGAGACCGGGAACACGCAGGCCGTGCTCGATGGCGAGATCGACGACTTCATCGAGGCCGGGATCCGCTGGCGCCGAGGTGCCGAGACCGCCAGCGCCTGACCCGCCACCACGTCAGTGCAGGCGCGCGGCCTGCTCCGCGACGCGCTGGACACGAGCCACGTGCTCGGGCCAGTCCATGTCGTCGGGCAGGTTGGTGTTGTCCGGACGCAGACCGGCGACACCGTCGACCTGCTCACGCAGGATGTCGGCGTGTCCGGCATGCCGATGCGTCTCGGCGGCCATGTGCACGAGGATCCCGTGGAGCGTCACGTCAGCACGGTCCGGATGCCACCACGGCACCCGACCGGGCGCGTCCAGCGCCAGGGCGTCGATAGTGGCGTCGGCGTGTGCCCACGCGCGGTCCACCCAAGCCAGCGCATCGGGCAGGCTCTGCTCGGCCGGCACGACGAAGTCGGCGTCCGGGTCCGCCTCCACATCCGGCATCGGGTCGAAGGGACGTCCGAACGTGTCGCCGAAGTACCCGGCCGCGCAGAACGCGACGTGGTGGACCAGCCCCAGCAGGCTCAGCCCGGTGGGGGTGAGGGGACGGCGGGCGTCGAGCTCGGACAGCCCTTCCATCTTCCAGCGCAAGGCATCGCGGCCGACGTGCAGGTAGCGCTGCAGGGTCTGCTTCTCGTCCCAACCGGTCATGACCAGAGCCTGCCACGTGGCGTCGACGGTCGGCGCGTTCCGCCATCTGGAAGCGACGCCCACCCGCCGCGGCGCCCGCCTACGGTCGAGGGATGAGCATCTTGACTCCTGCCAGGACCTCAGGGCCGGCGCCGGAACCGGTCGACGCGCCGCCGGTCCAGGGCGCCGCGTCGCTCGGTGCTGCGGCCGTCGCGGTGGGCCTGCTGGCCTGGGTGGGAACCCAGCACGGGGCACAGCAGGCTGTGCTCCTCGCGCTCGGGCTCGGCCTCGGCGCGGCGCTGTTCCATGCCCGCTTCGGCTTCACCTCCGGCTGGCGTCAGCTGGTCGCCGTCGGCCACGGGGCCGGGGTGCGGGCGCACGCGCTCCTGCTCGGCACCGCCGCCACGCTCGGTCTGCTCGTCCTCGCCTCGGGTGCCGGTCTGTTCGGTTCGACGCCGTCGCCGGTGGAGGGATCGTTGGGACTGGGCCTGCTCCTCGGCTCGTTCCTGTTCGGCGTGGGCATGCAGATGGGTGGGGCATGTGCCTCCGGGACGTTGTTCGCCGTGGGATCCGGTCAGAGCGGCATCCTCGTGACGCTGGGCGGCTTCATCGTCGGGTCCGTCCTCTACACGTGGCAGTACGGACTCGTCGACGACCTGCCGGCGTGGGACCCGATCCTGCTGCAGGACCACGTCGGCTTCGGCGGGGCCTGGGCCTTGACGATCCTCGCGCTCGTGGGCATCGTCGTCGGCTCCAAGGCATACCAGGATCGCCGCACCCCTCCGCCGACCGGCCGGCCGCCGAGTGCTCGCGGGTGGGCCAGGGTCGTGCGCGGCTCGTGGCCGATGCTGGTCGGTGCCGTCGTCCTGGGTGTGCTCGCGGTCGGCGTCCTGTGGGTCTCCGGCGGGATCTGGGGGATCACGAGCGCATTCGCCCTGTGGGGCGCCAAGGTGCTCCAGCTCCTCGGGATGCACCCCGAGACGTGGGCCTACTGGCAGCAGCCGAACCAGGCTGCCCAGCTGGCGGGACCGGTGCTGTCGGACAAGAACACCCTCACCAACCTGGGCATCATCGTCGGCGCGGCCCTCGCGGCGGCGGTGGCGGGCGTGTACTCCCTACGGCACCGATTCCGGGCGCGGGAGACGACAGGAGCCTTCCTCGGCGGGATCCTCCTGGGGATCGGCGCGCGCCTGGCCGAAGGCTGCAACATCGGTGCCTATCTCGGCGGCATCACCACGGGAAGCCTGTCCGGATGGGTGTGGGGGCTGGTGGCTCTCGCCGGCACCTGGGTGGGGCTCAGGCTGCGTCCGCTCTTCGGGCTCGCGGTGCCCCGTCCGAAGGACACGGTGTGCTGAGGTGCTCAGGGACCCGGAGCGTCCTTGGGGCGAGGTGCGACGCCGGTGTCGCCGAGCGTGAGGAGCACATGCTCGAGGGCGCGTCGCAGGGCGCGGACCTCCTCGGAGCCGAAGCGGTCGTGCCAGTCCTTCTCCACCTCGGCGAAGATCGGCCGAACCTCCAGCAGTGACCGGTGCCCGCTCTCGGTGAGACGGACGAGCTTGGCGCGGCTGTCGGCGGGATCGGGCTCGACCTGCACGTAGCCGTGGGCCTGGAGGTGGGTGACCTGCTGGCTGATGGCTTGCTTCGAGACGCCGGACACCTCCACGAGTGTGCTGAGCCGGACACCGTCGTCGCGTGAGAGGTGACGCATGACGTTGGTGCCCAACGACAGGCTCAGGTGACGCAGCCCGCGCTCGGCGAGACGGTGGTCGTACTCGGCTGCGAAGGTCGCCTGGACGCGGCCGAGCAGCGTGGGCAGGGGGAGGGTCACGTCGAAGGTCACGGGACCATCCTCCTCATGCGGCCAACTCGGCCTGCTGCGGGCCCGTCAGCTTCGGCAAGAGATCGCGTAGCTCCTCGTGCAGGGCGACGTCGGCGCTGGGGCCGGGTGTCGAGAGCCTCTCGTGCGCGTGGGCGACGCTGACCTCGCCGTCGCTCACGTCGGCCCCGATCACGCCGAGGATCTTCCTCAGGTCCGCCAGGGCGCGACGTGCCCCGCCCGGGCTTGGGCTGGCTCCGACGACGGCCACGCGCTTTCCGCGCAGGCAGTTGTCGGCGTAGGGGCGTGAGGCCCAGTCCAGGGCGTTCTTGAGCTGGCCCGGGACCGACCCGTTGTACTCCGGGGTCGCGATGAGCACGCCGTCTGCGGCGGCGATGACCTCCCTCAGGCGGAGTACGGCGGCGTGGGGCTCGTCCTCGCCGTCCTCGTCGAAGGGTGGGATCTCGGCCAGGTCCTCGAAGGGCACGAACGTGGCGACGTCGTCGCCGGCCGCGGTGGCGGTGTCGACGAGGCGGCTGTTGAACGAGTCCTGCCGCAGGCTGGCGACGATGGTGACGATGGTGGGCTTCGACATGGCTGGCTCCTCAGAACGATTTGGTCAAGTGCTTGACAGTCTGCCATCGGTCTCGGCTTTCGTCAAGCACTTGACTATTGGGGTGCGGGGTTGCGCGTCACGTGCTGCACTGGACAGATGGAGTCACCTGGGATCGAGGAGGTCATGCGCGACGTGGCGCGCACGGGCTTCCTGCGCCGGAACGAGCGACCGGACGCCGGGCGCGACGAACCGTTGCCGATCGGCTCCGGACAGAGCTGCTCCCAGCCGCGCACGGTGCGCCACATGCTGCGTCTCCTGGAGGTCGAGCCGGGCCAGCGGGTGCTCGACGTCGGCTCGGGCTCCGGGTGGACGACGGCACTCCTGGCCCACCTGGTGGGGCCGCAGGGGTCGGTCATCGGCGTCGAGCTCGAGCCCGACCTCGCGGCATGGGGAGCGAGCAACCTCAGCCGTCAGGGCGTGCCGTGGGCCAGCATCCGCCCGTCGGCGCCGGACGTCCTCGGGGCGCCACGGGACGCGCCGTTCGAGCGGATCCTGGTCTCGGCCGAGGCGACCGAGCTGCCGGAGCCGCTGCTGTCCCAGCTGGCCGTCGACGGCCTGTTGGTGATCCCCGTCCGCGGCTCGATGCTGCGGGTGCGACGCGTCGCCGACGGCCCACCGGAGATCACGACCCACGGCTTCTTCCGGTTCGTGCCGCTGAGGTGAGGTCCGACACGGCCGGGGCGGCGTCCCTCGTCCGCTGTGCTCGTCTGCCTAGACTCCGTCAAGTGATTCGTTTCGACAAGGTCACCAAGACCTACCCGGGGCAGAAGCGGCCTGCACTGCAGTCGCTCGACCTGGAGATCGCCAAGGGCGAGTTCGTCTTCCTCGTGGGTGCTTCCGGCTCAGGCAAGTCCACGTTCCTGCGCCTGGTGCTGCGTGAGACCCGACCCAGCACCGGCCGGGTCCACGTGGCAGGCAAGGAGATCAACCGGCTCCCCAGCTGGAAGGTCCCCAAGCTGCGTCGTCAGGTGGGCACCGTCTTCCAGGACTTCCGCCTGCTGCCCAACAAGACCGTGCACGAGAACGTCGCGTTCGCGCTGCAGGTCATCGGCAGGTCACGTCAGGAGATCGCCGACCTCGTCCCCGAGACGTTGGAGATGGTCGGGCTGGAGGGCAAGTCCCACCGCATGCCTGATGAGCTCTCCGGTGGTGAGCAGCAACGCGTCGCGATCGCCCGTGCGTTCGTCAACCGGCCGATGATCCTCATCGCCGACGAGCCCACCGGAAACCTCGATCCCACCACCAGCGTCGGCATCATGAAGCTGCTCGACCGGATCAACCGCACCGACACCACCGTGCTGATGGCCACGCACGACTCCTCGATCGTCGACCAGATGCGCAAGCGCGTCATCGAGATCGAGGACGGCCACATCGTGCGCGACGAGGCCCGCGGCATCTACGGCTACCAGTCCTAGGACCCTTTCATGCGAACCATCCTGAGTGAGCTGCGCGCGAGCCTGTCGCGCAACACCTCCATGACGATCTCCCTGATCGTCACCATGACGGTCTCCCTGCTCCTGGCAGCCATCGGTCTGCTCATGCAGAGCCAGGCCGAGCGCACCGAGCAGTACTTCGGTGATCGGCTGCAGCTGCAGGTCAACCTGTGCACTGAGAACTCACCGGCCGCCACGTGTGTCGGGGGAGCGGTCACCGACGAGCAGAAGGACGCCGTCCAGGAGGCGCTGGACACCAACCCCGAGGTCAAGAGCTTCGACGTGCGGACTCCGGCGGACAACTATGAGCGTGCCGAAGAGGTGCTCGGGCAGTCGGAGTCGGGGCGTCAGCAGCTGGAGACGGTCGGCCCGGACTCCTTCCCCGAGAGCTACTACGTCACTCTCGAGGACCCACAGGAGTTCGACGGGGTGGTCAGCCAGGTCTCGGGCATGGACGGCGTCGGCAGCGTCAACTCGTTGCGAGAGCTGCTCGGACCCCTGTTCGAGATCCTGGACAACATGCGCTGGGTGGCCCTGACCACCTCGTTGCTGCTGGTCGTCGCGGCGATCCTGCAGGTCTCCAACACCATACGCATGACGGCGTACGCTCGACGCCGCGAGATCGGGATCATGCGTCTGGTGGGTGCCTCCAGCTGGCACATCCAGCTGCCGTTCCTGCTGGAGTCGCTGCTGGCTGCACTCATCTCCGCGGCCTTTGCCGCTCTGGGGGTCGCGGCCTTCATGTACGTCGTGGTCTACGGGTACCTGAGAACGACGCTGGACCAGCTCACGACATGGATCAGATGGCAGGATGCGGCCCTCGTCATGGGCTACACCACCGGACTCGCGATACTTCTCGCCCTCATCCCGACACTCGTGATGACACGGAAGTACCTTGACGTGTGAGTCACAGCAACTAGAGTCACACCAGCAACACCCGTCACATCGACACCATCGGGAACCGCCCGGTGGACCTTCCCCTAGGTCGAGGACATGGCTTCAACCTCACGCAAGGCGGCACTCGCCGCGATCATCACGGCCGCACTCGTGGCCGGGTTCACCCAACCCGTCATCGCGGACTCACGCGACGAGCTGGAGCGTGAACGGCGCGGTGTGAGTGGCAAGATCGACGACGCGCAGAAGAGCTACGACCAGTCCAGCAAGGCCTTCGCCAAGGCCAAGGCTGCACTCGACAAGGCCCAAGCGCGACTGGATGAGGCCGAGACCACGCTGCGCAAGACGAGGGGTCAGCTCGCCGTCGCCGAGGCCGAGGACGCTCGCATGCAGCGAGAGCTCGAGTCCGCCGAGCAGAAGCTGGAGAAAGCGATCGCTCGCCTGAAGCGAGGCGAGGCCAGGCTGCAGAGCTCGGAGAAGAAGGTCGAGCAGTTCACGGTCGAGTCGCTGCAGGAGGGCGACCGCGGGATGCGGACCTTCGGTGAGCTGCTCAGCGGGGCTGATCCCTCGGACTTCACCGAGCGGATGAGCATGAACAACTCCGTCAGTGACGCGCAGGTGTCCACGATGCAGAAGCTTGCCGCATCACGCGTCATGCTCCAGCTCAACCGCGACGAGGTGGAGAAGCTCCGCGACGAGGTGGCTGTGGCCCGTGAGGCGGCCGCAGCCAACCTGGCCGAGAAGCAGGAGCTCGAGGCTGCGGCCGAGGCACAGACCGCCGAGGTCGGCGAGCTCGTCGAGGCGCGTGAGGCCAGGAGCAGCGAGACCGAGAAGATCCGTCGCGAGGACGCCAAGACCCTGCGGGCCTACGAGTCCGAGCGAGACAGCCTCAACTCCCGTCTGGCCGCTCTGGCCGCCAAGGAGCTGCGTGAGCAGCGTCGCCGCAACAACAGCGGTGGCGGCGGTGGGGGCGGTGGCAGCTCCTCCGGCGGCGGGGGCGGCGGAGGAGGCGGGGGCGGATCCCTGTCCTACCCGGTCAACGGACCCATCACCTCGCCCTATGGGATGCGCCGGCACCCGGTGACCGGGGTGTACAAGCTGCACGACGGCACCGACTGGGGCTCGCCGTGCGGCACCCCGATCCGTGCCGCGGCGAACGGCCGCATCATCCAGCAGTACTACAACGCCGGCTACGGGAACCGCGTCATCGTCTCCCACGGCGTCATGCGTGGTCAGAGCGTGGTGACCACCTACAACCACCTCTCGCGCTACGCCAAGGGACAGGGCGCCAGCGTCAAGCGCGGGGAGGTCATCGGCTACGTCGGGACCACGGGTTACTCCACCGGCTGCCACCTGCACTTCATGGTGATCGCCAACGGAAACACGACCAATCCCATGGGCTGGCTCTGACGAAGCATGCCGGTCGTCGAGTCGGTGGTGGAGGTGCCCGTCGATGCCCCGACGGCATTCGCCGTCTCGCAGACGACGGGGTCGACGCGGCTGCGGTGGGACCGCTTCATCGCCGATCAGACGATGTTCGCCGATGCTCCCGCCACAGGAGTGCGAACGATCACCCGGCACCGCAGTCGCCTGCTGACGATGGTGAGCGAGTACGTCTCGCACAACCCGCCGCGGAACGTGGGCATGAAGATGGTGGAGGGCCGTGGTTCTTCGCCAGCTTCGCTGCCGGCTGGCGCTTCGAACCACATCCTGACGACGAGACCCGCAGCATCGCGACCTGGCGCTACAGCTTCCGCTGCCGTCCGGCCTGGCTCGCCCCACTCGCCGAGCGCATCGGCACGCGCGTGCTGAAGCGTGACATCGACCGCCGGATCCTCGGGTTCGCGCAAGGCTGTGCCGACCCGGTCGTTCTCGCTGCGGTCCGCGACACCTGATCTGACAGACTGGACCGATGCCCAAGGAGACCGGGCGCAAGATCATTGCGCAGAACAAGAAGGCGCGCCACGACTACCACATCGAGGACACCTACGAGGCCGGGCTGGTGCTCACGGGGACCGAGGTGAAGTCACTGCGGGCCGGCCGGGCATCGCTCGTGGACGGCTTCGGTGACATCGAGAACGGGGAGGCGTGGCTGCTGAACGTCCACATCCCCGAGTACAGCCAAGGCACGTGGACCAACCACGAGACCAGACGCAAGCGCAAGATGCTGCTGAACCGGCACGAGATCGACAAGATCGAGATGCGTGTGCAGGCCAAGGGCCTGACCATCGTCCCGCTGAGCCTGTACTTCGCAGACGGTCGCGCCAAGGTCGAGATCGCCTTGGCTCGCGGCAAGAAGCAGTACGACAAGCGGCACGCCATCGCCGAGCGCCAGGCCAAGGCGGACGCGCAGCGCGAGCTCGGTCGTCGCCTCAAGGGCATTCGTTGAGGGACGAGGACCTGCCGGGGTTCGCCCAGGAGCTGGGCCTGCCGGGGCTGTTCGACGTGCACGTGCACTTCATGCATCCCAAGGTGCTGGCCAAGGTGTGGGCCTACTTCGACGCCGCCGGACCCAAGCTGGGGCGAACCTGGCCCATCGCCTACCGCTGGAGCGACGACGATCGGGTGGCACGGCTGCGTTCGATGGGCGTGCGCAGGTTCTCCGCGCTGTCGTACGCGCACCGGCCCGACGTCGCGAGTTTCATGAACGACTGGACGCGCGACTTCGCCGACCGCACGCCCGATGCGTTGTGGTCGGCGACGTTCTACCCCGAGCCGGGAGCCGCGGCATACGTCCCCGATCTCGTCGAGGCCGGGGTGGAGGTCTTCAAGGCCCATCTGCAGGTGGGGGACTTCGCTGCTGATGACCCGCTCCTGGACCCGGTCTGGGGCACGCTCGACGAGAGCGGGACACCGATCGTGCTGCATGCCGGGTCCGGACCGGCGCCCGGGGAGCACACCGGCCCCGAGGGCGTCGAGCGGGTGCTGCGACGCTTCCCGAACTTGCGTCTGATCATTGCCCACCTGGGCATGCCCGAGTACGCGCAGTTCCTGGACCTCGCCGTCCGGTACGAGCACGTGCACCTGGACACCACCATGGCGTTCGTCGACTTCTTCGACCCGCCGGGAGACCCGACGCTGCTGCCCCGGCTGGCCGAGCTGCAGTCCCGCGTGCTCCTCGGCACCGACTTCCCCAACATTCCCTACGCGTACGCCCACCAGGTGGAGGTCCTGCAACGGCTCGACCTGGGCGACGACTGGATGCGCGACGTCCTGTGGAACAACGCCGTGGAGCTGTTCGGCGTACCCTGAGAGGGCCGGTGATCGACGCGCCCCTGGGAACAAGCGATCCGGGGCTGGTCGTTGACCTGGGCGCGAGCAGATCTGCACGAGCGCGAGAACCGACCGTGAGGAAGGGAGCTGAGCACGATGTCAGAGGATGCGAAGCCGTACGAGGTCGACGAGAGCGACTGGGTGGATCAGCAGACGCCCGCCGAGGCCGTCGACGAGGACGTCGAGCAGGTGCCCGTGGTCGACGCGGGCCTGGAGGCCAACGCCGACGACGTGGCCGAGCAGCAGCGCGTCGTCCCCGAGGCCCCACCCTTTCGCGGCTGAGGTGCCCTATGACGTGGCACGCAGGTAGGTCAGGACCGCGGCGACGCGACGGTTGACGTCGTCGGTCGGGGGCAGGCCGAGCTTGGCGAGGATGTTGCCGACGTGCTTGCCGACGGCGGACTCGGTGATGTACAGCCGTCTGGCGATCGCGGAGTTGGAGTGCCCCTCGGCCACCAGGGCCAGGACCTCCTGCTCGCGGTCGGAGAGCTCGCCCAGGGAGTCGGGCCGGGGACGGCGGAGCAGGCGCCGCACCACCTCGGGGTCGATGACCGTCCCGCCGCCCAGGACGGTGTGCAGCGAGGCGACGAAGTCCTCGATGTCGACGACCCGGTCCTTGAGCAGATAGCCCAGAGCGCGACCGCTGCCGGTCTCCAGCAGTGCCGCGGCGAACTCGGTCTGCACGTACTGGCTGAGGACCACGACGGCCAGCCCCGGTTCCTCCTGACGGAGCGCGATCGCAGCTCGTAGACCCTCGTCGGAGTAGGAAGGCGGCATCCGGATGTCGGTGATGACGAGGTCGGGGCGATGCTCGACGGCAGCCTCCATCAGCTGGGTGGCGTCGTCGACCGCGGCCGCCACCTCGAAGCCGAACCGGGACAGCACGTCGGAGAGGCCCTCGCGCAGCAGCACTCCGTCCTCGGCGAGGACGATCCGTGTCATGGCAGGCATGGCAGCTCCACACGCAGCTGGGTCGGTCCTCCGACCGGACTCGCAAGCAGCAGCCTGCCCTGCACGGCGGCCACGCGATCGGCCAGACCCGTCAACCCGGTGCCGTGGTCCGGGTCGGCGCCGCCGCGCCCGTCGTCGCTGATCTGCATGGCCAGCACGTCGCCGTTGCGCTCGAGCAGCACCTCGGCGCGGCTCGCCGCGCTGTGCTTCGTGACGTTCGCCAGGCCTTCCGCGGCAACGAAGTAGGCGGTGCTCTCCACCTCCTCGGACACGGCCCCGATTCCTTGCGGGGACACCGTGACGTCCACCGTGATCGCGGACCGCCCGGCGAGCTCGCGCAACGCCCCGACGAGCCCGAGGTCGGCGAGAGTCTGCGGGCGGATCCCGTGGATGAGCTCGCGCAGGCCGGCCATGGACTCCTTGGCCTGCTCATGTGCGCTGGCCAGCGCCTTCCCGGCGTCGGAGTCCTCCGGCACGTCCAGGCGGGCCATCGCGAGCTGCAGGGTGAGGCTGGTCAGCTGGTGCTGCGCGCCGTCGTGCAGGTCACGCTCGATGCGGCGTCGCTCGGCCTCGTGGGCCTGCACCAGACGCGTCCGGGAGCGGGAGATCTCCCGCAGCTCGCGGTCGTGACGCGCCACGTCGTCCAACAGGGCCCGCGTCAGCGTGGCCTGTCCGGCGGCGAGCAGGCCCACGACGTAGGGCGAGAGCAGCAGCAGGACCAGGCCCGCGGCGGCGTAGGGGAGCGCCTGCCCGGCGCTGCTGATCTCGGTGACCCCCATCGCGATCGGACCGGAGCCCCCGACGACCAGCCACAGGCTCGACAGCAGGATGGCGGTCGTCGCGGCCCCCAGCGCGCCCACGCCGTACCCGAGCGGCACGACGGTGCCCAGCAGCACCGCGAACAGTGCTTCCCGCCACGTGGCTGCCGCGGACACCCGCCGACGCAGCCAGGCGCTGGCGCCCACGGGGGCCGTGCGACGTACCGAGGCGACCGGGCGCGGGTCGACGATGCCGAGCCGCCACCGTTCAAGTCCCGCGAGCACCATCGCCAACGGCAGACCGAGGACGAGGGTGAGCACGAGGCTCCCGACGGCCAGGACGAGCAGGGGAGTGGTCAACGGCTCTCCCTCGACGACCCGCTGCGCTCCCACCAACCACGGGAGTGCGGCGACCAGCACGGCGAACGCGGTGCCGGCCGCGATCGGCGCGCCCGTCACCAGGTAGGCCAGGGCCCGCCAGGGCCACGGCGACACCGCGAACCGGGGACTCCGGAGGGCCTCGAAGACGTCTTCTGGATGCTCAACAGACACCCCGTCAACCTATCCGGGGCGAGCCGCCCAGACAGCCCGGCCAGATGCACCTTCGGAGGTGGGGCCAGACCCACCTCGGAACACCCTCCACTGGTCGTGCAGCCCGGGCTCGCTCCGTGATGGTCTCGTCGCCATGATCCACAGCACCTGCACCAAGGTCGGTGCGCTCTGCCTCATCCTGGCCGCGCCGCTGTTCCTCGCCGCCAACGTGATCGCCGGACTCGCCTGGGAGGAGCCTGCCTACAGCTGGGCCGTCCACAACATCAGCGACCTCGGCAACGTGCACTGCGGCACCTGGGACACCACTCGCCCTCGGGCCGTCTGCTCGCCATGGCACGTCTTCTTCAATGCCTCCTTCGTCCTCACCGCCGTGCTGCTGGCTGCCGGGACCGTCCTCACCGGCCGTGCTGGCGGCCGTGGCGCCGTGGTGCGCACGACGCAGGTCCTCCTCCTGCTCGCCGCCGGCGGCTACGGCCTCGCAGCCTTCCCCGCGGACGTCAACGAGAACAACCACTTCCTGGGTGCTCTGCTGATCATGGGGGTCGGGAACGTGGGGATGCTGATCGCATGCCTCGCCCCACGGGCGACGCCGCTCGGTCGTATCCGACCGCTGACGGTCGTCCTCGCCGTGACGGCGGCCGCCGGGACGACGCTCTTCTTCAGCCAACAGGGACTGGGCATCGGCGTCGGCGGCATGGAGCGAGTCGCCGTCTTCCCGCTGCTCATCTGGGCAACGTGCCTCGGCACGCGCATCGTCACTGCGCCGGGCGACGACCCCTCGACCGTCCCCGCGTGATTAGTCGCCGGGCCGGACGAGGCCGTGCTCGTACGCCAGCACGACGAGCTGGACGCGGTCGCGGACGTCGAGCTTGGTGAGCAGCCGTCCGACATGTGTCTTGACGGTGGCCTCCGACAGGTACAGGCGTGCACCGACCTCGGCGTTGGAGGCACCTCGAGCCACCTCGAGGAGGACCTCGTGCTCGCGATCGGTCAACCGGTCCAGCCCCGGAGCGGGCGCCGGTTCTCCGGGGAGCGAGGGCAGCACGTGATCGAGCAGGCGGCGGGTCGTGCTCGGGGCGATGACCGAGTCGCCCCGGTGCACCACCCGCACGGCCTCCGCCACCTGCTCGGCCCTGGCGCTCTTGACCAGGAACCCGCTCGCGCCGGCACGCAGGGCGGCGAAGACGTGCTCGTCGAGGTCGAAGGTGGTCAGGATGATCACCTTCGGAGCGGGGGAGAGGCCGCCCAGACGCTCGGTGGCGGCGATACCGTCCAGCCCCGGCATCCGCACGTCCATGAGCACGACGTCGACGGGCGTGTGCCGGGCCGTCTCCACCGCCTCGTGGCCGTCAGAAGCCTGGGCGACGACGCGCAGGTCGTCCTGGGAGTCGACGATCATGGCGATGCCGTCACGCACCAGGTCCTGGTCGTCGACGACCATCACGCGTACGGCGGTCATCGGGTGTCTCCTGTCGTCGGGACGGTGGCGCGCACGGTGAACCCGCCCTCCTCGGGCCCGGCCGAGAAGACCCCACCGAGTGCCTCGACGCGTTCGCGCATCCCGGTGAGGCCGCGTCCGGGACGCGGGGGCAGTGTCGGGCCGCCGTCGTCGCTCACCACGACCTGCACGGTACTGGCGGGGGTGCCGGGTCGTCCCGTGACCGTGACACGCAGGCTCGCGTGCGGGCCGACGTGCTTGAGCACGTTGGTCAGGGCCTCCTGGACCACCCGGTGGGCGACGAGTCCGGTCGCGGCCGGGACGTCGAGGCTCTCGTCGACGTCGTCGTGGATGGTGAGGCCGGCTTCCCGGGCGCGCTCGAGCAGGTCGGCGAGGTCGGCCAGCCCGGGCTGGGGTGCGCGGTCACCGGTGTCGGGGTCCAGGGCGTCCAGCAGCGCGCGCATCCCGTGCAGGGCGTCCTGACCCGTGCGCGCGATCGTGTCGAGAGCGGGGACGACGACTGCCGGGTCGCGAGCAGCCATCATCCGTGCCCCTTCAGCCTGGCTCACCATCACGGCGAGGGAGTGGGAGACGACGTCGTGCAGCTCGCGGGCGATGCGCTGCCTCTCGTCGCGGCGAGCGCGTTCGGCCAACGCCTCGACGTAGCGTGCTCGCACGTACCGCAGTCGGCCCAGCTGCCACGGCACGGCCACCGCGGCTACGACGGCCACCAGGGCCAGGGCGCGCCAGGTGACCTGCCCGATCTCGGCCGTGCCGGTGAGGTCGGTGCTCCACAACCGAGCGAGGGTCAGGACACCGCCGACCGCCGCGATGGCGAGGGCCTGCAGCGCCTGCGTCGTGGGTCGCGCCGCCGCCACCGAGTACAGCATCACCGAGAACAGCAGGGAGCTGGGCAGCAGCACCACGGGAATGGCCGAGCCGTAGCTGCTCTCCACCCCGGCACCGGACGCCGCTGGCGCCGCCACGAGGACCAGCATGGCCAGGCAGGTGAGGAGGTAGGCGGAGCGTGGGACGACACGGCGCACAGCCACGCAGGCGTGCAGACCCGCGAGGACCACGACGAGCGCCGCACGCGCGGCCGTTGGCCACGAGGTCGAGACGACGACGTCGATGCTCGTCGGGATCAGCAGGCCGGCCAGCGCCACGGCGAGCGCGGTGTCCGCGACCCATGGCCGCGAGCGCGTCCATGACTCCAGGGCTGCGACACCGCGAACTTCCTCCACGCCGTCATCGTAGGAGAGAGGAGCCTCAGGGCGGGTCATCCCCGAGGCGGACCTCGGCGCGACGTCAGGCTGATGTGGGAGCGCCGACGTCGGATGGACGCTGGCGGCATGAACACCGTCACGACCCACTTGCCAGGCTCCTCCCGCCTCACGCCACTGCGCGAGGGCGCCCTCGTGCTCACCGTCCTCGCCTGCCTGCCGTACCTGGCGCTCAAGACGGCCTGGATCCTCGGCAGCGAGCTCGGGATTCCTGCTGACAGCGCCCTGCTCGACCACGAGACGACCATGAGGTTCGCCAACGGTCTCACGTTCCTCATGGACGCCACTGCGATCGCCCTGGCCTTCGCGCTCGCGCGATCCTGGGGTCGCCGGATCCCTGCCTGGCTGATCGCCGGGCCCGCGTGGATCGCCACCGGGCTCCTGGCGCCGATCGTCCTGGCCTTCCCCCTGCAGGCCGTGCTCGGGGTCGTGGGCGGCGGCAGCGAACCGGCGCCGGACTTCCTGGAACCGTGGGTCTTCACGGTCGTGTACGGCGGGTTCTCCCTGCAGGCGCTGGGACTCGGCGTGCTGTTCGTGCTGCACTCGATCGACCGTTGGGGACACCTCTGGCACGGTCCCGTCGCAGGGCTGCCCGCCCTGCCGACGTCGTCGGTCGCGCGCCTCTCGGTCGTGGGCGCCGCAGTGGTGGCCACAGTGCCGTTGGTCGTGCACATCGCCTGGGCGAGCGGTGCGAGCTGGCTGCGGGACGAAGGTGTATCGGGCGAGCAGGCCATGGTCCAGGGCGTCTTCGCCCTGCTGACGGTCAGCGGCCTGTGCGGTGCCGCGGTGCTGGTCCGCGGACGGTCCGCAGTGCCAGCCGGCGCGCCGCTCGTTGCCGCATGGGTCGGCTCGGCGACCGTGACCGCGTGGGGCCTGTGGATGATGTTCGGCACGGCCATGACCGATCCGTCCGGTCAGGTTGACACACCGGCTGGCATGGTCGTCGTGTTCGGTCTGGCCGCGACGTCAGGGGCGATGCTCCTGGTGACCGGTGCCCACCTGTTCGCCGGATGGTCGGCGGAGCGCCGAGAGCTCCCGGTCCCGGTGTGACGGGCGTAACCCGGCGAGCGAGTCGACGTTGCACCTGGCGTGCCCCTTCGCCACGCGCTCGCCCCACTCGTTGCCACATCATTCGCCGGACTTCTCGCCGCGGGTCTGCTGAGTCCCGTCCAGGCATCGGCAGAACCCAGCACTGAGTCCGACGTCTCGTGGCTGTGCAGACCGGGGATGGCCGACGACCCCTGCGAGATCGGGCTGGACACGACGTTGCAGGGTGCTGACGGCTCCGACGTCGTCCAGGAGCCGGAGCGTCCTGAGCAGGGCCAGCGTCCCGTCGACTGCTTCTATGTCTACCCGACGGTCTCCAACCAGCTCACCCCGAACGCGACGGCGACGCCAGAGCCCGAGATCCGCTCCATCGCGAAGTACCAGGCCGCCCGCTACTCCACGCAGTGCCGGATGTTCGCGCCGCTGTACCGGCAGGCCACGCTGCCCGGCATCGCGCTCGGCCCGCTGGGAACGGCCAGGACCGCCTACCTCGACGTGCTGGCGGCGTGGAAGCAGTATCTCGCCGAGGACAACGACGGCCGCGGCTTCGTCCTCATCGGGCACTCGCAGGGCACGCTCATGCTGCGCAAGCTCATCCAGGAGGAGATCGACGCCGACCCGCAGGTCCGGGGCCGGCTCGTGGGTGCCCTGTTGCTCGGCGGCAACGTGACCACCGCCAAGGGGGCCACCACCGGTGGGGACTTCGACAACGTGCCCACGTGCACCGAGCAGGGCGAGGCGGGGTGCGTGGTTGCGTACTCGACGTACGCGAGTGACCCGCTGCCGGTCTCGTTCTTCGGCAACGCGTCGTTCGACCCGGCCAGCGCGGCCTTCGGCCTGCCACCCAAGGCCGGCAGCCAGGTGGCGTGCACCGATCCGTCGGTCCTCAGCGGCAGCACCGAGGACGTCGGGGTGACCGTGCCGAGCGAGCCCTTCGCGACGGGACCGATCTACCTGGGCCTGGTCGTCAGTACCTACGGGCAGCTGCCCTCGGCGGACACCACCTGGGTCGTTCCACCGGACCGGTACGCGGGGGAGTGCCGCACCATCAACGGGGTCACCATCTATCGTTTCGACCCGGTCGGCGCCCAGTCGCGTCGTCCTCCGGAGTTCCCGCCGACGTGGGGTACTCACCTGTTCGACGGCAACCTTGGTCTGGACAAGCTCGTCTCCATCGTTGCCCAGCAGTCCGAGACGTGGCTGGCCGCCAACGCCTGACGGTCCATGTGTTGCCGTCGAGGAATGAATGATGTCCCGATGCGGTTGTACACTGGTGGAAGCCCTGCAAGGGGCTGTGACAACTCAAGAGGGGCTGATCGGTTTCGACTGTGGTCGTACGGATCAGGAGAAGCGGGTAGAGGAGGCAACGTCATCTCTCAAACGACCGTTGCAAACCAACAAGTGCCGATTCAAAGCGCACTGACTTCGCCCTCGCTGCCTGACAGCGACTGGTGAAGGGCAGACCCGGGAGCGTCCCCGTCCCGGATCGTCTGTCTCATCAAGGGGACTCGCTGATCGCGCTGCGTCACAGGGCGTGATCGGGACTTCACTGTGACTGGGCCTGTCGGTGACGCGTTCGTCCGAGCACCGGGGCCGAGAAAATCGCCAGACGAACTGCACCCGGAGAAGTCTTGATTCTGCGCCAGAGGACCCGGGTTCGATTCCCGGCAGCTCCACGCATGCAAGAGCCCCGTCGCCCCGGTCTTGGGCGACGGGGCTCTTGCATGCGTGAATCAAGCACCGTGAATCGAGTCGGCCCCTGCTGCGAGCTCTGCGAGCAGTAGGGATCCCGGCAGCTCGCGGCTGAGGGCCACCGGAGGGACGAGCGTGTGCTCCTGGAGATCGACTCGTCGGACACCGCACCGGCTGCAGTGCACGTAGAGCACTCGACCGGTCGAGGTCGGGTGGCTCGACTCCACGCACCACGCGTGCTCGTGACCGCTGGGTGCCGTGATGCTCTGCTGGTCGTGGTGGGCTTCCTGAGGTGTCATGCTGACACCATGATGTAATGCCCTTATGCATCTCAACCCTTACGGCGAGTATGCGGTTCTCCTTGCTGCCTCGTTGGCCAACGACTGGCCCGCCGACCGCTCGGGGATCGAGAAGCGCGCCCGCGAGTTCGGCATGACGATGGACTTCCCCGAGTCACCCGACGACCTCCTGGGTACACGGCGCGTCATCGAGGACTGGCTGAGGGTCGTCGACGCCTCCGATCCCCACGACCGTGCGCGCCTGCTGAACGCCCACATGGCGGCGGCGACCGCCTATCCGCGGCTGACGGACCACCACGACGAGGGGTGGCACCTGCACTACCGTGACGAGGACCAGTCACTGCCCCATGTGCTCCGTGCCGTCATCAGCGTCGGCACGGCACTGCACCTCACCACGCGTGGCATGCACCGCCTGAGGCGATGCGCGGCAGGTGCCACCCCAGGAGATCCCTGCTCGGCGGTCGTCGTCGACGTCACGCGCAACGGACGTCAGCGGTACTGCTCGGTGCGGTGCGCCAACCGGGCAGCCGTGCGCCGGCATCGCGCCCGAGCCGATCCGTCGGACTGAACGGGTGCGCTCGCCGTCAGGCGACTGCGGGAGGATGGACGTATGGCGGGGACGAGCTGGAGGCGACGGGTCGTGCTGATCGGTGGTGTGGTGCTCGCGCTCGGAGGCCTGCTGGCCGGGGCGATGTGGGCGTTCCAGCGGTCCCTCGTCTTCGTCCCTGACGCCGCACCGGTCACCGCCCCCGACGGTGTGCGGGAGGTGACGCTCACCACGAGCGACGACCTCGAGCTCGGCGCATGGCTCGTGGAGCCCGACGCAGCCAGCGACCGGGAGACTGCCGTCCTCTACGCCCCCGGCAACGGCGGCAACCGGGCCGGACGCATCGACATCGCACGAGGCATCGCTGCCGAGGGCTTCACCGTCCTCCTCGTGGACTACCGCGGGTACGGCGGCAACCCGGGCAGTCCCTCGGAGGACGGTTTGGCGAGGGACGCACACGCCGCTGCGGAGCTCCTGCGCAGTGAGGGGTTCGATCCCGCGCAGACCCTCTACCTGGGTGAGTCGATCGGGACCGGCGTGGTCGCCCGGCTGCAGGCCGACGTGCCACCGGCCGGGGTGCTGCTGCGCTCACCGTTCACCGACTTCGTCGCCGTGGCCTCGCACCACTTCCCGTTCCTGCCCGTGCGGACGATGATGCGCGATGAGTTCCCCGTCGAGGAGCACCTGGGCGCCAGCGACGTACCGGTCACCGTGCTGCACGGCACCGCCGACGACATCGTCCCGTCCGAGCTGAGCGTCCAGGTGGCCGAGACCGCAGGCAACCTCGTGGAGGAGGTCGCGTTGGACGGCGTCGGGCACAACGACGCCGAGATGTTCGGCCGGCCCGTCATCGACGCCCTCGTCCGCCTCGCGGACCAGCTGGAGCGCTGAACCTCCGCCGGAGCAGGACCAGGGGCGAACAGGGGTCACGGGTCGGGGTCATCCCCGATGCGTGAGGCCCCCGGGCTCGCCCAGCATGAGGACATGCCGACCCGAGTCATCACCGCCGTCCGCCGGCGAGCCCTGCGTTGGGCCTTGCGCCACCGAGAGTCCCCGGTCCCGGACGTCACGACGCTGCGCAAGCTCCCGGACGCCGCCACGTTCCCGATCCGACGCGACGGCATCCACCCCGTGCCGGAGCTCGCCGCATCGCACCGGCAGGGGCCGGTCACGCACCTGACGAGCCTGCTGGGCATGGACGTCTGGCTGGTCACCGGCCACGCCGAGGCACGAGAGGTGCTCGCCGACGTCGGCCACTGCAGCAACGACATGCGGCACCTGCTGGGTGAGCGCCGACGTACGGCGGCCGAGGGCATTGGCGGACTCGGCATGACCGATCCGCCCGAGCACACGCGGCTGCGGGGACTGCTGACGCCGGAGTTCACCAAGCGTCGTCTCGCGCGGCTGGCCGAGACGATCGACGCGACGGTCGAGGACTGCCTCGACGACCTGGAGCGGCGCGGCCCCGAGGTCGACCTCGTGCCGCACTTCGGGTTTGCCGTCCCCTTCCAGGTCATCTGCGACCTCCTCGGCCTGCCCGACGTCGATCGTGAGGCGTTCCACGCACTGGGCACCGCCCGCTTCGACATGTCGCAAGGAGGCGCCGGGGCGTTCGGGGCCGCCACCCAGTCACGCGAGTTCCTCATCGACGCCGTGGCCCGCCAGCGTGCCGAGCCGGAGGACGGCCTCATCGGCGAGCTGCTGCGCGAGCACGGCGACGACATCGACGACGTCGAGCTCGGAGGGCTCGCCGACGGTGTCTTCCTCGGCGGCTACGAGACGAGCGCCAGCATGCTCGCGATGGGGGTGCACGTCCTCCAGCAGCACCCCAGGGAGTGGGGCCTTCTGCGTCACGGCGCCCCCGCGGACGTCGATGCCGTCTGCGAGGAGCTCCTCCGACTGCTGTGCCCGGTGCAGGTGGCCTTCCCGCGGTTCGTCAAGACGGGCTTCGAGCTCGGTGGCAGAGACATCGCCGAGGGGGACGTCGTGGTGGTCTCGCTGGCGGCCGCCAACCGCGACCCGTCGGTCGTCACCGACCCGGACGACTTCACCCTGCGCGGGGGACGCAACCGCCACCTCGCCTTCGGGCACGGACTGCACCGCTGCGTGGGAGCAGAGCTCGCCCGCATGGAGCTGAGAGCGGCGCTGACCGGACTCGCCCGCCGCTTCCCGGACCTGGCCCCCGCACCGAACGCCGACGTCGTGTTCCGTGAGCTGTCGGTCGTGCACAGCATCGACTCCATGCCGGTGCGTCTTCAGGCAGCGGCATGAGCTGCTCAGGAGACATGCCCTAGATTGCGGGGCATGTCCACGCAGCACCGCATCAGCGTCTACGCCCACGACGGACTGACTTTTGACGTCCGCGACGAAGGACCGATCGACGGGGAGGTCGTCGTCCTGCTGCACGGGTTCCCCCAGACCTCCACGTCCTGGCAGCACGTCACCCCGCTGCTGCACGAGCAGGGCTACCGCACGCTCGCGCCGGACCTGCGCGGGTACTCGCCGGGGGCACGTCCCCGCGGACGGCGCGCCTACCGCACCGACCTTCTCGTGGCTGATGTCGCGGCACTGCTGGCGCTCGTCGGATCGCCCGTCCACCTGGTCGGCCACGACTGGGGCGCCGTGCTCTCCTGGGGCGTGGCCATCGGTCACCCCGACCTGGTGCGGACCCACACGTCGCTCTCCGTACCGCACCCGTCGGCGTTCATCAGCTCCATGGGACGCAGTCCGCAGCTTCTGCGCTCCTGGTACATGGGCTTCTTCCAGCTGCCGGTGATCCCGGAGGCGCTCATCACGCGGTTCCCCGGTGTGCTGCACCGCGCCCTCGCCTTCACCGGCATGGACCGCGAGGCGCGCGAGCGCGTCATCGAGGAGGTTGTCCAGGGTGGTGCACTCACCGGTGGTCTGAACTTCTACCGCGGCCTGCCACTGTCGTTGAGCTCCGTGGGCGGGCGCTGCACCGTTCCCACGACCCACGTGTGGAGCACCGGTGACGACGCCCTCGACCGCAAAGGTGCGGAGCTGTGCGAGAAGTACGTCTCGGCGCCGTACCGCCTCGAGGTGGTCGACGGAGCCTCGCACTGGCTGCCCGACCAGGAGCCGGCCACGGTGGCACGGATCATCGTCCAGCGGGCTCGCGAACACGCCTGATCGCCACTAGCGTGCTGACCATGAGCGAGCGTCAGCGAGTGAACCGAGGGATCGCATGAGTGAGCGTTACGACCGCACCGCCGTCGATGAGGCCCTCAGCGGCCTCGAGGGATGGGCGGGCGACACCGAGGCCCTGACCAAGACGTACCGGTTCGAGAGCTTCGCCGAGGCGATCGCGTTCATCCAGCGCGCCGCAGGGCCGATCGATGAGATGAACCACCACCCGGAGTGGACCAACGTGTACAACCGGGTGGACGTGTCGTTGAGCAGTCATGACGTCGGAGGGATCACCGATCGTGACGTGCGTCTGGCGGGTCTGCTCGACGAGCTTGCCCGCGCATGAGCGAGCCAGAGCCTCGATGAGTGATCGAGAGGTCCGCCGCGCCGCATGAGCGATCACTACCCGCCGTACCCGGGAGAGGACCCGGGACCCGTCGCCCCGCCGCCGGTCCAGCAGCCGCCGGTCCTGCAGCCGCCGGTCCAGCATCCGCAGGCCCGGCACCCGGCAGCGCAGTGGCAGCCACCGCCGGAGCCACAGCGTCCCCCGGAGGGCGCCGCCGTGCGCCCGGCCGCCGTCACCGCGGCGGTGTGGACGATGGTGGCCGGTGCGGTGACCACCATCGCCTCGACCGTCGTGGGCCTGTACCTGGTGGACCACATGACTGAGCTCGTGGCGCGAGACCTGCAGGCGGATCCGACGCTCGACGCCGCGTTCATCGATGGCTTCACGTCCGTCTTCACGGCCGCCATGATCGTGATCATCGCCCTCACCGGGCTGGTCGGCGTGATCGTGTGGCTGTGGATGGCCTGGAAGAACGCGCAGGGTCGTTCATGGGCCCGCATCACCGCCACCTGCCTGGGAGCGCTGGCCGTCGCCGGAACGGTCAGCTCGGGAGGTCTCAGTGCGATCGACTACGCAACCTCGGGTTTGCCGCTGCCGTCGACGGGACTCCTGCTCGCCCTGGGCCTGGTCACTGCGGCCAGCCTCGCCGTCAGCGCCCTGGCCGTCATCCTGCTGTGGCTCAAGCCGTCGAGCGCCTACGTCGCAGCCGTCACTGCGCAGCGTCGATGGAGGCAGTGGTCGCGTCAGTACGGCCACACGCACGCCGGCCAGTAGGGTCGGCTCGTGCGTGAGCAACCCCTGACGACCGGTGCCGCCGTCGGTCTGTCCGTCGTCGTGCTGCTGGTGTGGACCCTCGGCCTGCTCGGTGGCGATCTGGCAGGTGCACCGTTGGTCGAGACGGTCGAGCTCGGTGGCCCCGCCGAGTACCTGTGGCGACTGGCCTGCGGCGTGGCCGGACTGTTCGTCGTCCTCGCGGCCCGTCCCGCCCTGCGTCGGCTGGACCCCAACGCTCGGGCTGGTGCCGCCGCCCTGCTGGTCCAGCTGGGTGGTGTCGCGCTCCTCCTGCTCGCCGCTGCGCCCGCCAAGGCGGACGACGCCGGCGCAGTGGTGCTGCAGGAGACCGATCCGGTCGCGACCTACGGCACGGTCGCCACCTTGGTGCTCGGTGCCCTGGTACCGGCGGCCGGGTTCCTGCTGGCCGCCCGGTGGCGCAGCGATCCGGCACGGCGCACCGAGACGGTGGTCTCCTTCGTCACCTCGACCCTCGCGCTGTGGGCGATGCTCGCGTACTCGCTGGCCCCGGAGGGCGACTGGTCCGGCCTCGCCCAGCGCGTCTCGTGCAGCGTGGCGCTCGGCTGGGTCGCATGGCTGTTCACCCGGTCCCTCGACCCTCAGCAGAGATCCGGCTGACTCACCTCTGGCAGCGGGGACACCAGACGACATTGCGCTCGGTGGTGGGAGAATCGCCCAGTCGCCCTGAGCGCAAGCACGTTCCGCAACGACGGCACGGTGATCCATCGCGCTGGTGGACCCATCGCTGCTCCCCGCGACGCGTGCTGCCGGTGAACGAGCGTTCCACGCGGTCCTTGTTGGCCTCGAGCATCCGCTGGCCCCGCGCCACCACGGCGCTCAGTGCCGGCACGTCACCCACGGCCCGCCACGGGTCGAGGCCGGACAAGAACAGCAGCTCGTGCACGTACTCGTTGCCGAACCCGGCGAGGTTGCGCTGGTCCAGCAGTGCGAGAAAGGTAGGTCGCGACGGAGCCGACACCAAGCGGCGGACTGCCTCCTCGAGGTCCCAGTCGGGCCCCAGGAGGTCCGGCCCGAGATGGGCCACTGCCTGCTCGTCGTGCTCACGACGCAGCACCTCCAGGACACCCAACGAGAACCCGACGGCCTGCTGGTCGCTCGTCTCCAGCACGATGCGTGCCTGATGCGGCGGACGGCGCCAGCGTGTGCCGAGCGGGTGCACGTGCCAGACGCCCTCCATCGCCAGGTGCGAGTGGATGGAGACGTCGCCGGCCCGGATCAGCAGGTGCTTGCCACGGCTGAGCACCTCATCGACTGTCGTGCCGCTCAGGTCGACGGTGGCGTGGGCCGGGACGCGGACATCGCAGCGGGTGAGCACCCGGGAGGCCAGCGCCGTCCGGAGACCAGCTGCCGCCCGCCAGACGGTGTCACCTTCGGGCATCGAGGCGCAGTCCCTTGGGATGACGGTCGAACCCGGCCTCCAGGAGTGCCTCGCCCCACGGCGTGGACATGACCGGCCGTCCGGAGACGGTCTCCACGATCAGCCGAGACAGCCTGCCGTCGCGCGCCGCCGACACCAGCGCCTTCGCGGCAGCTGCGAGACGCTCCGGCTCGTCGCTGAAGGCCAGGGCCTTGCGGCCGCCGCGTTCGAGGTACAGCACGGCGTGGCCGTCGTGGGTCACCACGACGGCGCCGGCCTTGCGTGCCGGCCGATGACTCGTGCCCTCCGGCCCGCCGACCACGTCAGGCCAGGGCAGCGCCGCGCCATGGACGTTGGCCGGATCGGTGGCGGCGAGGACGACGGCCTGCACGTCGTGCAGAAGGTCGTCGTCACGCTGGAAGGTGCGGAGCCGGTCCACGGTCGCCGGAGCCGCGAACTGTGCCGCGCCGAGGGAGTCCACGTAGTAGCCGCGCAGGCAGGCGCCGGTCTGCTCGAGCTCGCGCAGCACCCGGTACGTGGCGGCGAAGCCCCCGGGCACCTGCTCGGCCATCACCGCGCCCCTGGTGACCACGCCATGACGTCCCAGCAGTGCCTGGGTCCGTGCCAGCTGCAGCGCCGTACCGGTGAGCGGCTCGGGCACACCGAACCACCGGCCGGACGCCGTGGGCGGGCCCAGTGCCGTCCGCCGTGGGCCGAGGGAGCGTCCATACCTGCCCGGACGGGCGCGGGGGGAGGCAGCCCGGGAACGATGCGCACCGCGACCCCCGAGACGGGCACGTACCGGAGCGAAGGAGTCCCCGGCGAGCCGTCCGGACCACACCAGGTCCCACAACGCCTCGACGAGCTCGGACTGGGTGTACTCCGCCGACCCGGCAGCGACATGCTCGGCGAGCTGACGGAACAGGTATGCCCCGCCGCCGGCCACAGCCTCCAGCAACAGGTCCTGCAGGGCAGTGGTCTCCGGCTGCTCGCGCAGCGACGGCAGCACCAGGTCACCCGCATGCAGCTGCACCCAGCCGTCCGATCCCGGTAGGGCACCCGCTCCCGTCCAGACGACCTCACCGGCGCCGAGCAGCTCATCGAGCATCGCGGGGGAGTAGTCACGTACCCGGGCAGGCAGGACGAGCGACTCCCACGCCGAGGCCGGCAGCGCGACGCCCGCCAGCTGGTCCACGACGCCCAGGACGGCATCGACGCCACGGTTGGATGACCCGACGCCCTGCCAGGCCGGGAGGAACCGGGCGAGCGCCTCGGGTTCCACCGGTTCGATCTGCTGACGGGCCGCCGCGAGGGAACGGCTGCGCAGCCGCCGGAGCACTCCCGGCTCCACCCACTCGCTGCCCGACGCGGTAGGCCGGAACTCGCCCTCCGTCAGTCGACCGTCCCGGGCGAGCCGACTCAGGACGTCCAAGACGACCGCCGTGCCGAGACCGAACCTGGTGGCCGCCTCCGGGGTCGTGAACGGGCCGTGCGTGCGGGCGAACCGGGAGAGCAGGTCCGCGAGGGGGTCGGCCACAGGCTGCAGATGCGCCTGCGGCACACCGATCGGCACCGCCACGCCGAGCGCGTCGCGCAACCGGGCGGCGTCCTCCACACCGGCCCAGCGCAGCTCACCGGCCACCCGGACCTCCAGCGCCCGGCGAGTCGTCCGCAGCTCCTCCAACAGGCTGCTGACGTCGGTGTCCCTGGTGCGTGCGGCGACCTCGCCGACCGTCAACGGACCCAGCAGGCGCAGCAGGTCCGCGACACCCTCCACCCCGCTGACCCGGCGGTCCTCGGCGAGCCGCTGCAGCTCGGCCTCCGTGCGCTCGATGACATCGGGATCCAACAGCTCACGCAGCTCCGCCCGCCCGAGAAGCTCGGCCAGCAGCGACGGGTCCAGGGCCAGGGCCGCGGCACGGCGCTCGGCCACCGGAGTGTCGCCCTCGTAGAGGAACGACGCGACGTAGCCGAACAGCAAGGTCTGCGCGAACGGTGAGGCACGCTCCGTGGTGACCTCGCTCAGACGGACCTCACGGCCCGCCACCCGCTTCATCAGCGTCAACAGGGCCGGGAGGTCGTAGACGTCCTGCAGACACTCGCGTGCAGTCTCCAGGAGGATGGGAAAGTCCGGATACCTGCGTGCCACGTCCAACAGCTGGGCCGAACGTTGACGTTGCTGCCACAGCGGCGCCCGCGCGCCGGGAGTGCGCCGCGGCAGCAGCAGCGCACGCGCGGCGCACTCGCGGAACCGCGCCGCGAACAGCGCCGACCCGCCGACCTCCCGCGTGACCAGCTGCTCCAGCTCATCGCCCTCGAACATGAAGAGCTCGGCCCCAGGAACGTCCCCTACCTCATCTGTCGTGTCCGGGACTCGGGCCACGATGCCGTCGTCGCTCGCGACCACCGAGCCGTCCACCCCGAACCGCTCCACGATCCGCGCTCCCACCGCCAGCGCCCACGGCGCATGGACCCGCCGCCCGTACGGGGAGTGCAGCACCAGACGCCAGTCGCCCAGCTCGTCGCGGAACCGTTCCAGCACGAGGTCACGATCGGTCGGCAGGACACCGACCGCCTCACGCTGCTCCGACAGGAAGGCGGCGAGGTTGCGTGATGCCCGACCGTCGAGGCCGGGCACCACGGCGCCCTCACCCGCACGACGGACGAACGCGCCGATCGCCTCACCCAGCTCGGCGGGCCGCCCCTCGGAGTCCCCACGCCAGAACGGCAGCCTCGCCGGTTCGCCGAACGCCGGCGTGACGACGACCCGGTCATGAGTGATGTCCTGGATCCGCCAGCTGGTGGCACCGAGCGCGAAGACGTCGTTCACGCGTGACTCGTAGACCATCTCCTCGTCGAGCTCGCCGACCTTGCGCGGGGCCCCGGTGCCGTCCTCATCCCCAGCAGCCATCACGACCGAGAACATGCCCCGATCCGGGATCGTGCCTGCGCTGGTGACGGCCAGACGCTGCGCCCCGGGCCGCCCGGCCAGCGTGCCGGCGGAACGGTCCCAGACCAGACGGGGCCGCAGCTCGGCGAACTCATCGGACGGATACCGGCCGGCCAGCAGATCGAGCGTGGCCTCGAAGGCCGAACGCGGGAGAGCCGCGAACGGTGCCGCCCGCCGCACGACGTCGAACCACTCCTCGACCTCCACCGGCTCCAGGGCGGTGGCCGCCACAGTCTGCTGAGCCAGGACGTCCAACGGGTTGGCGGGCACGACGAGCTGCTCGATCGCGCCCTCCCGCATACGCTCCGCGGTGACCGCAGCGCCCACGAGGTCGTGACGCGTCGTCGGATACATCAACCCCCGAGACGTCTCACCCACCTGGTGCCCCGCGCGCCCCACGCGCTGCAACCCGCTGGCGACCGACGGCGGGGTGGAGATCTGCACCACCAGGTCGACGGCGCCCATGTCGATGCCGAGCTCGAGGCTCGAGGTCGCGACGACGCAGCGCAGACGGCCCGACTTCAGGTCGTCCTCGATGACGGCGCGCTGCTCCTTGCTCACCGAGCCGTGGTGGGCGCGCGCCAGCGTCGCAGCGGCCCCCCGCGACGTACCGCTGGCACCGCCCACCTGCGACGGTGGAGCCCCGGCACCCCCGCTGGTGCCCTCTGCCGCCCACGGCCCGGCACCCCCGCTGGTGCCCTCTGCCGCCCGAACCGGCGCGACGCCCGCGTCGTTCTCGAGCCGCTCGAGGTACCGCTCGTTGAGGTGCGAGGTGAGCCGCTCGGCCTGCCCGCGCGAGTTGCAGAAGACGATCGTGGAACGCACCTGCAGGATGCGCTCGATGACGTCATGCTCCAGATGGGGCCAGATGCTCCCGGCGGTGCCCTCTGCCGCCCGTGGCCCGGCACCCCCGCCGGGGTCCTGCTGGTCGCCCTCCGGCGGGTGCAGCTCGGTCATGTCATCGACCGGGACCACGACGTCCAGGTCCAGCAGTGCCGGGGTCTGCGGCGCGACGACCTGCACGCGCGCACGGCCGCCAAGGAAGCGCGCCACCTCCTCGTGCGGGCTGACCGTGGCACTCAGACCGACCCGCTGCGCGCGCGAGTCGGCGCCCTGCGCGGTCCGCAGCGCATCCAGACGTTCCAGCGACAGTGCGAGATGGGCCCCACGCTTGGTGCCGGCCACGGCATGCACCTCATCGACGATCACCGTCTCGACGTCCTGCAGCGTCTCCCGTGCTGCCGAGGTGAGCATCAGGAACAGCGACTCCGGCGTCGTGATGAGGATGTCCGGCGGATGGGTGACCAGTCGCCGGCGCTCCTGCGCCGTGGTGTCGCCCGAACGTACACCAACCGTGACGGGCGTGAAGTCCTCACCGAGCCGCGCCGCGGCCTGGGTGATCCCCACCAGCGGCGAGCGCAGGTTGCGCTCGACGTCCATGGCGAGCGCCTTCAGCGGCGAGACGTACAGCACACGTGTGCGTCGTTGCTTCTCTGGGGGTGGGTCCCGGTGGAGCAGCTGATCGAGTGCGGACAGGAAGGCGGCCAGCGTCTTGCCGGATCCCGTGGGCGCCACCACGAGCACGTCCGAGCCGGTGTCCAGGACGTCCCAAGCCTCTGACTGCGCCGGTGTGGGCGCGGAGAAGGAATCCTCGAACCACGCACGCGTGGCCGGGGAGAAGCGTCCCATCGACGGATGACGCGACGAACGGACAGACGACATGCCATCCATCGTCCCAGCCGCCACTGACACGTCGTCATCGTCGATGCGGCGGGGCTGCTCCGGACGTTGTGCGGCGTGAGGCATCCTGAACGGCATGACGTCCCGCCTGACCTCCCTGATCGTCCCCGTCGCCGCCCTGGCCCTGGTGCTGGGCGGATGCTCCTCGCAGGAGACCGAACCCGACCCCACGGAGGGCGAGGGCAAGAACCTCGTCGAGGTCTCGCCACTCACCGGAGAACAGTTCGAGGACGGACCGCCGGACAACCCGGTGATGCTCGTCAAGATCGAGAACACCCCGGCCGGTGCACCGCAGAAGGGGCTGGAGAAGGCCGACCTGGTCGTCGAGCAGCTCGTGGAGGGCGGCTTGACGCGGCTGGCGGCGTTCTACCACTCCAACCTGCCCAAGACGGTCGGCCACGTCCGCTCGCTACGCACCACCGACATCTCCCTCGCCAAGCCGGTCGCCGGCACGATCGTGGCCTCCGGTGGTGCCGGAGGCGTCGTCGACCGGGTCAAGCGCAACAAGCTCGGCGTCGTCATCGAGGACGAGGGCGGCGACGGTTTTCGCCGCGACCCCGGAAAGTCGGCACCGTACGACCGCCTGATCGACATGAACGTCGCGGCCGAACGGGCCGAGGACGCCGAGATCCCCGGGCCGTACCTGCCGTTCGCCGGTGACGCCGACGACGGAACCGGCCCGGAGCCCACGAAGGCCTCGAGCGCGAGCGTGGAGTTCTCACCCGGGCAGACCACGGAGTGGAAGCTCGGCAAGGGCACCTGGAAGCGCACCAACGGCTTCGCGGAGAAGGAGTTCGCGGCCGACAACCTCATCGTCCTCGAGGTGCCGCTCAGCGAGGCCGGCTACACCGACGCCGCCGGCAACCCGGTGCCGGAGACCATCCTGAAGGGCAAGGGGAAGGCCACCATCCTCACCGCGGACGGCGCGGTCGACGCGACCTGGAGCAAGAAGGGCATCGGTGGTCAGCTCAGCTTCACCGCCGACGGCGAGGAGTTCACGATCGACCAGGGCAAGACCTGGATCGAGATGATCCCCCAGGGTCAGGGCAGCGTCTCCGTCGAGTAGGGGACCTGGTCAGCGAGCGGCGCCTCCCGTGCCAGGTTCATGACGTCGTGGGCTGCTCCACGTCAGCGATGCGCGGAAGGCTGCGCATGCCGGCGAGGATCGCGCTGATCGAGGCCTGCACCTGCTCGGCGGCGTGCTCGGCGTCCTCGGCGTCGGCGACATACTCCGAGGCCGAGCGGATGGCTCCGTAGAAGATCGCAGCGAAGGCCTCGGCGAGATCGCCACCGCCTCCGAGGTCGTCCAGCAGGTCGTCGACGGTGTTCTTGACGATGCCCAGCTCCGCGACACGCTCGGCGTCGGACCACCGCTCGTGGCCGAGCGCGACCGGGCCCTCCTGCATGCAGATCCGCCGGAACTGGGGCTGCTGACAGGCCTCGAGAAAGGCCGCGAGGCCGATCTGTGCGCGGTCCCACGGATCCTTGGCGGAGTTGATCCGATCCTGGATCTGTTGCGTCGTCTCCTCCTGCAGACGCAGGAACACGCTCTCGAAGAGCGCGAGCTTGCTGGGGAAGTGGTGGTACAGCGCTCCCTTGGTGACCCGGGCCGCCGCCACCACCTCATCGAGCGACGTGCCGGCGTACCCGTGGGCCGTGAAGAGCTGGGCAGCGTTGTCGAGAAGTGCCTTCTTGGTGCTGGAGGAGTAGTCCTGGCGGCGGGAGGTCTTCCGGGCAGCCCTGAGCACCTTGGCCGGGTGGGTCATGGCTGGAGTTTACGCCGCCACGGGACGTGCTCACTCTCACAGTGCCGGTAGTTGTCCTGACCTGCGGCAACGGTACATACTCGAAGTACGTACCGAGGGTATGGATCCTCGGCCGACGGTCCCCCGAAAGGAGCACCTCCATGACCTGGGATGCCTACAACCGTCGCAAGACCGCCCTGCGAGACATGCTCGCCCTCGCCGACCGGCACGAGGACGTCAAGCTCGCCCACCTGATCGAGACCGTGCCCGGAGCCCGTGAGGCCTTCGACGACCCCCGCATCGCCCTGTTCGATGCCCAGATGGCCTTCGTGCAGCGCGTCCGCGGTCGCGTGGACATGATGCTCGGTGACGGACTGCAGAACGAGTCCGTCAGGCACGAGGAGGCCGTCGTGCAGGCCTGGGCCGAGGTCGCGCAGAGCATGCGTGGCGCCCGGAAGCTGCTCGATGCGGCCGAGGCCGAGGGCGACCTCGCCAAGGCCTTCGCCAAGGAGCGAGCGATGCTCGCGACGATGGCGGGAGTCCCCGCGCTGCACCCCGACCTGGACGACCACGGAGCCCGGCTCCGTGCGGCAGCGCGTGAGCGTGTCGCCGAGCATCAGGCGCTCGACGCCCTCAGCGAACCGCGAGGCGGCATCATCGGCCGACTGCGCGACGCCCTGGCCGCCTGAGGCCGACCCCGAACCACCACCCCGTCTCGCACCGAACTCCCTCCCTCCCCGGTGCGAGGTGGGGTGGCTTGTCCTCCCCACCGGCTCGAGAGAGCCCTCAGGGCCGCATCTGGTCCAGGAACGTGCCGATCTCGGCGTCGATCGCCTCACCCAGCTCGTGCCTGAAGACACTCAGCGTCACCTGGCTAGCCACCGACAGCAGGGTCTGGATCGACTCGAAGATGCCGGTCCACTGCTCCTCAGGCAGTCCGGCATCGACGAACGGCTGCACGATGCCCGACGCGACCTTCTCCACGAACTCGTCGGCGATCGTGCGCAGGTTCGTGCGCACGAGCGGGAAGATCTCGATGACCGAGGCGGCGGGCAGCCCGAGCGAGACCGCCGCCGCCCCCGCACGGACGACACTCGGAAGCAGCAGACGAACACGCGTCGGGTCGCCCTCGACCGGCTCCAGCAGCCCGAACTCGGTCATGGCCTCGATCAGCCGGTCGTCGTGCGTCACCCCGGCGAGCGAGGTGAGCGCATCGATCGTCATGATCTCCGGCTCGACCTCGCGCTGCGGCTGGTCGAGCAGGTTGAGCAGGTCCATCGTGTGTCCGGCAGCCGACGTAGGGCTGGAGCGGACGGCCTGCTCGACGGCGGCGAGGGTGTACCCGCGATCCACGAGCTCGCGCACCAGCTGAAGACGCTGCAGGTGCTCGTGCCGGTAGTAGCCGGTGCGACCCTCCAGCCGAGGCCCCGAGATGAGACCCCGTGCCGCGTACGCCCGCACGTTGCGAACGGTCATGCCGGCGCGGGCGGCCAGTTCGTCGATGGTGAACTCAGGCTCTTCTGCCGCCCGCCCCCAAGCACGCCCCCACTCGCTGCGCTCGCGGGAGGTACCCCCAGGCCCGGCACCCCCGCCGGGGGCCTGGCCGGGTTCTGGGTCGTCCGGGTTCGCCGGTGGTGGTTGCTTGTCGCCCATCGCCCCCGGCCCGGCGTCCTCCGCAGCCCGTACCTGTGATGCTTCTCCGGACTGGGCATCCCCAGGGTGGGGGACCGCACGCGAGGAGTCGCTCATGTGGGCATCATAGGTCCATGGAGAGACTGCGCGGACGATTGCTGGTCGCCACCCCGGCCATCGAGGGCGGGCCCTTCCTGCGCAGCGTCGTCTACGTGCTCGACCACGACGAGGACGGTGCCCTCGGGGTGATCGTCAACCACCCGCTCGACGCCGACGTCGACGATGTGCTGCCGGCATGGGGGAGCCTCGTCAACGCGCCGGTGTGCCTGTTCGACGGCGGCCCGGTGGCCATGGACTCCGCGCTGGCCGTGGGAGTCCTCAACGCCCCGGAGGCAACTCCCGCCGGATGGCGTCCCATGGCCGGCCGCGTCGGCCTCGTCGACCTCGCTGGTCCCCTGCCCGATGACGGGCAGCTCGTCGGCATGCGGGTCTTCGCCGGGTACGCCGGATGGTCCGCCGGACAGCTCGAGAGCGAGATCGAGGAAGGGTCGTGGGTCGTCGTCGACGCCGAGGAGGGTGACCTGCTCTCCCCGCAGCCCGAGGAGCTGTGGCGACACGTGCTGCGCCGCCAGGAGGACGACCTGCGGCTGTGGGCGACCCTGCCTGCCGACCCCAACGTCAACTGACCCCCGCCGAGTGCGAGGCCACGTCACGACGGACCGCTACAGTGGGGCCGTGGGATTCTTCGGCAGCGGCACCCAGACGGTTCCGGACGAGCGCACGGATGAGCGCACTGACCTGCGCCCCGAGGACGGGGACCACGAGCGCTTCTCGCACTACGTCCCCAAGGACACGCTGACCGAGGCGATGGTCAACGGCACGCCCTGCATCGCCCTGTGCGGCAAGGTGTGGGTGCCCAGCCGTGACCCCCAGCGCTATCCCGTCTGCCCGGAGTGCAAGGACATCTGGGAAGGCATGTCCAAGGACGAGGGGGACTCCGGCTCGGATGGCTAGCCAGCGCCTGCGGGCCTGGCAGCGAGCGGCGTTCGAGCTGTACGAACGCACGCAGCCGCGCGACTTCATGACCGTCGCGACGCCGGGTGCCGGTAAGACCACCTTCGCGCTGACGATCGCGGCCGACCTGATGCATCGCGGGGTCGTCGAGCGGGTCGTCGTCGTCACACCCACGGACCACCTCAAGACCCAGTGGGCCCTCGCGGCCTCCGGTCTGGGCATCCGCCTGGACCCGGCGCTGGCCGGTCAGGGTGCGTTGGCCCAGGAGTTCCAGGGCTTCGCCGTCACCTATGCCGGTCTGGCGGTCAACCCGAACGCGTACCGGGTTCGCATCGAGGCCCGACGCACGCTCGTCATCCTCGATGAGGTCCACCACGCGGCCGACGCACTCTCGTGGGGTGAGGCCGTGCGTGAGGCGTGCGACCCCGCCGCGCGACGCCTCGCCCTCACCGGCACGCCGTTCCGCTCCGACGACAACCCCATCCCGTTCGTCTCGTACGCACCGCAGGGTGACGGAACGATGCAGAGCGTCGCCGACTTCACCTACGGCTACGGCTCGGCGTTGCGCGACGGGGTGGTCAGGCCGGTGCTGTTCATGGCCTACTCCGGGGAGATGCACTGGCGCACCCGAGCCGGCGACGAGGTGGCCGCGCGGCTCGGTGAGCCCCTCACCAAGGACGCCACGGCACAGGCGCTGCGCACCGCCCTGAATCCGCAGGGGTCGTGGATGCCCACCGTCCTGCAGGCCGCGCACCGACGCCTCATGGAGGTTCGTCGCGACATCCCCGACGCCGGTGGACTGGTCATCGCCAGCGACCAGGAGTCCGCCCGTCAGTACGCGTCGCTGCTGGCACAGGTCACCGGCGACCAACCCACCGTGGTCCTCTCCGACGAGGCGGGGGCCAGTGCGCGGATCGCGGAGTTCTCCGCCAGCATGACGCCGTGGCTGGTCGCGGTGCGCATGGTCAGCGAAGGCGTCGACATCCCGCGGCTCGCCGTGGGCGTCTACGCCACGACCGTCGCCACGCCGCTGTACTTCGCCCAGGCGGTCGGCCGCTTCGTGCGTGCCCGGCGTCGCGGGGAGACGGCGTCCATCTTCCTGCCCAGCGTCCCCGGGCTGCTGACCCTGGCCTCGGACCTGGAGGCAGAGCGGGACCACGTGGTCGGGCGCCGGGTCGACGACGAGGGCGACCTGTACGCCGCAGAGGCAGAGCTGCTGGCCCGCGCGCAGCAGGACGAGGCCGCCTCCGACGACGAGCTCGGCACCTACCAGGCTCTCGGCAGCCAGGCCGCCTTCGACCGGCTCGTCTACGACGGCGGCGAGTACGGGGGAGCCGTGGAGGAGCTGGACGAGGACGAGATGGAGTTTCTCGGCATCCCCGGGCTGCTCGAGCCGGACCAGGTGGCCGAGCTGCTCAAGACGTCGCGGGCCAAGAAGGGGCGAGCCAGGCAGGCCGCCGCGAAGCAGGCGAGCACCGATGCTGACGCCACGTTCGAGCGACGTTCGGAGCTGCGCCGCGAGCTCAACGGCCTGGTGGGTGCCTGGCACCACCGCACCGGCCAGCCGCACGGCGTCACGCACACCAAGCTCCGCACGGACTGTGGCGGTCCGCCGGCCGCGCAGGCGACGTCGGAGCAGCTGCAGCAGCGCATCGACCTGCTGCGTCAGTGGGCGCTGCGGGCCTCTGGCTGAGGCTCCCCGCGGACGTCCCTCGGGGGTGGTGGTCGGACCGCTGCGATGCGGGTGTGGCTTGCCCACAGCACGCCGGCGACGACGAGCACCCCTCCGAGGCCCTCGAGCACACTGGGGCGCTCGCCGAGGACCAGCCAGGCGGCAAGGATGCCGACGACCGGGACCAGCATGGAGAACGGGGCGACGACGCCGGCCGGGTGTCGTCTCATGAGCCAGACCCAGATGCCGGAACCGACGATCGTCCCGAGAATGACGGTGTAGGCCAGTCCGATCCAGGCTGGGACGGCCGCCATGGTGGCGGCGTCGGTCCATGCCTCCCGGAGCTGCTCGGGGCCCTCGACCAGCAGCGACAGTGCGAGCATCGGCACCGGTGGGACGACCGACATCCACATGATCAGGTGCAGCGGCCGGTCCGGGGCCGCGAGTCTGCTGCAGAGGTTGCCGACGGCCCAGCCGAACGCTCCGAGCACGACCAGCCAGAACGCCCACCACCCGTCCGCGCCGCCGCGCGAGAACCCGACGAGGGCTAGGCCGGCGACAGCTGCGCAGATGCCTGCCGCTCGACGGGCGGTCATGCTCTCGCGCAGGAAGAGGACGCCGAGGATGACGGTGAACGGGGCCGACGCCTGCAGGACCAGTGAGGCGAGGCCCGCCGGGAAGCCGGCCTCCATGCCCAGGTACAGCCCGAGGAACTGCAGTGTCCCGAAGCCGAGTCCGTAGCCGATGAGCCAGCGGGCCGGCACCCGTGGGCGCGGGACGAACAGCAGAGCAGGGACGGCGAGGATGGCGAACCGCAGCGCGACGAGGAAGATCGGTGGGAACTGCTGCAGCGAGGCGTGGATCGCCAGGAAGTTCACGCCCCACAGGGCGGCGACGAGGCCGGCGAGGGCGGCGTGACGAAGAGGCACCTCACCAGTCTGGACAGTGGTGAGATGAAGGACCAGCGACTATTTGTGACTGATACCTGTAGGTTGCCTTCATGGATGTGCGACATCTGGAGCTCCTGCGCGAGCTGTCCGTGCGCGGCACGCTCGCGGCAGTGGCCGCCGCCACGCACCGCACGCCGTCGGCGGTCTCCCAGCAGCTCAAGACCGCCGAGCGCGACCTCGGCGTCCGTCTCGTCGAGCCCGCCTCGCGCGGACTGAGGCTCACCCCCGCCGGTCGCGTCCTGGCTGAGGGCGCCGACGACGTGGGTCGCGCACTCGAGGCGCTGCGCGCCCGGTTGGACGACACCCTCGCTGAGCCTGGCGGGACGGTGTCCGTCGGGACCCTGCCGAGTGCCGGCGAGGCGCTGCTGCCGGACCTCGTGGCGCGACTGCGGGACACCTCGATCCGACTCCGGATCGAGGACTTCGACCTCGCCGAGGCCGACTACGCCACCCGCACCCTGGACGTGGACGTCGTCATCGCCCACAGCCTCACCGGCGACGTGCCGAGCGGGGCTGAGGGGCTCGTCAGCACGGTGCTCGCCCGTGAGCCGATCGACGTCGCCATGTCCGAGGACCATCGGCTCGCGGCGCGCAGCCGGCTCCGCCCGCCCGACCTGGTCGGCACCCGGTGGATCGGCGTCCCGGAGGCTTACCCGTTCGACACCATCCTGATCGCCGTCGAGAACACCACCGGGACGCGGCTCGAGCGCTGGACTCGCCTGCGCGACAACCACCTCGTGGAGGGGCTCGTGGCCCGGGGCGCCGGCCTGGCGCTGCTGCCCAGGTTCACCACCCGGCCCCGCCCCGGTGTCGCCATCCGGCCGCTCGAGGGAGTGCGTGCCGACCGCAGCATCACGGCGCTGTCCCGTCCTGATCGCGCTGAGCGTCTTGCAGTGCGAGTCGTGGTGGACCATCTCGCGGAGATCGGCAGGGGGCTGGACGGGCAGGCATCGACGCCGTGCCGTTGACGTGGAAGCAGGTCGACACGTCTGGAGCGGCGCACAGCTCAGGTGCGCACGGCGGTGTACTCCTGACACGTGAGCGGGTACAAGGCAATCTGGGTTGCTATCCCGGCGTTTTCTGAAGTCCTCCACCGCGCTCGTCCTGCGTTGTGGGCAGCCGCCCGGACCTCCTCGTGCCTTCACCGCATCGGTAGGGTCAAGCACGTGCCCCAGCCACTGCGGACCATCGCCTTCACTCGTCTCGAGCAGCTCCTGTCGCGACCGATCGAGGACGTGCAGGACTTCCCGGCTCGGCGTGAGGCCCGCGCACGCCTGCAGCGCTCTCGTGCCGGACGAGCACTGTTCGGCACCCCGGACCCGGGGGTCGAGACCTTCGAGCGAACCGTCCGGATCGACGGCCGGCTGCGCCGTGTGCTGGTGCACCGTCCCCACGCCGGGACCGACCTGCCTGCTGTGTTGAACCTGCACGGCGGTGGCTGGGTCCAGGGCCACCCGGAGCAGTCGGCCTGGTTCGCCAGCCGCGTCGCCGCGCGCACCGGGGCCGTCGTGGTCTCGCCGGAGTACCGCCTCGCACCCGAGGAGCCGTTCCCCGCGGCCGTGGAGGACAGCTGGTCCGCCCTCGAGTGGCTCGCGGACGAGGGTGCATCGCTCGATGCCGACCCCACCCGGCTCGCCGTCATGGGTGACAGTGCCGGCGGAGGTCTGGCTGCCACGGTCGCACTGCTGGCACGAGACGCGGGTGGGCCTGCGCTGCGAGCCCAGATCCTGCTCTACCCGGGGGTGGAGGCCTACGACCGCTGGCCGTCGGAGGACGAGCACGCCAGGGCGGCCGTCCTCACCTCGCGGAACATGCGGGCCTTCGTGCGCTTCTACCTGGGAGAGGAGTACGGCACCACCGACTGGCGCGCCTCGCCGATCCGCCACGTCGACCACCGCGGCCTCCCGCCGACGCTCGTGGTGGTGGCAGGGCGGGATCCGCTGGCCGACAACGGGCGTCGCTACGCCGAACGCCTGGGATCGCAGGGCGTGCACGTGCGCCTCGAGGAGTTCGGCGATGCCGTGCACGGCTTCGCCAGCCTGCCCGGTGTCCAGCCCCGGGCACGGGCGGCCGTGCGAGTGGCTGCCGACTTCCTGGGCCAGCATCTCTGAACCGCCGACACCATTGTGACAGTGATGCTGTCACGATAGGGTCGGGTCATGAGGCCATGGCCCCTTCACCGCGACCACTGGCGGCGCGAGACCGACCGGCTCGACCCGGCCACGGAGCATGAGCAGATCTCGCGGATCCTGGCGATGCACGAATTTCCGTGGGACCTCCAGCAGGCACTCAGCTTCGCGCTGTTCCGTACCTACGCAGTGCCGAGCATCGGCAACCTGCTCGCCCGCACCGGCGAGTTCATCGAGGACACCCAGAAGCGTCACGACGACACCGTGCTGGTGCTCGAGGCCGTTCTGGACGACGGACTGGAGAGCAAGGACGGCCGGGCTGCCGTGCGCCGCATGAACCAGATGCACGGCAGCTACGACATCTCCAATGACGACATGCTCTACGTCCTGTCGACATTCGTCGTCACCCCGGCACGGTGGATCCGGCGCTACGGCTGGCGCGACCTCACCGAGAACGAGCTGAGTGCTGCCACCCACTACTACCGCCGTCTGGGCAGGCTCATGGGCATCAAGGACATGCCCGAGGACTTCGACGGCTTCGCCCGGTTGATGGACGAGTACGAGGCGCACCACTTCGCCTACGACGAGGGCGCACGGCGCGTCGCCGACTCGACGCTGGACCTGTTCACGACCTTCTACCCACGCCCGCTGCGTCCGCTGCTGCGTGCCTTCTCCATCGCGTTGCTGGACGACCACCTCGCACGGGCCTTCGGCTACGACAAGCCGCCGGCCTGGTTCTCCCGTCTCGCCCATGCCAGCCTGGCGATGCGTGGACGCCTGCTCAGCCGCTTCCCGGCGCGCGCCAAGCCGTGGAAGGCGCGGACCTCGCACCGCATCCGTTCCTATCCCGGCGGGTTCATGGTGGAGAACCTGGGCACCTTCCCGTCGTCGATGCCCGACGACGAGCAGATCGACGCGCGTCTGCAGCGGCCTGTCGCCTGAGGTCGGTGAGGTCGGGGCTGGGAAGTCTCAGCGTCCGCGTGGTGTTGACCATGCCATGCGGCTCTCCGTCCTCGACCTCGTTCCCGTGCGTACCGACCAGACCAGCGGCGACGCGCTGGCTGCCTCGACCCAGCTGGCGCAGGTAGCCGACCGGCTCGGCTACGAGCGGTACTGGGTGGCCGAGCACCACAACATGCCGGCGGTGGCGGCCACCAGCCCGCCGGTGCTCATCGCCCATCTCGCAGCACAGACCGAGCGCATCAGGATGGGCTCGGGCGGGGTCATGCTGCCCAACCACGCGCCGTTGGCCGTCGCCGAGCAGTTCGCCCTGCTGGAGGCAGCGCACCCCGGTCGCATCGACCTCGGCATCGGCCGCGCCCCCGGATCGGACCCGGTCACCTCGATGGCACTGCGGGGCGCTGCGGGTCGCGACGACACGGATGTGGCCAACTTCCCGCAGTACCTCGACGACGTCATGGCGCTCATGGGCACCGAGGGCGTGCAGGTGGCTGTTCCGCGACAGCGATACATCCTCAAGGCCACTCCGGCGGCGGCCTCGGTTCCGGCCCTGTGGCTGCTCGGGTCCTCGATGTACTCCGCGGAGCTGGCCGCGGCCAAGGGCCTGCCCTACGTCTTCGCCCACCACTTCAGTGGCCGCGGGACGGCCGAGGCGCTGCAGGCCTACCGCAGCCGCTTCCAGCCCAGCGAGCTGGCGTCCGAGCCGCGCACGTTCCTCACGGTCAACGCTGTGGTCGCCGAGACGGAGCAGGAAGCCGCCGCTCTCATGCTGCCCAACCTGCACATGATGGTGGCCCTGCGCACCGGACAGCCGCTCGAGCCGCTCGCGATCGTCGAGGACGCCGAGGCACGGGACCTGCCACCGCAGCACCACTCGCTGGTCGACGCAGGTCTGGCACGGGCCGTCGTCGGCACCCCACAGCAGGCCGCCGACCAGGTGCGCGAGCTGGCCGGACAGTTCGACGTCGACGAGGTCATGGTGCACCCCGTCGCCTCGGCCCGTCGAGGCACCGACCCGGCCACGTCGCCCGCGCGCGACCGTACGCTGGAGCTGCTGGCCAAGGAGCTCCTAGACTGAGGGCGCCGGGCCGAGACGCTCGGCCGGACCTCGGGGTCGATCTCTTCGAGCGAGGCTTGGCTCCCCGTTCGTTCGTCGTTCACCGGGTGTCCGTCAGTGGTTCGGCCGCCGTGGCCAGCATGGACGCATGCTGACTCGACGAGCTGTCGCGATGATCGCCGTGGTCGCCCTCGGCGGGTTCCTCGCAGTGCTGGAGCCCGATGAGGCGCTCAGCCCCTCGCACCATCCGGCGAGCCTCACCGTGGCCCATCGTTGAACGGCCATCGGTGAGGTTCCTGCGCCTTCCTCAGACCTGCACGCCTGCTGCGGTGAGCTCCTCGCGTAACGCGGGCAGGTTCTGCGGCATCACCGCCGCGGTGAGGTCCTCCAGGACCCGCACGCCGAAGCCCTCACGGACGCCGTCCAGGGCAGTGGCCCGCACGCAGTGGTCCATGGCAAGGCCGCACACGTCGATCCGGGTGATCCCCTGCTGGCGCAGCCAGTCGGCCAACGACTCGCCGCCGGACGTCGATCCCTCGAACCCGGAGTAGCCGGCGCTGTACTCGCCCTTGTCGAAGACAGCAGCGAACATGGACGTCGTGAGGGGCTCGTGGAGCTCCATGCCCGGAGTCCCTGCCTCGCAGTGCCGCGGCCAGGAGTCGACGAAGTTCGGGGTCTCGGAGAAGTGGCCGCCGGGGTCGATGTGGTGGTCGCGGGTGGCCACGACGGTGTCGTAGGCGCCGCTGGCGACCAGTGCCTCGACATCCGTGGCCACGGCCGCGCCGCCGTCGACCGCGAGCGAGCCGCCCTCACAGAAGTCGTTCTGGACGTCGACGACGACCAGCGCCGTGGTGCTGGGCCGGGGTGCGCTGAGTGGTGCAGTGGTCATGGCGTGGTCCTCTCCTGCTGGACGATGGTCTCGATGACGGGTTCCCCGCGTGACAGCTTGCGCGCGGCCGGTGGCAGCTCGGCGATCGCTGCTCGGTGGCGGTCGCGGGCATCCTCGAGGGACTCGCGCTGGACCCGTCGGCCGCCCTCGACCATCAGGACCAGGAGCGCCCGGTCGTTGCCGTCGTCGGCGGGCTCGGCTCCGATGCCGATGACCTCCGCCTGAGCCGTGCCGGTGGGGGAGAGCCGACGCAGCGCGTGCTTGCGACCACCGACCGAGATCTTCTCGGTGCTCTTCTTGGCCACTGGCACGAGTGAGCCGCCGTCGTCCTCGCGTGCCACCAGCTTGTAGACGAAGCCGGAGGTCGGGGCGCCGGAGCCGGTGACGAGCGCGGTGCCGACTCCGTAGCCGTCGACCGGTGCAGCCGCGAGGGCCGAGATGGCGTACTCGTCGAGGTCGGACGTCACCACGATCCGCGTGGACGTCGCGCCGAGGGCGTCGAGCTGCCCTCGCACCTGGTGCGCGAGGGAGGTCAGGTCGCCGGAGTCGATGCGCACGGCGCCGAGCCCGGTGCCCGCCACCTCCACTCCCGTGCGCACGGCCTCGCCGATGTCATACGTGTCGACCAGCAGCGTCGTCCCAGCACCGAGGCTCTCCACCTGGGCGGTGAAGGCGTCGCGCTCGGTGTCGTGGAGCAGCGTGAAGGAGTGCGCACTGGTGCCACTGGTCGGCACGCCGTACGTCCGACCGGCCTCGAGGTTGGACGTCGTGGCGAACCCTGCGATGTGGGCGGCACGGGCAGCGGCGACGGCTGACCACTCGTGCGTACGGCGCGACCCCATCTCGATGCAGGGACGGTCGCCCGCGGCGCCGATCATCCGGGCGGCGGCCGAGGCGATGGCCGAGTCGTGGTTGAGGATCGACAGCAGGACGGTCTCGAGGACGACGGCCTCGGCGAAGGTGCCCTCCACCACCAGGACGGGGGAGCCCGGGAAGTACAGGTCGCCCTCGCCGTAGCCCCACACGTCGCCACTGAAACGGTAGTCGGCGAGCCAGTCGGCCGTGGTGGCGTCGACCACGTCGTGATCGCGCAGCCACGCCACCTCGGCCTCGGTGAACCGGAACTGCTCGAGTGCGTCGAGCAGACGCCCGGTGCCGGCCACGACGCCGTACCGACGCCCGGTCGGCAGCCGCCGGGCGAACAGCTCGAACACCGATCGTCGGTGCGCCGTGCCGTCGGCCAGAGCCGCCCGGAGCATCGTGAGCTCGTAGTGGTCCGTCAGCAGTGCGGTGGTCACACCTCCACCGTAGTGGCGGGTCGTCGCTCATGTTCTGTCGATGGGGATGACGATCCGGGAGTCCCTGGCCGACCATCGGCTTGGAACGAGGCTCGGTCACGGCCCGGGTTGATCGAGCACGCTTGACGGCCGCATCCGGGAACGCATCTACTGGCGGCCATACCCAGGAATGCATCGACCAGCCCACCCTGCACGGCGGACAAGGAGAAATGGCCATGGGAACCACCTATCTGCACGCGGTCGCCTCGCTCGACGGGTACATCGCCGATGAGAACGACGAGGTGGGCTCGCTGCATGACTGGTACTTCCAGGGCGACCACCCCATCGTCGCCGACGACCACGCCGACGACCACGGAGGCGTCCCGTTCCGAGTGTCCGCTGCCTCCGCAGCGTACGTGCGCGATCTGTGGGGCCGACAGACGGTGCTGATCGTCGGACGGCACCAGTTCGATCTGACCAACGGGTGGGAGGGTCACCCGCCGGCGAGCGAGCACGTCGTGGTTGTCTCGCACCGCCCAAAGCCCGAGGGCTGGCATCCCGAGGCGTCCTATCACTTCGCCGGGTCGGTGGAAGAAGGGGTCGCCCTCGCACAGCAGCTGCAGGCGACGGCGACATCGGCATCGGTGCCGGTGACGTCGGTGGACAGGCGCTGCAGCTCGGACTTGTCGACCAGGTGGCGATCGATGTCGTACCGGTCGTGCTCGGCCGTGGCAAGCGGTATTTCGGCGAATGCACCGACTCCCAGATCATGCTCGGCGGTCCCGATGTCGTCATCCAGGGTGAGGGTGTGCTCCACCTCCGTTTCTCGGTACGCGGGACCGCGGCCCGTGCGGGGAACCTCTGAACCCGCCTGCGACAGGACGAGGCGCTCGATCGGGACTGCTTCACGGGGCAACGAATCCCAGACTCACCACGTGAGGCCATGCATTTCACGTCCTCCCGCGCCTGCGTCACAATGGAGACGTGACCAGGACAGCACCCATGGAGACCGAGCAGACGGACGTCGAGGACGTCCTCGAGCTCGAGAATCCCTGGGTCACGATCGTGTGGAACGATCCGGTGAACCTGATGTCCTACGTGAGCTATGTGTTCCGCAACTACTTCGGCTACACCGAGGAGAAGGCCACCGAGCTGATGCTCGCGGTGCACCACGACGGCAAGGCCGTGGTCTCCAGCGGGAGCCGTGAGGAGATGGAGCGACACGTGCAAGCCATGCACGAGTACGGCCTGTGGGCCACCCTGCAACGGGCCGACTCCATCTGATGAAACCGTTCAAGCAGCGTCGTCGCGGAGGCATCGTCGCGACGTTCGAGCCCGCGGAGGCGCACGTCCTGACCAGCCTGGCTGGTCAGATCGTGGAGCTGCTGCGTGATCGTCATGGGACGCCGGAGTCCAGCCCGGACCCGCTCGGCAGCGAGCTGGGCATCGGCGGTCCCTCGGCCCCGCCGGAGGACCCGGTGCTGCGGCGTCTGCTGCCCAACGCCTATGCCGACGACACCGAGGATGCTGCGGAGTTCCGCCGGTTCACCGAGAAGTCCCTGACCTCCAGCAAGGTCGCCAACGCCGAGCGGCTCATCGCCACCCTCATGGAAGGCGGTTTCGAGCCCGAGGGCGGCGCCGCCGTGGAGGTCGAGCTCGACGACGGTGCTGCGCAGGCGTGGATGCGCTCGCTCACCGACATCCGGCTGTCCATCGCCGTGCGACTCGGGATCGAGGACGACCAGGACACGCTGCTCGTGCAGCACAGCGAGGACGAGGCGGTCCAGGCCATGTCCGACGTCTACGACTGGCTCGGGTACGTCCAGGAGTCCCTCATCGTCTCGCTCGGCTAGGCCTCCTGAAGAATCGCGACCATCTGCGTGTGTCCGCGAGAGCGGGCCAGGTCCAGCGCAGTGCGTCCGTGATGGTCGGTGATCGCCGGGTCCGCGCCGGCATCGAGCAGGATACGGACGATCTCGCGGTGGTCCTGGCCCCCGTCGCCGAGCACCACGGCCTCCAGCAGCGCCGTCCAGCCGAGGTCGTTGACGTGGTCGAGGTCGATGTCGGTGCCGCTGACCCAGCGCACGTAGTCGACGTGGCCGCGTTCGCTCGCGGGGATGGGGGACAAGCCGCCGAACCGGTTGCGCATCGTCAGGTCGGCGCCGGCATGCAGCAGCAGTCGCCCCATGGCCACGTTGCCGGTCACTCCGGTGACCAGCCACGGGGTGTCACGGCGGTCGTCCACGGCGTCCGGGTCCGCGCCGAGGTGGACGAGCAGTCGTGCGGCCCCCAAGTGGTCCCCGGCGACCGCCAGCAGCAGTGGAGTTCGCTCGTGGTCGTCGCGTACCTCAAGCCGCGCTCCTTGACGCAGTGCCAGCGCGACGGTGTCCGCGTCTCCCTCGGCCGCGGCCCGCAGGAGGCGTCGTTCGGCCTCGGCGCGGGGAGCCTGGCCGCTCCGGGCCGCCCGTCGGACCAGGTTGCTCTGCGGCGCCAGCTCGTGCAGGGCTGCGAGCTCGGCCGGGCTCCTGCCGTCGCGCTCGGCACGCACTGTCACGTCAGCCCCGGCGGCAACCAGGACCCGGACGGTGTCGAGGTACTGCTGTCGGCGCTCCGGCTTGGCGAACACGAGCGCCTCGTGCAGTGCCACCCAGCCCAGCCGGTTGACGTGGTCGGGGTCGACGCCCGCGGTGACGAGCCGCCCCACGACGTCGGCGTGGCCACGTTCTGCGGCACGGATCACGCCTGTGCCCCGGAAGGAGTCGAGGTCGTCCACGTCGGCGCCGTGCTGGAGCGTGAGGTCGAGCAGGTCGAGGAACCCCTCGCTGGTGGCGATCAGGTAGGCGCTCTGCACGGTCTCGTCCTTGGCGTTGACGTCGGCGCCGCGCTCGATGAGTCGCCGGGCGGTGCGCACGTCGTCGTCCCAGGCCGCCTGGCGCAGCCGTTGGTCCAGGCGGGCTTGCTCCTCGGCGCTCGGGGCGGCGGGCTGAGTCGGGGTCGGGGTCGGTTCTGGTGGCGCAGTGCTGTCCGGCGACGGGGAGGAGGTCTTGGGTGACTCCTGCGGTGTCGGCGCGGTGCAGGCAGCGAGCACGAGCGCGGAGAGGAGAACGACGATCCGGTGCCTCATCGAACCTCCTCCAGGGCCGCACGGCTCGTCAGGAGGTGCTGGGCGAGGAGCGCGTCGACCCGCTGGTCGTCACCGGCCTGGAGTGCGTCGGTGAGGGCGACGTGCTCGCGGTGGATGGCGGCAGGGTCGGCGTGCTGCTGCAGCAACCACCGCAGGCGCGTGCGCAGGGTGGCGGTCATCTCGCGGACGACGGGCGCCGGGGCAGTGCGCACCAGGACCTCGTGGAAGCGGGCGTTGGCCTGCATCGCTGCTTCGTGGTGATCGTCGCTCACGGCCCGCTCGGCCTCCGCGAGCACGGTGCGCAGGGGAGTGACGTCGGTCGCCTCGGCCAGCATCCGGCGTGCGGCCACGGCGTCGAGTGCGTGGGAGACCTCCAGGAGCTCGAGCACCTCGTCCGCGTCGTGGTCGCGGACGGCGACGCCGCCGGTGGGTCGTTCGATGGCGAAGCCCTCCGCCACGAGGGCGCGCAGGGCCTCACGCACGGGTACCCGGGACAGCTCCAGGGTCTCGGCGAGCGTGCGCTCGACGAGCCGGTCTCCGGGGCGCAGCCGACCGTCGATGATCAGCTCACGCAGGTGGGCGGTGGCGTGGTCGACATCCAGCAGACCCGCCGTGCGAGATTTTGGCATACCAAAAATGTACGGAACCGGACCAAGTGCTGGAACGGCAGTGTGGAGACGGAGCTGCCGCGGTCAGGTCGCGACGACCCAGATCGCGTCCGCTGCCCGTAGGCCCAGCTGGACGCGGTGTCCGTCGATCTCGGCCGAGAGGGTTCCCGCGGCGTCGTGGCGCTCCAGGACCCGCACTGCGGTGTCGAGGCCGATCGCCAGGTCGTCGAGGTAGCGCAGCAGGTCCGCGTCCGCGTCGGAGACGCGCGCAACCCGCACCGATGCCGGTGTGGCCACCTCGCTGAGTCGGATCGCGGCGACGTCGGGTACCTGGCCGGCGGCTGAGGGGATCGGGTCGCCGTGCGGGTCACGGTCGGGGTGGCCGAGCCGGTCGGCGAGTCGCTCGATGAAGTCGTCGGAGACCGCGTGCTCCAGCACCTCCGCCTCGTCGTGCACCTCGTCCCACGCATAGCCGAGGTACTCCACCAGGAAGGTCTCGATGAGCCGGTGTCGACGCACCATGGCGAGGGCGATGTTCCGGCCGGTCGTCGTGAGCTCGACGTCGCCGTACCGCTCGTGCGTGACCAAGCCCTGTGCGTCCAGGCGCTTGATGGTCTCCGAGACCGTCGAGGGGGAGTGGCCCAGGCGCTGGGCGATGGCGCGCGAGGAGACCCGCTCCTTCGACCACTCCCGGGCGGTCCAGATCACCTTGAGGTAGTCCTGCATCGACGGCGAGAGGTCCGGGGTGTCCACGTCTTCACCCTAGGCGGCGGACGCGGGGGTGTGTGCCGCACGGGCGACGTGGGTCAGATTCGCGCTGGAGATGATTGAAGTTCGCCTGTACGAACAGTAGAGTTCGTGACATGGCATCGATCGGCTCCACCACGGGATCGCAGCCCGGGCACGACGCCGCGGCGCAGCTCGTGCGCGGCCTGGTGCGCACAGCTGTCTTCGTGGGTGGATTCGTGGCTTTCGTCGCCGCAGGTGCCTGGCTCTTCGGCTGAGCGCCGTACCGTCTCACCGCGCGGGAGCCACGTCTGGCCTCCTGGTGTGATCGCTAGAATCGCTGGCGTGCTGACCATCGACCGTGCCACCCACGACGCGATCATCGCCCACGCGCGCCGGGACCACCCCGACGAGGCCTGCGGCGTCGTCGCCGGGCCGATCGGCTCCGACCGTCCCCAGCGCCACGTGCCGATGCTCAACGCCGCGATGTCGCCCACGTTCTACGAGTTCGACTCCGGGGACCTGCTGCGCCTGTACCGCGAGATGGACGACAACGACGAGGAACCCGTCGTCATCTATCACTCCCACACCGCCACCGAGGCGTACCCGTCGCGCACCGACATCGATCTCGCCTCCGAGCCGGGCGCCCACTACGTGCTCGTCTCGACGAGGGACGGGGCCCACGAGTCAGGACCCGTCGACTTCCGGTCCTACCGCATCGTCGAGGGCGAGGTGACGGAGGAAGAAGTCAGCATCGTCGAACGTTATGAGAGTGATTCGACAACACCGTCCGCCGCCCCCAGCCCGGCACCCCCGCCGGGCACCCCCGAGCAGAAAGCGACGACCTGACATGACCATCGAGGTCCGCATCCCCACCATCCTGCGCACGTACACCGACGGCGAGCGCGCCGTCGAAGGCAGCGGGGAAACCGTCGCCGAGCTCGTGGAGAGCCTGGAGTCGTCCCACACGGGTATCAAGGAGCGGCTCCTGGAGGACGACGGAGCGATCCGTCGCTTCGTCAACGTCTACGTCAACGACGAGGACGTCCGCTTCACCGGTGGTCTGCAGACCGCACTCTCCGACGGCGACACCGTCGTCATCCTGCCTGCCGTGGCAGGCGGAAGTGCGACGCACCCAATACTGTGACCCGCTATGACTCGCTGGTCGACTCCGTCGGCCACACGCCGCTGGTCGGCCTGCCCCGGCTCTCTGCAAGCCCCGACGTCCGGCTGTGGGCCAAGCTGGAGGACCAGAACCCCACCGGCTCGATCAAGGATCGCCCCGCGCTGCGGATGATCGAGCAGGCCGAGGCCGACGGTCGCCTCACGCCCGGGTGCACCATCCTGGAGCCCACCAGCGGCAACACCGGCATCTCCCTGGCGATGGCCGCCTCGCAGCGCGGTTATCGCCTGGTGTGCGTCATGCCGGAGAACACCTCCGCCGAGCGGCGTCAGCTGTTGAGCATGTGGGGTGCGCAGATCATCTCCTCCCCGGCCGCAGGCGGGTCGAACGAGGCTGTGCGCGTGGCCAAGGACCTCGCTCGTGAGCACACCGACTGGGTGATGCTCTACCAGTACGGCAACCCGGCCAACGCCGATGCGCACCAGTTCGGCACGGCTCCGGAGATCCACGCCGACCTTCCGGAGATCACCCACTTCGTCGGTGGGCTCGGCACGACCGGGACGCTGATGGGCGTCGGTCGGTACTTCCGCGAGCACCAGCCGGACGTCACCATCGTCGCCGCTGAACCGCGCTACGGCGAGCTCGTCTACGGCCTGCGCAACCTCGACGAGGGCTTCGTGCCGGAGCTCTACGACGAGTCCCTCGTCGACTCGCGCTTCTCCGTGGGCCCGCGCGACGCCGTGCGCCGGGTCCGCGAGCTCATCGCCGCCGAGGGGATCTTCGCCGGCATCTCGACCGGCGCCATCCTGCACGCCGCGCTGGCTCAGGCCGCCAAGTGCGTGAAGGCCGGGGAACGCGCGGACATCGCCTTCGTGGTGTGTGACGGCGGCTGGAAGTACCTGTCCACCGGCGCGTACGAGGGCACCCTGGACGAGGCCGAGGACGCCCTGGAGGGCCAGCTCTGGGCGTGAGGCCGTCGCGGCGACACACTGGCGTGCCGCCTCCGGTCAGGGCTTGGATGGCAGGCTGCGCACCTGCTCCCGGGCGTGACCTCGGTGCTCACGCGGGGATCGGTACCCAACCGGGCGGCTTGTGGATCGACACGCAGCAGCAGCCCGTCGGGCCCCAGCGTCACGGCCATGTGGCCCGAGACGAGGAACGCCAGGCCCCCGAACATCGCCTTCTCAGTGATCGGGTCGCCTCATGTCTACCCTCGACCGGCGTGCTCGGTTAGCCTCGACCCGTGCGCGACATCGTGGTCTTCTCCGGCAGCGCCCATCGTGACCTGGCCGAGGACGTGTGCAGTGCCCTTGGCGTGCCGCTCTCGCCGTCGGACTGCATCCGTTTCTCCAACGACTGCCTGCAGGTCCAGCTCCTGGCCAACTGTCGCCAGCGCGACGTCTACATCGTGCAGCCGCTCGTGCCGCCGACGCAGGACCACCTGATGGAGCTGCTGCTGATGATCGACGCGGCCCGGGGCGCATCGGCCGCCTCCATCACCGTGGTCATGCCGCACTACGCCTATGCACGCAGCGACAAGAAGGACGCCTCTCGCATCTCCATCGGTGGCCGGCTCGTCGCCGACATGCTCGTGACGGCCGGAGCGCAGCGCGTGGTCACGATGACTCTGCACGCCCCCCAGGTGCACGGGTTCTTCACCGTCCCGGTCGACCATCTCACCGCCATCGGCGAGCTTGCCGAGCACTACCGTGGCCAGGACCTCGCCGATGCCGTGGTGGTCTCACCCGACCTCGGCAACGCCAAGACCGCCTCGTTGTTCGCGCGGCTGCTCGGGGTGCCCGTGGCCGCGGGCAGCAAGCAGCGCAAGGCCGACGACAAGGTGGTCATCGACGCCATTGTCGGCGACGTCGCCGGCAAGCGCGCCATCGTGCTCGATGACGAGATCGCCACCGGCGGCTCGATCGTCGAGCTCATGGACAAGCTGGAGGAGCAGGGGTGCGCCCAGGCCTCGGTGGCCTGCACCCACGGGTTGTTCACCGGCAAGGCCGTCGAGCGGCTCCGGAACCATCCGTCCATCACCGAGGTCGTCACCACGGACACGGTGCCGGCGCCGCACGACTGGCCGGAGCTGGTGGTGCGGTCCGTGGCGCCGCTGTTCGCCGAGGCGATCGCACGCATCCACGCCGGCGAGTCGGTCTCCAGCCTCTTCGACGGCGTCGATCCCGCGCACGCTCCACCGCAGCCCAAGCTGCCGCTCTGAGCCGCGCGGGCTGGTGATCAGTCCCGGCGGCGGTGGTGCATCAGCGTGAAGCCGGCTGTCGCTGCGAGGACTCCGCCCACCAGGACCCAGAACGCCGGTCCTCCGGCGTCCGGCAGCAGTCCGGTGCCGCGCACGTCGTCGGCCCCGAGGTCTGCACCGGTCCCTGCGTCGGCCTGCGCGTCGCCCGGTCCGTCCGCGCCCCCATCGACGTCTGCGTCGGTATCGGCATCGGCGTCCATGTCTGCGTCGGTATCGGCATCCGCATCCGCGTCGGCGTCAGCATCCATGTCGGCGTCCGCGTCCGTATCGGCGTCGACGTCTCCGTCGGCCTCGGCGTCCGCATCCGCATCCGCATCGACGTCCTGGTCGTCGTCGCACGGAGGAAGGGTGCCGTTGAACGGGTAGGCGTGCAGCTCCTCACCGCCGCCACCGCCGCCGTGGACGAGGGACCCGGCCAGCAGTACGCGCCCGTTGGTGCCGGGTGTGGTGATCGTGGTCGTGCTCGTCGGCGAACCGACCAGGATCGAGCCGGGGACCTGCGCGCTACCGTGCACGCCGACGCTCTGGGACGTCGCGAAGTTCCAGACCAGCCGCGTGTGCTGGGGGTTCGCGTCGGTCCCGATCACCGAGTTGATGAACAGGTCCGGCTCGTCGCCGGTCACGTTGATGACCGTGGTGGCACCGTCGGGGATGTCGGCGAAGTCGAGCGCCACGGTCTCGGCGCTACTGCCCAGGTCACCATCGACGGTGAAGACCTGCGGGTCGGACGAACCGTCCCCACGGAAGGTGGCCGTGCCGAAGGTGACGTCCCAGGTACCGGTGTCCTCGTACGTGGCGGCGCAGGTCGAGACCTCGGTGACGACATCGCGCAGTGGCTCGAGCTCAGCGGTGTCGTCGCGTGCCACGAGCTCGCCGTCCGGGGTGAGGTCCAACCGGTCGCCGGGTGAGATGTCGGTAGGGCCGCCGTGGACGAGGTTGCCCCAGCGGACCTCGTTCAGGTCTGACCCGCCGAGGGCGATGGTCGACCCGCTGCCCACCGTGATTCCTCCGCCGATCACCGCATGATCGCTCCCTGACGGCGGGGTGATCCGCGACCCCGCCCCGACGATGCCGATGTTGTAGGTCCCCGGAGTGGTCCGGGTCACGTCGAGCGAGCCGAGGACGTAGAGGCGTCCCTCGGACTCCGCGGCCTGTCCCACGACCGACATGTCACCTCCGACGAAGACGTTGACCGCCTCGTCGGTACCCGTGAACTCGCCGCTGGACGGTGGGTCGTACGGCTCCGACGGGCACCCGTCGCCCAGGCACGGGCCGAACGGGTCGGGGAAACCTGCTGCTGGCATCGACGCGAGCGCCATCCATCCGAGCAGCACGACGCCGGCCACGAACAGCCCTGCCCTCTTCACCCGGACCATGATGTCGCCTCGGGAGGCACCTGTCACGTACCGGGGTCCGGCACTCAGGACGACGCCGGCACGACGCACGTGCCCGTTAGCATCGGGTGATCGCGTCGACCGCGGCGCGCACAGATCGGGAGGACGCATGCGCAGTGTCATCGGGGCGTGTCCGCGCAGGGTCATCAGCGCGCTCGCGCTCATCGTCGTCGCCCTGACGCTGGCCCCGGCCACCGGGGCGGTCGCGGCGCAGGACGACCGTCAGGTGATCCGGGTCGGCACGGAGGGCACCTACCCGCCGTTCTCCTTCAGCGCGGACGGACAGCTCACCGGCTACGACATCGAGGTCATCGAGGCCGTCGCCGAACGCGCCGGCTGGGAGCTGGAGTTCGTCCAGTCGCAGTTCGATGCGCTCTTCGGTGCTCTCGACGCCGGACGCATCGACCTGATCGCCAACCAGATCACCATCAACCCGGAGCGTGAGGAGTCCTACGTCTTCTCCGAGCCGTACACGTACTCCCGCGGTGTGATCGTCGCCGCCAAGGACAACGACGAGATCTCCTCCCTGGAGGACCTCGAGGGCAAGGTGACTGCCCAGTCGGCCACCAGCAACTGGTCGCAGGTCGCCGAGGAGGCGGGCGCCCGCGTCGAGAACGTCGAGCAGTTCGCCCAGGCGGCGGACCTGGTCTCGCGCGGACGTGTCGATGCGATCGTCAACGACAACATCGCGGTGCTCGACTACCTGGCCAGCACGGGTGACGACCAGGTGGAGGTGGTCGGTGAGGCGGGTGAGGAGGTCAGCCGTCAGGCGCTGGCGTTCCGTCCCGAGGACGAGCAGCTCGCCGCCGAGGCGGACCGCGCCCTGGACTCCCTGCGGGCTGACGGAACACTGCGCGAGATCAGCGAGGAGTACTTCCGCGCCGACGTCAGCGTCGAGGGCGGAGGCGAGGCCGACGTCGGTGAGGGACGCGGCGGAGCCTCGGCCTGGCAGGTGGCCAAGGACACCGCCTGGCCCGCGCTCGTCGCACTCATCAAGGTCACGCTGACGCTCACCGTCCTGAGCTTCAGCATCGGTCTGGCCGCAGCCGTGCCGATCGCGCTGGCGCGCATGTCGACGTCGCGCTGGTTGTCCTGGCCCGCCCGCTCCTTCATCTCCGCCGTCCGAGGCACCCCGCTGCTGCTCCAGCTGTTCGTGGTCTTCTTCGGGCTCCCGCAGGTCGGCATCGACCTGCCGCCCTACGTGGCAGGCGCCCTGGCGCTGAGCGTCAACGTGGCCGGCTACGCGGCCGAGAGCGTCCGCGGCGCACTGCTCTCGGTGCCCCACGGACAGCACGAGGCAGCCGCGACCCTGGGCATGAGCCGCGCCCTCGCCCTACGACGCGTGGTGCTGCCCCAGGCGGCACGCATCGCCGTCCCGCCGTTGTCCAACACGTTGGTCTCGCTGGTCAAGGACACCTCCCTGGTGTCCGTGGTGCTGCTCACCGACCTCTTCCGTGTCGTCCAGGTGGAGGCCTCGGCGTCCTTCCAGTACCTGCCGTTGTACGCGCTGGCCGGCCTCTACTACTGGATCGTCTGTACCGTCCTCTCCACCGGGCAGCAGAGACTCGAGACGCGACTGAACAGGTACGTGACGACATGACCACCCTCACCCCCGGTCTCGCCGTCGAGGCGAGCAACCTGCGCAAGGCCTTCGGTGACCACACCGTGCTCGACGGCGTGGACCTCGACATCCCGGAAGGGACGACCACCGCGATCCTCGGACCGTCCGGCTCGGGCAAGACGACGATGCTCCGATCGCTCAACGCCCTGACCCCGCCGGATGCCGGCGTCGTGCGCGTCGATGACGTGGAGGTCGACTTCGCTGCGCTTCCTCGAGGACGCGCCGGACGCCGCGAGCTCGAACGGCTGCGGCGGCGCAGCGCCATGGTCTTCCAGTCGCACGAGCTGTTCCCGCACCGCACCGTGCTCGGCAACCTGCTCGAGGGCCCCGTCCACGTCCTGGGGGTGCCGCAGGACGAGGCCGTCCACCGCGGACGCGAGCTCCTGCAGCAGGTCGGGCTGGCCGACAAGGAGGACGCGTACCCGTTCCAGCTGTCCGGAGGCCAGCAGCAGCGTGTCGGCATCGCCCGTGCTCTGGCCCAGCGCCCGCGGGTCGTGCTGCTCGACGAGCCGACCTCGGCCCTCGACCCCGAGCTGGTCGGAGAGGTCCTGGCCGTCATCCGTGACCTCGCGACACAGGGCTGGACCATGGTCGTCGTCACCCATGAGGTGCGCTTCGCCGAGCAGGTTGCCGACCAGGTGGTCTTCATCGACGGGGGAGTGGTCGTGGAGCAGGGCCCACCCCAGCAGGTCATCGCCGATCCGCAGGCCGAGCGCACCCGACGCTTCCTGCAACGCATCCTCCAGGTGCCCTGAGCCGCCGGCGGTGACACGGCACACCCGGCGCCTGGGTGGTCGAGGTCCCGTCGGACCCGTACGCTTCACCCTTGTGGCGGACGCACCGATCGGCATCATGGACTCAGGCTTCGGCGGTCTGACCGTGGCTCGCGCGATCATCGATCAGCTCCCGCACGAGTCCGTGCTCTACCTCGGCGACACCGCCCGGCAACCGTACGGGCCCCAGCCGATCGCCGCCGTGCGTGAGTATGCGCTGGAGTGCCTCGACGCCCTCGTGGCCCGGGGCGTCAAGCTGCTCGTCATCGCGTGCAACTCCGCCAGCGCCGCGGTCCTGCGTGATGCGCGCGAGCGCTACGACGTGCCGGTCGTCGAGGTGATCGTCCCCGCCACCCGGCGCGCTGCCCGGGTCACCAGCACCGGCGTCGTCGGTGTGCTGTGCACGCAGGCCACGGCCTCCTCGGGAGCCTATGGCGACGCCTTCGCGGCCAATCCGGGCGTTCAGGTCCTCACCCGGGTGTGCCCGAGGTTCGTCGACTTCGTGGAGTCCGGCATCACCAGCGGACCGGAGGTCGAGTCCGCGGCACGCGAGTACCTCGAACCCCTGCGTGAGGCGGGCGCGGACACCGTCGTGCTGGGCTGCACCCACTACCCGCTGCTCACCGGTGCCATCTCCTACGTCCTCGGCGAGGACGTCACGCTCGTGTCGAGCGCCGAGGAGACGGCCAAGGACGTCTACGCTCGACTCGTGACCGACGGCCTCGAGCGCGACCCCGGGCTTCGCGCACCGGAGCACCGCTTCCTCACGACAGGACGCCCCGACGAGTTCGGTGTGCTCGGGCGCAGGTTCCTCGGCCCCGAGGTGCAGGCAGTCGACCAGGTGGCACAGGTGGTGGCATGAAGCTCACGATTGTGGGTTGTTCCGGCTCCTTTCCGGGACCGGAGTCGGCCTCCAGCTGCTACCTCGTGGAGCACGACGGCTACCGCCTCCTGCTCGACCTCGGCAGCGGCGCGCTCGGCCCGCTGCAGCGGTACGTCGACCTGCGCGACGTCGACGCCGTCGCGCTGTCGCACCTGCACGCCGACCACTGCTTCGACCTCACCGGCTTCTACGTCGTCAGCAAGTACCACCCCGACGGCACGCTGCCCACGATCCCGATCCACGCGCCCGACGGTGCGGGCCCGTTCCTGGCCAGCGCGTACGGCCGCACCGAGGGGCTGCAGCTGGCCGACCAGTTCGACTTCCGCGACTGGGTCGATGGCGAGCCGGTGACCTTCGGTCCGTTCACGCTCACGCCGACCGTCGTGGACCACCCGGTCACGGCGTACGCGTTCCGTGTGGAGGCCGATGGGCACGTCCTGGCCTACTCGGGTGACACCGGCCCGATCGACGCCCTCGTGGACGTCGCCGCGGACGCCGACCTGTTCCTGTGCGAGGCGTCGTTCGTGGAGTCCAAGCCCAATCCCCCGAACCTGCACCTGACCGGTGCCGAGGCCGGCGACTACGCCACGCGTGCGGGCGTCGGACGGTTGCTCATCACCCACATCCCGTCCTGGACCGACCCCGCCGAGGTCGAGGCCGATCTCCGGACCACGTACGCCGGGCCCTACGAGCTGGTGCGCCCCGGCGACGTCCACGAGCTCTGAGACGAACGGGCCCGGACCACCCGCAGGTGGTCCGGGCCCGGTGCTCGCTACCCTCTCGTCAGCTCGTGAGGCTGTCGATGAAGTCGGGGTTCTCCTCGAGCCACGCCTCGACGGCTTCCTCCTCGTTGCCCTCGCCGTACTCGTTCACGACCATGTCCTCCAGCTGGCCGTACTGCTCGTCGGTCAGCTTGAAGTTGGACATCATGTCGGCGACGTCCGGGAAGTCGTCGCCGAAGCCGGTACGCGCCAGCGAGTGCAGGCCCTCGGCCTCACCCAGGGCACCCTCGGGGTCCTCCAGGTCCTTGACCGGGAAGCTCGTGTTGGCCCAGAAGGGGCGCCACAGCGTGACCACGATGTCGCGCTCGGCGTCCACGGCGGTCTCCAGCTCGGCCAGCATGGCCGTGGTGGAGGACTCCACGAGCTCGTAGTCGTCCTCGAGGTCGTAGGCCGGCATGACGCTGTTCTTGGTGACGTCGGTGAGACCGGCGCCCGGCTCGATGCCGATGATCTGTCCGCCGAACTGGTCTGCGTTGTCGGTCAGGTCGGCGATGGAGTCGATGTCGGTGTACTCCGGGACGGCGAAGGTCAGCTTGGCCTCGTCGTAGTACGCACCGAGGTCCTCGATGTCGTCGCCGTACTCGTTCATGTACTCCGCGTGGGTGACCTCGGGCCAGCCGGACGGGTAGACGTCGACGTCGCCGTTGGCGAGACCGGTGTAGAGCGGTGCGGCCTCGCTGAGCTCGGTGATCTCGACGTCGTAGCCCTCGCTCTCGAGGACGTTCTTCCACAGGTAGGCGGTCGACAGTCCGTCGGTCCATGCAGGCAGGATGCCGAGGTTGACCGTTCCGCCCTCGCCGTCGCCATTGTCGGAGTCTCCGGAGCCGCAAGCGGCCAAGACCAGGGCCGCGGCCACGGCCGCGGCGACCAGGCCGCCTCGACGGGTCGTCGTGCGCTTCATGGTGTTCCCTTCATTGTGATGGACGGCCCGTGGGGGACGGGCCGCGACAGGTGGTTCAGGTGCCCGACTGGGCGGTGGGTGGGGTGTCCGGCGTCGCGGCTCGGCGCCCTCGACGCAGGAAGGTCAGGATGGGGCTTCGTCCGCCCTGGCCGATGGCGGCGGTGAACCGATCGAGGAAGATCGCGAGTGCGACGACCGACAGCCCGGCCTCGAAGCCGAGGCCGATGTCGATCCGGGCGATCGAGGTGGCCACGGCACCACCCAGGCCGCCGGCGCCCACGAGGCCGGCGATGACGGCCATGGACAGCGCCAGCATGATGACCTGGTTGACGCCGGCCATGATGGTCGGCATCGCGAGGGGGAGCTGGATCCCGCGCAGGATCTGCCCGGGCGAGCTGCCGAAGGAGTGGCCGGCCTCGACGACCTCGCTGTCCACGCCACGGATGCCCAGCTCGGTGAGACGGACCCCGGGCGGCAGGCAGAAGATCACGGTGGCGACCACACCCGGCGCCACACCGATGCTGAACAGCGAGACCACGGGGACGAGCCATACGAAGGCGGGCATCGTCTGCATCAGGTCCATGACAGGACGCACCACGGCGCTGACCTGCGTGGATCGAGCGGCGACGATGCCGAGTGGAATGGCGATGACGAGGGCGATGATCGCCGCTACGAGCACCATCGCCAACGTGTCCATGGCGTTCTCCCACTGGTTCACGCTGATCACGAAGACCAGCATCACCAGCGCGAGGGCGGCGAACTTGATGTCCTTGACCAGCCAGGCGAGCAGCGCGAACAGCACGGCCAGCAGCAGTGCGTCGGGGGCGCTGAGCAGGTCCGCCAACCCGTTGACGGCGCCGTCGAGGAGGTCACGCAGGACGTTGAAGAACCCGCTGAGGTTGTCCTTGACCCAGCGGAACACGACCTCGATGCCCTCGCCCACGTCGACGCGGGGGATCAGCTCGCTCTCGGCTCGCAGCGATGCACCAGTCATGCGAGGACCTCCGTCTCGGGATCGGTGTGGTGCACTTCGGTCGAGGGTTCGGCGAGGGCACTGAGCAGGGTGACGCGAGGTACCACGCCCTGAAGGCGGCCACCGGCATCGACGACGGCGAGGGCGGGGCTCTCGACGGCCGCCCCGAGGAGCTCGGCGAGGATGGTGTCCGACTGCACGACGGTGGCAGGCCGCACCAGGGAGGCGATCGTGCCGATGCCGGCCGTGACGGCCTCCGCCACCTCGTGCTCGTAGACGATGCCCTGCAGGACCCGGCCACGGTCGACCACCATGAGCGCGGTCGTCTGGTGCTCGCGCATGAGCTTGTGCGCCGAGCGCGGGCCCTGCTCGGACCCGAGCACGGCGACCGGCGGTTCCATGACGGCCGAGGCGGTCAGAACTCGTGTGCGGTCGACGTCCTGGACGAACTGGGCGACGTAGTCGTTGGCCGGATCATTCAGGATCTGCTCCGAGGTGCCGATCTGCACGATGCGGCCGTCGCGCATCATCGCGATGCGGTCGCCCAGGCGCATGGCCTCGTTGAGGTCGTGGGTGATGAACAGGATGGTCTTGCCGAGCTGGTGCTGCAGCTCGACGAGCTGGTCCTGCATCTCACGCCGGATGAGCGGGTCGAGGGCGCTGAACGCCTCGTCCATCAGCATCACGTCGGTGCCTGCGGCGAGTGCACGCGCGAGGCCGACCCGCTGACGCATGCCGCCGGAGAGCTCGTCGGGGCGGTAGTCTCCCCAGCCGCCGAGGCCCACCATGGAGAGCGCCTCGTCAGCGCGCTTCTCCCGGTCGCTGCGGTTCATGCCTTGCGCGGCCAAGCCGTACGCGGCGTTCTCGCCGACCGAGCGGTGCGGCAGCAGCGCGAAGTGCTGGAAGACCATGCTGACCTTCTCGCGACGCAGCTCGCGCAGCTGCTTGCCGCGCAGCTGCGCCACGTCGCTCCCGCCGAGCATGAGCGAGCCGGCGGTCGGCAGGAGCAGGCCGTTGACCATGCGGATGAGCGTGGACTTGCCGGAGCCGGACAGGCCCATCACGACGAAGATCTCACCCTGGCCGACGTCGAACGAGGCGTCGATGACGGCAGCTGTCAGGCCGTCGTCACGCAGGTCAGCGCGGTCCGCGCCGCCGCGAAGCTGCTCCACTCCTCGCTCGGGTCGCCGTCCGAAGACCTTGTACACGCCCTCTGCTTGGATCACTGGGTGGATACGGCCCACTCCCTCTCGGTCGCGTCGACGCGTGGCGTCGTGCACGTGTTGGCACTGCCGTGGGTGGCAGCGGTGGTGACCGTCGTCGTCGGTACTCCGACGGGCACCACATTCAGCAGTTTCTCATGTCGACGGTTCGCCCGTGGCGATCCCCTAGGATCCACGGGGCCGAGGGACCGTCGCGCGTCGCTACACTCGCGGCCATGACCATCCGCGAGGACGGCCGCGCCGTCGACCAGCTCCGACCCGTCACCCTGACCCGCCGCTGGCTGGACCACGCTCCCGGCTCCTGCCTAGTGGAGTTCGGCAAGACCCGTGTCCTGTGCGCCGCGAGTGCCCAGGAGGGGGTTCCGAGGTGGCGCAAGGGTTCGGGCCTGGGCTGGGTCACCGCCGAGTACGCGATGCTGCCGCAGGCCACCCACGACCGGTCCTCGCGTGAGTCGGTCAAGGGGCGCATCGGCGGACGCACCCACGAGATCTCCCGGCTCGTCGGACGCTCCCTGCGGGCGGCGGTCGACTACTCGGCGCTGGGTGAGAACACCATCACGATCGACTGCGACGTCCTGCAGGCCGACGGTGGCACCCGCACCGCTGCCATCACGGGTGCCTACCTCGCTCTCGCCGACGCCGTGGAGCACCTGCGGGGCAAGGGTGCGCTCGCCGGTGAGCCCCTGGTGCAGTCGGTCTCCGCCGTGAGCGTCGGCATCGTCGACGGGACGCCCATGCTCGACCTGCCGTACGTGGAGGACGTGCGAGCCGAGACCGACATGAACGTCGTCATGACCGGTGCGGGGCAGTTCATCGAGGTGCAGGGCACTGCTGAGGGCGCACCGTTCGACCGGACCGAGCTCGACGCGCTCCTGGCGCTCGCCGAGAAGGGATGCGCCGACCTGACCCGGCTGCAGGACGAGGCACTGGCTCGATGACGCAGGTCGTCCTGGCATCCAACAACGCCAAGAAGCTGGCCGAGCTGCAGCGGATCCTGGCCCCCTTGGTGCCGGACGTGCAGGTGCTGGGTCTGAAGGACGTCGCCGAGTATGACGAACCGGCCGAGACGGAGCCGACGTTCCAGGGCAATGCGCTCATCAAGGCACGCGCCTGCCTGGCCGCCACGAGTCTGCCGTCGCTGGCCGACGACTCCGGACTGTGCGTCGATGCGCTCAACGGGATGCCCGGCGTGCTGTCGGCCCGGTGGTCGGGGGTGACGGGGGCGGAGGCTGACTCCGCCAACAACGCGCTGCTGCTGAGTCAGCTCTCCCAGGTGCCCGACGAGCGCCGGGGAGCCCGCTTTCGTTGTGCCATGGCGCTGTGTACCCCTGACGGGGAGGAGATCATCGAGCACGGCGAGATGCCCGGGCGTGTCCTGCATGCCGAGCGCGGGGCCGGTGGTTTCGGCTACGACCCGCTCTTCGCCGCCGACGGCCACGAGGTGTCCTCCGCCGAGCTGACCCCCGAGGAGAAGGACCGGATCAGTCACCGTGGCGAGGCGCTGCGTCGCATCGCCCCCCGCGTCGCCGCCGCCCTGACCTGATGCCGCCTCGAGCGAGCGTCAGGGCGCGGGCTGGGAGAGTGCCGCGACGACGACGTCGCCCAGGGCCTTGCTGCCGGCGCGGGTGGGGTGCACACCGTCGTCGGTGCGTCCGTGTTGGTCCAGGGTGCCGGTGGTGCTGACGTACTCCAGTCCCTCACGGCCGGCGGCCGTGCGGATGATGGAGGTGATCCGGCGCATCTCCCACGGGTGCAGCTCGCCCCACGGCGGCCCCAGGACGACGATGCGGGTGCTCTCCGGCAGCTGCTGCCTGGCCAGGCGCAGGTAGGAGACCACGGCGTCCTGCACTGCTGCATCGGTGGCGCGGACCCGGCGCCCGTCCCGGCACGTGGACCAGTCGTTGCGGCCGCCCTCGACGATGAACACCGACGGCGGGTCCTCGAAGGCCTCGATCCGGTCGGCGAAGACGTCACCGGTGCAGCGGTTTCCTTGACGTTGGTACCCGGAGCCGGACTGGGCGAACGTGCGCACGTCGGCGTCGAAGTGCCGTCCGACGAAGCTCCACCAGCCCTGGTCGGCGGCGCCCTCGTCGTCGCTGTAGCGGGCGGTGATGGAGTCACCGACCACGACGATCCCGTCAGGATAGGGGCCGTCGCCGGCATGGGCGCCGTCGGTCGTGACGCCTGCGACCAGGCCACCCACGACGGTCGCGATGGCCGCCAGGAGCACGGCCCGCCGTCGTTCGTGCCAGATCCTCATTCATCCCCCTCCCGGTCACCAACGCTACGTCGATCCGGCCCGACACATCGAGTGGTCGCAGGGATCGCAACACAAACGTCACCGATGACGGCCGGTCCGGAGCCCCGAGGTAGCGTGCGAGCCATGGATCTTCGCCTCAGCGAGGAGCAGGTGGGGTTTCGCCGCCTGGCTCGTGACTTCTGCGACGCCGAGATCGTGCCGTTCCGGCGTGACTGGGACCGGGCCGAGTCCGTCGACCTCGACCTCCTGCCGAAGCTCGGCGCCATCGGGTTCTTCGGACTGACCATCCCGGAGGAGCACGGCGGCGTCGGAGGTGACCACCTCACCTACATGCTCGGCATGGAGGAGCTCGGACGCGCCGACTCCTCGGTGCGTGGCATCGTGTCGGTCTCCACCGGGCTGGTCGCCAAGCCGATCCTCGCGCACGGCAGCGCCGAGCAGAAGGAGCAGTGGCTGCCACCTCTGGCGACGGGGGAGGCGCTCGGTTGCTTCGGGCTCACCGAGCCAGGCCACGGCTCGGACGCCGGCAACCTGCGCACGCGGGCCCGCCGCGAGGGGGACGACTATGTCCTCGACGGCTCCAAGATCTTCATCACCAACGGCACGTGGGCCGACGTGGCGCTGGTCTTCGCCCGCACCGGGGGCGACGGCCCGCGAGGCATCTCGGCGTTCCTGGTGCCCACGGACACGCCCGGCCTCGAACGCCAGACCATCATCGGCAAGCTCGGTCTGCGCGGTCAGGCCACCGCCGAGCTGTCCTTCGACGGTGTCCGGGTGCCGGCCTCGGCCATGTTGGGTGAGGAGGGCCGGGGCTTTCGCATCGCCATGGAGACGCTCGACAAGGGCCGGGTGGCGATCGGTGCCAGCTGCACGGGCATCATCCAGGGCTGTCTGGAGGAGGTCGTGGCCTACACGACCTCGCGTGAGCAGTTCGGTCGGGCGATCGCCGGCTTCCAGCTGGTGCAGGACATGATCGCGGACCTGAGTCTGGACGCCGACGCCGCACGGCTGCTGGTGTGGCGTGCGGCCGACCTCATCGACCGGGGTGAGCCGTTCGGGGTCGAGGCCTCCAAGGCCAAGCTGTTCGCGTCCGAGGCTGCTGTGCGTGCCTCCAACACGGCGATGCAGGCCTTCGGTGGCTACGGGTTCGTCGATGACTACCCGGTGCAGAAGTACCTGCGCGATGCCCGTGTGATGACGCTGTACGAGGGCACCAGCCAGGTGCAGAAGCTGCTGATCGGTCGCGCCGAGACCGGCATCAACGCCTTCACGTAGCACGGGTGCCCGGACGGTCGGCGGGCGCAGGTCGCAGGCTCAGGATGGTGCGGCGAAGCCGTGCTGCCGCCATGCCTCGTACACCGCGATGGCGGCGCAGTTCGCGAGGTTCATGGAGCGTCGCCCCTCGAGCATCGGCAGACGCAGCCGGTCGCTCACGCGCGGATGGTGCTGCACTGCGTCCGGGAGACCGTCGGGCTCGGCGCCGAACAGCAGGACGTCGCCCGGCTGGTAGGCGACGTCGGTGTACGTGCGGGTGGCGCCCGTGGTGAAGGCGAAGACGCGGGAGTCGCCGAGCACCGACAGGGCGGTCTCGAGGTCCGGGTGGACCGTCATCACCGCGAGGTCGTGGTAGTCGAGCCCGGCGCGCCGCAGGTTGGCGTCGGAGAGGTCGAAGCCCAGCGGTTCCACGAGGTGCAGCTCGGCTCCCGTGGCGGCAGCCAGGCGGATCGTGTTACCCGTGTTGCCGGGGATCCTCGGCTCGTGGAACAGCATGCGGAACATCAGGAGGACACACTAGTCTCGGACGCATGCCTGCACCGGTCCGCGTCGACATCACCCACGTGTTCACCTCAGACCCGCAGACGGTCTTCGACGCCCTCGGCGAGCACGAACGCCTGGGTGACGTCTTCGGCGCATCGGTCAGCAGGGTTCGTGACGGCGACGAGAGCCGCAACGGGGTCGGCTCGGTGCGACGGCTGAAGATCGGTCCGCTCCCGTCGTTCGAGGAGACCGTCACCGAGGCCGAGCCCGGACGGCTCATCTGCTACCGCATCACCAAGGGAAGCCCCCTGACGGGGCACTGGGGTGAGCAGAGGCTGCAGCCGACCGCCGACGGTGGCACACGTCTGGAGTACCGCATCGGTTTCGACGCGCGCCTTCCCGGCGTGGCGCGGATCGTCGCCACGGCGCTGGGACGACGGCTCCCGCAGGGCCTCTCACGCCTGGTGCCGTAGGCACGGCTCAGTCGTCGGGACCGAACAGCTCCTCACGCCACGGCGGCTGGGACCCCGCGCGGCCGACGACGATCCCCGCCGACCGGGCGGCCACCGTGCTGACGCGCTGCCACAGCGCGAGATCGGCAGCACGGAGCTCCGCGCTCCCGCTCGGGCCCGTGAGGTCCTCCTGGACGAGTGCTCCGATGAGTCCGGACATGAAGGCGTCGCCCGCCCCCACGGTGTCCACGACGTTCTCGGCGGCCGTGGGGACGGCCAGTGATCCAGATGCCGTGTAGGTCCGTGAACCCTGGGGACCGAGGGTCACCACGACGGCGGCCGGGCCCGCGGCGAGCCAGCGTTGCGCCACGTCGTCGACCTGCAGGTCGGGCTCGAGCCAGGCGAGGTCCTCGTCGCTGACCTTCACCACGTCGGCGAGCTGCACGAGGGTCGCCACGCGCTGCCGTGCTCGGGCGGGGTCTGGGACGAGGGATGGCCGGATGTTGGGGTCGAAGGTGACGACCGCCGTGGGTGCCTGCCGCCGCACGAGGTCCTCGACGTCGTCGGCGCCGGGTTCCAGGACGGAGGCGATCGAGCCGGTGTGCACGATCTGCGGCGGCTCCGTGGGGACGATGCGACCGGGGGCCCACGTGATGTCGAAGTCGTAGCTGGCGGCTCCCGACCCATCGAGCGTGGCGACGGCGCTCGCGGTGCGGTCGGGGGTGGCCAGGGTGTCGAGGAGCTCGACACCGGCCGAGGCGAGGTGACGGCGGATGAGGTGCCCGTGCTCGTCGTCGGCCAGCGTGGCGGCCAGCTGGACCGGTAGGCCGAGTCGCCCGAGTCCGACCGCGACATTGGCCGGTGAGCCGCCGGCATGGGCCGAGGAGGTGCCGTCGGGGCGGCGCACGACGTCGACGAGTGCCTCCCCGGTGATGAGGATCATGGCCATCATCCTGCCGCACGGCTGCGGCGGTGCACGAGTCGCAGGTGGGGAGTCTGGGACCATGGTGCTGTGCTCACAGCTCCTTCCGGTCCACCCGACTGGCCTGCACATACGCGGGAGGTCCGGCCGTGGAGCCAGCGGGTCAAGCGCGGACCCAGGGCAGACCGGGAGCTGACGCAGGTGGAGGTGTGTCGACCCCCGTTCATCGCGGACACGCCGTTCGTCGCCGATCGGCCGTTGCGGGTCATGATGGAGAACGCGCTCGGCGGCCTCGCCCAGCTGGATCGGACCCATCGTGGGCGGCTCGGTGGCCTCAACCAGCTCCTGCTGCGCACCGAGTCCGTCGCATCATCGAAGATCGAGAACGTCGAGGCGAGCCTGGCCGACTACGGTCGCGCTGCCATGGGCTCGTCGGCCAACGCCTCCGCCGTCTCGATGGTGGCCGCCACCGAGGCGTTGACCGGGATCATCCGCGACGTCGACAGCTCCGGGGAGATCCGTCGGGAGGCCCTGCACTCCGCGCATCGTGACCTGTTCCGCCAGCACCCGTCGGAGCACCAGCGGGCGGGAGAGGTCCGCACGGCGCAGAACTGGATCGGTGGCAGCGACTACACGCCCCGCAATGCGTTGTACGTCCCGCCACCGCCGGACACCGTCGATGCCTACCTGGAGGACCTGTTCGCCTTCGCCAACCGCGACGACATTCCCGTGATCGTGCAGGCGGCCGTGGTGCATGCGCAGTTCGAGTCCATCCATCCGTTCATCGACGGCAACGGCCGGATCGGTCGCACCCTGATCCATGCCGTGCTGCGTCGTCGCAAGATCACCCGGTACCTGACGGTGCCGATCGCCTCCGGTCTCGTGGCCCACCGGGAGCAGTACTTCGACGCGCTCGATGACTACCGGGCGGGCCACGCCTACACGTTGATCGCGATGTTGAGCTCGGCCATGACCGTCGCGACCCACGAGTCGCGACGCACGGCGTCGAACCTGCTGGAGGTTCGCCAGGAGTGGGACGCGGCCCTGGGGCCGGTGCGGGTCGGTTCGGACGTCCATCGGGTGGTGGAGTCTCTGCCGTCACGCCCGATCCTCACGGTCGATGATGTGGCACAGCGGATGGGGGTCGCCGAGGAGGTCGCGGACTCCGCGATCGAGCGCCTGCACGATGCGGGCGTGCTGCAGGCGTCGTCGCGGTGGACGCGCGGCGATCGTGTGTGGGTGGCGCAGGCGATCCTGGACGAGCTGTCCGACCTCAACGACCGCATCGGCGCGCTGAGCCGCGGCAAGAGCCGCTACGGCACCTGACTCACGTCACTCACCCAACGGTGTCCACGGCCCGTCTGGAGCGATGTCGAGAGATCGTTGGTGGCTCGGCTCCGTGGTCATCGAGGAGTTGGTCTCACGTCCTGCCGATTGTGCCGCGACACACGCGTCCACAGGATGATCGCGGTGACGGTGGCAAAGACCGCGACTGTGCCCAGGATGAGAGCGCTCCCTGGCACTCCGACGCGGGCCCCGGCCCAGCCCGCCAGAGGATAGATGAGGAGGAAGCACGCGTGGGACAACGAGAAGTGCGCGGCGAACGCCGCTGGTCGCTCGGCTTCGCTGACGTTCTGGTTGACGATGAGCCCGCTCGGAGTGAGCACCAGAGATGCCGAGGCGCCGAGGAACATCCAGACCAGCAGCAGAGCCGGCCAGAGCCGTTCATTCGAGCTTGCGGCGGCGGCGAGCACGAGACCGCACGGAGTCAGGATTCCTCCGGCAAGCATCACCGTGCGGTCGCGAACGTGTTCAAGGACGCGGGGGACACACAGGGCGACGATCATTGACCCCGCACCGTAGGCACCCAGGGTCACAGCGACAGCGCTCTCGGCCATGCCAAAAGAATGACGTACCACGACGACAGTGTTGACGAGGACGAGAGCAGTCCCGGAAGCGACCGAGACGTGGAGCGCTAGCAGGGCGCGAAGTGGTGGTCTCGACATGAAGAGGCGCGCACCGTCTGTGGCTCTCGCCCAGAAGGAACGGCCGGCCGCACGTGGCGGCGTGTCGAGCTGGGACGCAACGACGAGGACTGCAGACAGGACGAATCCGACGGTCGTCCCCACGAACAGGCCGTGGTACGAGATGACCAGAAGCAGCGCTGCCGAGAGCATCGGACTGATGATCGATTCGACGTCGTGGGCCAGGCGCGTGAGTGCCAGCGCACGAGTGTACTGACGCTCGTCAGGCAGGACTGACGGAATCACGGCTTGGAACGCTGGTGTGAACGTCGCGGACGCGGACTGAAGGAGGAAGATGAGCAGATAGATTTGCCATACGTCGTCCACCCACGGCAGCGAGATCGCCACAGCAGCGCGGACCAGGTTGGCTCCGAGCAGCACCGATCGCGGATTGAACCGTGATACGACGGCTGTGGTGATGGGTGCGATGCCCACGTAGGCGGCCATCTTGATGGTTAGGACTGTCGCGACCACTGTCCCGGCCTTGTCGGGTGCGACGTCGTAGGCCAAGAGGCTCAGAGCAACCGTCAGAAATCCCGTGCCGATGAGGGCAACGACTTGTGCCATGAACAGTCGCCGGTAGATGGCGTTCGACAGGACGGCACGGCTGGAGACACTCACCACTCGACGTTAAGTGCGCAATCGTGCACATGTCAACGGTCTGCTTTCTCCGCAGTGGCGGCGAGCTGGCGGCCGCCTCGGAGATCACGTGGAGGGCCGCGCACCCGAACTTCGCTATTGTTCCTCAATGGGGATCGAGTCGATTGAGACCATGGATCTGGAGGTCTTTCTCGCGGTTGCCCGCAACGAGAGCATCTCTGGTGCGGCACAGGAGCTGAGGCTTTCTTCCCCGTCGGTGTCCACTCGGATCGCCGCGTTGGAGCGCAAGGTGGGGACCAGGCTCTTTCAGCGGACAGCCCGCGGCTCATTCACCACCCCGGCGGGAAGCCGCCTGCGCGAGTACGCCAAGAGCTGCTTGGACCTCCTGCACGAGGCCCACCGGACGCTCCACGTCGAGACGAAGGAGACCGTGACGGTGGCTATTCCGGCCTCGCTGGGCAACACGCTGATGGGGCCGGCCCTCGGCGTCCTCTCCACGGCCGGGATCTCTGCCAACGGACGGATCGAGGACACCTCGGACGTGATCGACTACGTGGTCGATCGCACCATCGACATCGGTTTCGTGGTGAACGGGATCGTCCCCAGCAGTCTGGTCAGCCACCGACTGACTCGTTCTTCGGTGTTCCCGGTGGTCAGACCTGGGCATGAGCTGCTCACGGCTGACCGGTCCCTTGCCATGGACGACCTGGACGACCACCCCGTGGCCATCTACCGGTGGCACGCCGATGCCGAGGCACTCGGCCACATGCTCGGCCACTCTCGCAGCGGCGTCTCGAGCCCCACGGTCTTCATCGGTCTACCACCCGCGATCGTTCATCTCGTCCTGAATGCGGACTACGTGGGGCTGGTGGCCGAGTTCTCGGTCGCCGACCAGATCCGCCGGGGTGAGCTGGTGCGGTTGCCGTTGGACCTCCCGAGCTGGACTGTTGATGTCGACCTGGTTCACCGGCCGCACTCGTCTCGCGGCAGGGCGGCGGCAACTCTTCTTGAGAGCTTCGAGGATTTGTTGCCCCATGTCTCGCTCAACGTCCAGCGCCGAGACGAGTAGCCGACGAGGTGCACTTGACCTGGCATGGCCGGGGACCTCGGCATAGGACCGTGGCGCGCGCCCCGAGTGGTATTAGGCCTGAGCTAGGGCTCGACCTCAGCAGTTCCGGCCTACCGGACCGTCCGCAGGTGCACGAGGCTGGATGCTCTTCCACCACAGCACAGGAGAGTGAGCATGCCGGTCACCGAAACATCCATCGCCCAGTCGCCAGCCACAGGTCGTGGCATCGATGCCACGATCACGGACATCCGATGCCACATGGTGCGATCGCCGCGATGGTCGGAGACGAAGAACGTCTACCGTGACGAGGCACTCCTCGTCGAGGTGAAGAGCGACGTCGGTGTGAGCGGCTGGGCGGAGACGAACGGGCTCATGCCCGGTGTCAAGGCCCTCGTGGAGACCGAGACAGCTCATCCGCGTGACCACGGGCCGGCCCATGCCTTGGTCGGTGAGCCCCTGGACGATGCCCAGCGTCTGATCTCGCGTCTGCGCGCCAACACGGTGAACCGCGGTCGCAGCGGTTTGGGCAGGGTGGCCGTCGGGGCGATCGAGACGGCGCTCCTGGACCTCGTCGGCAAGCTGAAGGGAGTGCCCGCTCACCAGCTGCTGGACAGCGGCGCGACCTCTGCGCGCACGTCCGTCCCGGCCTACATCACGGTCTTCAACAAGGGCACGTTCGACCAGGTGGTGCAGAAGACCAAGGACGACGTGGACCGGGCCAAGGCTCACGGCTACAGGGCGTTCAAGATCGAGGCGACCGATTTCAACACCGATGAGACCGAAGCGGTCCAGCTGGTTGAAGCGGTACGCGACCACGTGGGCGACGACACCACGTTGTTCGTCGACAATGTCTTTCGCTGGAAGACCTATGAGGCGGCGTACAAGGCCACGACCGCGTACCAGTCACTGGGGGTGGCCTTCCTGGAGGACCCGTTCGTCCCGGAGGCATTTGAGCTGTCGGCGCGGCTCTACGACGAGACGAAGATGACCATCGCGGCAGGCGGCAGTATGGAGAGTGCCGACCGGTTCGTGGCGGCCATGGAGCTCGGTGGCGTGTCGATCGTCCAGCCCGGCACCCACGTCGGCGGACTCCACGAGGCCGACACGGTGTGCCGGGAGGCCGCGAAGCGCGGCAAGAACGTCACGACGTTCTCACTATGCGCCACGACTCTGACGCCCGCGGCCTCCCTCCAGCTGGCCGCAGTCAACCCAGTCGTCTCCTACGTCGAGTACGCCCCCGCCGCGCTCTTTCCCCACCTCGTACTGCGCCAGGAGATCGCCGGGCCGGAGCCAGACCTTCGCGACGGAGAGCTGCAGCTCCCCCCGGCGCCGGGCCTTGGAGTCGAGGTGGACACCGACGCCGTCCAACGCTTCACCATCAGCGAGTACTGAGCAAGCAACGCATCGCACGAGTCCCACCCGGCAACAACGGCATGTGATTCGAACTCCCAGGTCAACCGAGAAACCCAGGAGCACTCCCCGTTCATCCATCGAGAACAAGAGAAGCGGCAGGGCTTCCTGCCGGGACACGGAGTACTGATCATGAAACTCACCGCACAGAAGACGAGCCTCATCCTGGCCGCGGTCGCCCTGGGTGTTCTTGCAGCGTGCGACGGTCAAGGGCCGGGTGGACTGGACGGGAGTGCTCCCGTCGTGGAGGACGCATCCGGCCGGGAACCCGTGCCTGAGATCGAGATCGTCGCCAAGACCCAGGCCAACGACCCGGCCCGGTACGAGCTCACGCGACTGGTCGCCGATGCGTGGGTCGCTGCCGGAATCAGCACGACCATGCTGCCGGTCGGTGATGCGCAGCTCAACCAGAAGACGGCAACGTCGAAGGACTTCGACGTCTACACGATCGGGTACGCCGGGACGCCCGAGCGGCTCGACCCGGACAACTTTCTCGGTCGCTTTCACTCCGACAACGCCCAGGAGTCCGGTTCGAACTACTCCATGTACGCCGACCCGGAGTACGACGAGGCGTACACGTTGACCGTGACGGCGTCCACCGAGGATGAACGCGTCGCCGCCGTACGCGAAGCCCAGCAGATCCTGTTCGAGGACCACGCGGTCGCACCCGTGGTCCATCCCTCACAGGGATCGGCCTACCGGAGCGATCGGTGGAAGGGGCTGGAGATCACGGCCGCCACACCCGTCACGTCCACCTACAACGCCGTCAATGCCGAGCCGACACAGGGACAGACCGAGCTCGTCTGGGGCACGAACACCAATCCGACGACACTGAACCCGGTCCGGGCGTCCAACAACCAAGACCTCGTGCCGCTGCAGCTGATCTACGACACGGCCCTCTCGTTCGACACGGACGGGGACCTGGTGGAGAACGCCGCCGCATCGTGGGAGACCGAGGCAGAGAGCGTCCAGCTGACGGTGAGGGACGGCCTGGAGTTCACCAACGGCGACCCGGTGACCGCTGATGACTTCGCCTTCACCCTCGAATACATGAAGGAGCAGGGCGCTCCGCTGTTTGCCACGACGCTGGAGACGATGGAGGACGTCACGGTCGACGGTCAGGAGGTCACCGTCACCTTCTCCGAACCGGCGGGCTCCTTCCCGGCCGTCGTGCTGGCTAACATGCCGATCCTCCCCGAGAGGATCTGGTCCCAGTACGAGTCGGCTGACGAAGCAGGTCGGGAGGACCTCATCGGCTCAGGTCCCTTTGTCTTGGAGGACTACTCGGTTGATGAGTCTGTGTCGTTCCGGGCGAACGAACGCTCACGCCGAGTCCCGAACGTCGACGCGCTCTCGATCCTGATTCTGGGAAGCTTCGACGCAGCCGCCGGGGCGCTGGAGTCCGGCCAGATTGACATGATCAACCCTGCGGAGACCGTGTCCTCGCAGTACGAGCAGCTCGACGGCGTCGACGGGGTCGAGGTGGTCGACGAGGAGATCCACGGGTGGACCGGACTGCACTACAACACCACGAGTGGGCCGCTCAGCCATCCGGCGTTTCGTGAGGCGCTGACCTACCTCATCCCGGTCGAGGACATCGTCGACATCGTGTACCAGGGGGAGGCGTCGCCCGCGGGATCAGTCATCGCCCCCACACTCGATACCTGGCACAACGGCGACATCGAGCCCATCGGCTACGACGTCGAACGTGCGATGCAGGCGTTGGAGGAAGGCGGTTTCGTCTACGACGAGAGCGGGCAGCTCTACTATCCCGAGGGCTGGGACGGGGAGCCCCCGGAGCAGGGCGGCGGCGAATGACAACGCCCCTGGCTACCAGAGCCACCTCTGTCGGGCGGAGGAACTGGCTGCTCCGGCGACATCTCGACGGCGTGGATCCTCTCCTGCGGTTCGTGCTCGCAAGGATGGGGCAGGCGCTTGTCATGTTGGCGCTCCTCCTGCCTGCCGTGTTCCTGCTGTTCCGGCTCGCTCCAGGTGATCCCGCGGACGCAGTGGTCGGGCCGGACGTCGATCCCGCGATCGCCGATCGACTCCGCGAGGACTACGGACTCGATGAACCTCTCTGGCGGCAGTTCCTCATCTGGATCTCGGGGGTCTTCCGAGGCGACCTCGGCCAGTCATTCCAGTACCAGGCACCCGTCTCGGAACTGGTCGGGGAACGGCTGCTCAACACCTTGGCGCTCGTGCTCCCGGCGTGCCTGCTGGCCGTGACGGCCGGGATCGTCATTGGGGCCTTCGCCGGCGCGGCTCGCCCGTCCGTCGACCGTGCCGTGATGTACGGGGCCTACGCGATCAAAAGCTCTCCCGCCTTCTGGGTCGGCACCCTCGCGGTGATCCTGTTCAGCTATCGGCTGGGTTGGTTCCCGTCCATCGGCACGGGAACCACGGGTTCGGGTGTGACCCAGTTCTTCTCGCTGAGCTTCCTGCACCACATGATCCTCCCGATGCTCATCCTGGCGATGTTCATCATGGTCGAGCCGCTGCTCACGACCCGTTCGGGGATGAAGGAGGTGGCGCACTCGGACTTCATCGTCCTCGCGCGTGCCCAGGGCGTCTCCAACAGGAGCATCGTGTTGACTCACGGCGTCAGGAACTCGCTGCTGCCGGTCGTCTCTCTCGCTCCGCTGATGATCGAGGCCCTGATCGGAGGGCAGATCATCATGGAGACCATCTTCTCCTGGCCCGGGATGGGCAGAGCCATCGTCGCGGCAGTAGCCAATGCGGACTACCCGATGATGCAGGCAGTGTTCCTGATCACGGCCGGTGCGGTCATCGTCACCAACATGTGCGTCGACATCGCCTACGCATATCTGGATCCGAGAGTGAGAATCTCATGACCGCGACACGAGCCGTTGAGTCCACTGTGCCCGGCCGTGACCGCCCGGGCGATGAGACCGCCAGTCGTCCGAGGCGTCTGTTGGCATGGACGGTGAGCGAACCGTCCCATTGGCTGCCGCTGTCGGTCTTCGCCGTCTTCATCGTGATGGCCGTCGGGGCGCCACTCCTCGCGCCGTACGGTCCGGCCGAGGTCGTGCGCACCGACGGCAGCCTGGTCCGTCTGAGCCCACCCTCGTTCGCGCACCCGTTCGGGACCACCAGCTATGGCCACGACGTCCTCAGCCAGGTGATCTGGGGATCTCGGCGGGCTTTGGTCATCGGAGGATCCGCGGCAGCCGTGGCGCTTCTGATCGGCGTCAACGTCGGTCTCGTCGCCGGCTATCTGCGCGGACCCGTGGATGCGGTGCTCATGCGGATCACCGACATGGCGTTCGCGCTGCCCTTTCTACCTCTGGCGATCGTGCTGATCGGTCTGTTCGGTCGATCGGACCTGACCCTCCTTCTGGTCATCGGCTTCCTGTTCTGGAGAACCACCGCGCGAGTAGTGCGATCTCAAGTGCTGTCGGTCAAGGAGAGGACGTTCGTCCAGGCGGCGCGGGTCGCAGGAGCCAGCGCTCCACGAGTCCTGTTCCGCCACATCGCCCCGAACGTGTTCAACATCGCCGCCCTGTACGGGATCCTCCTGATCTCCGAGGCGGTGCTGGCCGAAGCGATGCTCAGCTTCCTGGGATTGGCCCCTGCGGGATCGACATCGTGGGGAACGGTGATGAACGCAGCCTTCAACTCCGGGCAGCTTCGCATCGCCTGGTGGTGGGCGTTCTTCCCAGGACTGTTCATCACGCTGTTCGTCCTGGCCACGTCGCTGCTCGGTGTGGCCTACGAGAAGAGCCGCCGACTGCGCGGCGAGGAGCGCTGAACCATGGGACACCCTCTCGTTGAAATCGACGACCTCACCGTGCGGTACCTTCGCGACGGTTTCCACCGTGCCGCCGTCGAGAACGTCTCCTTCACGATCAGCAAGGGTGAGTCCCTCGCCCTCCTAGGTGACTCCGGCTCCGGCAAGACGACGATCATCAAGACACTGCTGGGCCTGCTGCCCCCGACGGCTGAGGTGTCCGGCGACGTCCGGGTGAACCGCGAATCGATCGTGGGATGTCAGAAGACGCGGGCGTTCCGGTCGGCGTTGTTGGAGGAGATCGGCTTCGTCCCGCAGGCGGCGATGAACTCGCTCGATCCGGTCCTAAGGATCGACCGCCAGTTCCACCTGGCGGTGAGCGCGCACCGCAAGGTGTCGAAGCGCGAGGCGAGGCAGATGGCCGAATGCGCCTTTGAGGGCGTCGGCCTGAGCCCGGACTACGTCACGTCCTATCCCCACCAGCTCAGCGGCGGCATGAGACAGCGGGTGCTCATCGCGATGTCACAGGTCCTGGAACCCTCGCTGCTGATCGCCGACGAGCCCACGACAGGCCTGGACGTCGTCGTCCAGGCGAAGGTGCTCGACACGATGCGGCAGCTGCACGACGAGACGGGACAGGCGCTCCTGTTGGTCACCCACGACTGGGACGTGGCCGCCCAGACATGTCAGCGTGTGGTTCGACTGGACGCCGGCGACGTGGTCCTCGACGGTCCCATGGACGAGCTTGACATTCGCAGCCACAGGAGAGCTCCTCACCTCCACGCGAGCAGCACGAGCCCTGAGGTCTCGGTCCTGGAGATCGAGCATCTCGACGTGGCCTACTCGCAGGGCCGAGGACTGGCTGCAGCCCGGGCCGACGCGTGGAAGCCTGTCTTGGAGGACGTCGACCTCACGCTGCGGCCTGGGGAGATCCTGGGTGTCGCGGGGGAGAGCGGTTGTGGGAAGTCGACCTTGATCTCCACGGTCGCCGGTCTGGTCCCGGTCTCGAACGGGACCATGGAGGTGACGCTCGGCGACGGAGAACGTCTTTCCCTGGACGAGCAGAACATCAAGACCGCTCGACGACATGTGCAGATGGTCTTCCAGGACCCGTACGCATCACTCAACCCACGGTGGACGGTGCGGCGCACGGTCGCCGAACCGTTGATCGCGCAGAAGCTGGGTGGCGTGGGCGGCCCGCTGGGAGCTTCCGTCGACAGTCTGGTGGACGAGGCGCTGATGGCTGCCGAGCTCGATCCGGACCAGTACTCCCACTGCTTTCCAGCTGAGCTCAGCGGAGGGGAACGACAACGGGTGTCCGTGGCACGGGGACTGGTCGTCAAGCCCAGCGTGCTGATCGCCGACGAGCCCGTCTCCATGCTCGATGACGCCACGGCAAGGTCCATCGTCGGGCTGTTCCGGCGCCTGGCCACGGAGCGAGGTGTCTCAATCATCCTCGTCACTCACAACATGCACATCCTGCGCGAGTCTTGCGACCGGGTCGCGGTGATGTACCTGGGGCGCTTCGTGGAGGTCGGCGAGGGTCAGGAGGTGCTCACCTCGCCGTGCCACCCGTACACGCGTGCATTGATCGAGGCTGCCCCAGGGATCCTGGCCACCGATCCCGACCACCTGCTGTCGGACGAACCTCCGTCCATCTTCGCCAAGCCCGCCGGATGCTCGTTCCATCCGCGGTGCTTCAGGGCGACGGAGGCCTGCACGACGGAGCTGCCCTTGCTGGGTGAGTCCGGTGTGGCATGTCATCACCCACTGCACCACTGACTGACCTAGCCCGGCCGCCGTCTGGATGGCCATCCCCACGAGACCGACGTCGGGCGCGACGTCAGCCCCCACGACAAAGGAGCCCAAAGCGGTGATGATTTCCGGGAAGCAGCATGCACGACTGGCGGAGTGGACCATCGGCGACTCGCGCGACCGGCGCTGCAAGCGGTGGTCGGTTCACCCTGATGACGTCATCGACCTCACGGTCGCCGAGATGGACCTGCCGGTCGCCATTCCCGTCCTCGACGCCGTCCGTGACGCCGTCGACCGTCAGGCATTCGGCTACCCGATGCCCGATGAGCTCAGTGGGCTCCCTGACGTGGCAGCAGGGTGGCTGCGTCGTCAGGGAGTGCCGATCGACGCAGGTCGGGTTCGTCTGATCGCTGACGTGATCAAGGCGATGGTCGTGATCCTGCGGCATGTTGGCCGGACTGCTGACCCGGTGTTGGTGATCACCCCGACGTACAGCCGTTTCCTCGATGCGGTGCATGCCGCTGGACGTTCGGCGACGGAGGTCCCGATGCGCCAGGTGGAGGGCCGATATGTCTTGGACTACGAACGAATCGAGACGACGTTGCGCGATGGTGCGTCGACCGTCATGCTGTGCAGTCCGAGCAACCCCGTGGGGCGCCTGTTCGACCGTGAGGAACTGACCGCGCTCAGCGAGCTGGTCGAGAAGTACGGTGCCCGACTGATCAGTGACGAGATTCACGCGCCCTTGCGGTACCGCGACGAGTTCGTCCCCTACTCCAGCGTCGGGGAGGCCGCCGCGGCGCACTCGATCACGCTCACGAGCGCCAGCAAGGCGTGGAACGTCCCGGGTTTGCGCTGCGCGATCGTCGCGCTGACCGGCGACACGGACATCGAGGTCTGGGACGCACTTCCCCGTGCGGCCAAGGGTGGAATCTCTCCGCTCGGCATCGAGGCGACGAAGGCGGCGCTGCAACACGGCGACCCCTGGATCCACGCAGTCCTCGACCTGTTGGACGTGAATCGACAGCTCATCGTTGAACACTTCGAGGAAGCGGGAATGCCGGGGCTGATGCAGCTGCCTGAGGCGACCTACCTGGGCTGGATCGACCTGCGCCGGTTCGAGCTGGCCGACCCTCGGTCCCACCTGCTCCGCACGGCCAGGGTGGCCACGACATCTGGCGAGGAGCACGGCCGCGCCGGGGCCGGGTTCGTCCGGTTGAACTTCGCGAGCCCGACCGATGTCGTGGACGATGCTGTCGGTCGGGTGGTCGCGGCGCTCCAGGCGTCTCGCGGGACGGCGTAGCACTCAGTGTGAGGGCGGAACGGGTGTGGAGGATGGAGCCGTAGGCGTCCTTCCTTGGACCGTCAGCGGCCGGCTCCGTCATGTCGACGGGGCCGACCGCTGAGGGTGTGGCTCAGTGTGCGTGCAGCACACCGCTGAGCTCGTTGGGTGCGGCGTCGAGGTCGGCGCTCGCCGTCACCTCACCGGACTCCAGGTCGACGGAGTGGATCGCCTGGCCCTCTGGGTCGCTGACGTAGGCCACGCCCTCGCGGACGAAGATCGCGGGGCGGGGCTCCTGCCAGTCGATGGGCTCGGTCCACTCGTCGACGACGTCGATCGAGTTCTCGATCTCGCCGGACTCGGGGTCGATGACGTGGATGGCGCCGTCGGTCCCGAGCACGAGTGCCTCGCCGTCCTCGCCGCGCGCGAGGGAGCGGAAGGTGTAGCTGGCCGGGAGGTCGACCAGCTGCAGCTCGTCGTTCGCGGTGTCGATCAAGGAGATGCGCTCGGGGCGCTCCAGCTCGGCGTCAGGGTCGGTCTTGTAGTCACCCAGCACGACCGGGGACGCGTCGCTGCCGGCCTGGTTCCCGATGCGGCCGTAGTCGTCGGGTGCGTCGATCTTGGTGAACTCGCCCTCGTGGTACTTCAGGATGCCGTCCTCGCAGCCGATGACGACCACCTCGTCGGCAGCGGTGGCCTCACCGTGCACGCCGGGGCACTCCTCAGAGCGCGCAACCTCGTGGCCGTCGGCGTCCGTCACGTACGCGCCGACCCGCTCGTCCTCGTCCCCGAGGGTGATGAGCCGCTCGCCGTTCTCGAGCTCGATGGCGACGCCGTGGTGGGCCTCCAGCGCGGAGAACGTCTCGGTCTCGGGCTCGCCGTCGGCGAGGTCGTGGGGATCGAACGTGGTGATCTCGCCGGACCCGTCGGCGAAGAGCACCGCCTTGTCAGCGTGGCGGACGACATGGCCGGGTGCGTCGGCGGCGAAGACCGTCTCGGTCAGCTCCCCGCCGGCGGCGTCGAGGACCTGAAAGCCCTCCGAGGTCGAGACGAGGACGTGGTCGTCGTCCCCGGCTGGGTTGAGCCGGTTGAACCCCTCGAGGTCGATCTGCTCGGCGACCTCGAGCGTCTCGCCGTCAAGCACCCACAGGCCGCCGTCGTAGGTGGCGACGATGGGTTCGTTGACGGCCGAGGCATCGTCAGAGCCGTTGTCCCCGTCGGTGCCGCCGCAGGCCGCGAGCACCAGGGAGGCGCTGGCTGCGATGGCGCCCAGACGGGCGGTGTGTGTTCGGTTCATGTTTCCTCTTCCTCGTGGGTGGGTCGCTGGTGCGACCCGTCGGACATCGGTGGTCGTGGCTCAGCCGCGCAGGCCGGCGACGATGGTCTCGGTGTTGGCGCGCATCATGGACAGGTAGGTGGAGGCCTCGTCCTCGGCCGTCAGCGACTCGGAGTAGAGGTCGGCGACCTCGACGTCCAGGTCCGCCTGCTCGGCCATGACACGAGCGAGCTTGTCGGGCTGAGAGGAGTCGGCGAAGACCGTCCGGACGCCGGCCTCGCGCACGGCGGTGGACAGTGAGTCCAGGTCCGACGCACTCGGCGAGGCCAGGGTGGTGCCGCTGGGGATCACGGCGCCGATGACCTCGTAGCCGAACCGGTCGGCGAGGTAGCCGAGCACGTGGTGGTTGGTCACCAACGAGCGCCGTTCCTCCGGGACACTGGCGAGCTCAGTCTCCATCCATGCGTCGAGCTCGTCGATCTGCTCGGCGTACTCCGCGGCGCTGGCTCGCAGCTGATCGGCGTCCACGGCCTCGACGTGCTCCAGTACCTGCTCCTCGATGAGGTCGACCGCCTCGCGGACGCGTGCTGGGTCGGTCCAGAAGTGCGGATCGTCCTGCCCGGCCGACGCCCCCTCGCGGTACGTCAACGGCCGGACCTCCTCGGCGACCGGCAGGACCGCGACACCGCTGTCCTGCGCGGCGTCGACGACGGTCTGGACGCCCTCCTCCAGGCCGAGCCCGTTGGACACGATGAGCGAGGCGCGTTCGACGGTGGCGGCCTGTCTGGCGGAGATCTCGAAGGAGTGCGGGTCCGCGTTGGGTGCCATCAGGACGGTCACCGGGACCTCGTCCCCGACGACCTCCTGCACCACGTCGCCGAGGATGTTCGTGGTCACGACGATCCCGCCGTCCTCTGCCGACTGCGCGCCGCACCCGCCGAGCAGCCCGGCGCCCAAGGTGAGCGCAGCGATCGTCGCGGCGATGCGTCGGGTCACCATCCCGTCTCCACCATCAACGTGGGGGTGAGGTCGAGCTCGAGAGTGCGTGCGGTGCGCAGCTCGTCGGCGTAGTCGATCTCGTGGACGACGCCGGCCGCGGGGTCGTTGACGTAGGCGCGGGCGGTGTCGATCGCGATCACGGGCGGGACTTCGTCGTCGGCGCCATCCTGGAGGAGCTCCACGGAGTGCTCCTCGTTGCCCTCTTCGGGGTCGAACGCGTGCAGCATCCCGTCGTCGTCGAGCACGAGCACCGGCAGGTCCTCGCCGGCGGCACTGACGGCCACGGCTCCAGGCACGTCGAGAGCGGTCCAGGTCCCGGCTCGGACGTCGAGCGCCCACGCACCGTCCTCACCACGCAGCGCGCCCAGCACCGTGCTACCTGGACGATGCTCGAATGATCGTGCCCTGTCCTGCGGATCGGTGCCCTCCGGGTAGTCGATCTGCTCGGCCGACCAGTCGTCCGGGTCGAGGACGAGCGCGCCCTCCGCGCATCCGACGACGAGACCTGAACGGGTCCGCGCGACGCCCTCAGGGTCGGTGCAGGTCTCCTCGACGGCGGTGACCTCGTCGCCATCGAGGGAGCGGACCCGCAGGCCGGCGTCGTCAGGCGCGCCGGTGAGGACCTCCTCGCCGACGGCCACGGCCACGCCCGAGACGTCGGACAGCTCGCTGGTGACCTTGACGTCCCCGTCCTCGAGGGCGGTGCGCTCGAGGACGGTCGCCGCGTGCTGTGCCTCGTCCAGCACCGCGGTCGGCTGGCCGAACGCCCCGGCGGCCGAGCCGTCGACGTCGGTCGCCCCCACGGTGCGGGGCGTCGCACGGTAGTAGTGGTTGTGGTCGCCGTGGTCCCAGGTCCAAGCACCGGAGTCGAGCACGTGGATGCCGTCGCCTCCGCTCAGGTAGGCGAAGCGCCCGTCGGTGCTGATGCCGGTGAGATCGTCGACCTGCCCGATGTTCTCGACCGACTCCTCGATCAGGTCGAGGACGGCGACGGTGCCGTCGTCGGCATCGCCCAGCACGAGCCGGTACTGGGCCTCGGAGGTCTCCTGGGCGCCCTCGACGTCGCTGTAGCTGCCGGTCTCGCTGGGCTCAGTCTCGTGGGAGTCGCTGCACGCTGCGAGCACGAGGGCCAAGCACAGTGGCGCGGCCAGTGATGGGCGGATGTTCACGCGGTGGCTGTCCTTTCATGGAGGGGTGCTGGGGTCGCCACGGTGCGGCGACCGGCGAGCAGGGAGGCAAGCAGCGAGCAGAAGAAGGCCGCGACCGTCGTGGCGGCGATGGTGGCTCCGGCCGCTGTGCCGGCGTGCCAGGAGACGAGCAGGCCCAGGTGCGTGCAGCCGATGCCGATCAGCGCCGCGGCCACCATGACCGTCGTGGCTCGCGAGGCCCACAAGACCGCCGCTGCCGGTGGGGCGATGAGCATCCCGAAGACCAGCAGCGTGCCGACCACGCTGAAGGACGAGACGATCGCGACGGTCACCAGGCCGAGCAGCACCGCATGGGTCAGCTGGGGTCGCAGGCCGGTGGTGGCGCTGATGCGCGGGTCCAGCGCCAGGGCGAGGAAGGCGCGGTGACCGACGACGCTGACCAGGACCACGCACCCGGCGGCCGCACCGAGCAGCCACAGGTCGCCCCGCTGCACGCCCAGCACATCGCCGAACAGGAAGGCAGTCAGGTCGACGGCGAACGACTGTGACGAGGAGACGATGATGACGCCGAGGGCGAGCATGCCCACGAACATCAGGCCGATCGTGGTGTCGTGCGACAGCCGAGGTGACCGCTGTACGAGCGTGACGCCTGCCGCCATGACGGCTGCCGCGACCGCAGCGCCCAGGTAGAGATTGGCGCCCAACAGTGAGGCCAGCGCGATCCCGGGCAGCATCCCGTGCGACATGGCGTCGCCGAGGAAGGCCATTCCGCGCAGGACCACCCACGTTCCCACGCAGGCGCACACCACGGAGACCAGCACGCCGGCGATTGCCGCACGTCTGACGAAGGTGACGGCGAAGGGGTCGAGGAGGAGATCCACGTCGGGAACCGTACAATGCAATTGATAGTCATTGCCAATTAGGGTTCGGTGATCCACGTCATGCTCGGTAGTCCGGCCGCAACGGCGGTCACGCTGTCCGGTCTTCATGTCGCCCGGGGTGACCGTTGGGTCATCGAGAACCTGAGTGCTGTCCTCGGCGCGGGCGAGCTGACGGCGGTCGTCGGTGCGAACGGCTCAGGCAAGTCGACGCTGCTGGACGTCGTGGCGGGGCTCCGGGCGCCGGGTGCAGGCAGCCTCACCTATCACCGGCCGCCCCGGGCTGGGGGACGCCCGGACGTGGCCTACGTGCCCCAGCACACGCCGGAGAGCGCCACGGTGCCACTCACCGTCCGCGACGTCGTCGCCATGGGCCGCTGGGCCGAGCGCGGCCCGTGGCGACCGCTGCGTCGCTCGGACCGCGAGCTCGTCGCCCGCTGGATCGAGAGGCTCGGTCTCACCGACCTCGCCGGACGCAGGCTGGACACCCTCTCCGGGGGTCAGCGCCAGCGTGCCCTGGTGGCACGAGCTTTGGTGCAGGATGCTCCGCTCCTGGTGCTGGACGAGCCGACCACGGGCCTTGATGGGGACTCACGCGCCCAGCTCCTCCTTGCGCTCGACCAGGCCGCGCGTGACGGGGTGGCGGTGGTCGCCTCGACCCACGACGAGCAGCTGGCCCGGGCCGCTGACCGTGTCCTGGCGCTGCGCGACGGCGTGGCCGTGGAAGGCGGGGCGTGGTTGGGCGAGCCGTTGATGGCCTGAGCCTGAGCCTGAGCCTGTGCCGCGCCGGCTGCCCCTGTGGCCGATCGGTGCGGGCCGCGACGTGCTGCCGTCACCGTGCCATCTGGACGTGCGCGAGGTGGTCGACGCTGCCGGCGTCGTCGTGCGAGGCCACGGGCAGACCCAGAGGTGTGGCCTGCGTGCCGTCGGCGAAGTGCAGACGGAGCGAGGCGACGGCCCTCTCGGCGTGCTCGCGAGCTCGCTCGCCCGTCGGATCGGTCGCCAGCACGTGGCCCAGGTACGCGTCGTTGTCTCGCGGACGACGCGCATCGCGAGGAACGTGCACGGTCCAGCGGTTCACCCGTGGGTCCTGATCAAGGTGATCGAGACCTGAGACCCGTTCCACCCGCCCGTCCCGGGGTGACATCAGGAAGAAGACGGCAGCGCTGCATGGCCGCCCGGCGGCGCCGGCGGCTCTCGGTGACACCTCGATGGCCGCCGGGTCACGGCCGAGGGCGAGCTCCACGAGCATCTCCAGTGGATGCGTCCCGGTGACCAGGTGCACGAGGTCGAAGATGTATCCACCGCCCTGCCGTGGGTTGATCTCCACGATCCGCGGTCCGTCGCCGGTGAGCATCACCTCGGTGTGGCTCAACCCGTGCGTGTAGCCGATGGCGCGCAACGCCCAGCGCACGAACGCCTCGACCTCCCGGACGGTGTCCGGAGCGAGCCGGGCCGGGAACATGTGACCGGACTCGACCCGGGCCGGTGCAGCGGTCATGCTCTTGTCCGTGATGCCGAGCACGGTGGTGCGGCCGTTGAACGTCACCGCCTCCACGCTCAGCTCCTGGCCCGTCATCATCTCCTCCAGCAGCAGGAGTCGCCGCAGAGGCTGTTCCCGGGTGTTGTGCTCGAGCCCGGTGACCGCCCAGAACGCGTCCTTCAGGGCGGCCTCGTCGTCGATGACCTCCACTGCCGTGCCGGCGTTGAGGTCCACCGGCTTGGCGATCAACGGAGTGCCGATCCGGCTGGCAGCAGTGCGGGCCTGGGGCCAGTCGTCGACCACCTCGAACCTGGGGTTCGGCACGCCCGCCGCGTCGAGGGCGGAGCGCACCAGGTGCTTGTGCGTGGCCCGCTGCATGACCTCCGGCAGTGCTCCGGGCAGGTCGAGCGCGTTGGCAACCTTCGCCACGGTCGCCAGGTAGTAGTCGCAGGTGGTCAGCACCCCGCTGATCCGGCGCCGTCCAGCCAGCTGGCTCGCTGCGTCGATGACGGCTTCGGTGTCATTCGTGTCGACCACGACCACTTCGTCCGCGTACCGGATGACCGGATGCGGCGTCCCGTCCTCGAGTGGCCCGTACGCGGCCGGATCTCGGGAGAGCAGCACGTAGTCGTGGCCCAGCTGCCGGATGATCGGCGGGAGGTGCAGCCCGGTGGAGCGCAACCAGCTCTCCACCATCAGTACGGTGGCCATCTCACCTCACCGGCCTGCAGGCCGAGCGGGCGTGTCCCGTGCCGGTGAAGCCGCTGTGGTCCCGGGTCGGGCGATGATGGCGGAGTTGATGACCTCGCCGTCGGGGTGCACGACGTCCAGGACGTCCAGGCCGGCCAGGTGGTCGGCGCCGACCTCCGGGTACAGCAACGTGCGCATCCCTCGCGCGCTGCGGATCAGGAGCAACGTGCCTGGGTCCATGGCGGCAGCGACGCGACTGAGAATGGTCGCTTTCTCCAGTGCTGTGGCTCCCACCAACGCCGCGACCACCACCGCGTCATGCCCGGAGAGGTCGGCCGTGGTGGCGTCGGCGTGCTGGAAGAGCAAGCTGTCGTACCCGAGGGCGGAGCCGAGTGCGCGGGACAGGGCGACGGCCTCAGCATCCCGGTCGACGTTCGTGACTCTTGCCGCGAGCTCTCGAGAGAGGATCATCGAGCTCAGGGGCAACGGTCCCGACCCGATGAAGGCGACTGACCTGATCGGCCGATCGGCCTGTGCGGTGAGCGCGGTAATCTCCAGGGTGCTGAGCGCCCGGTAGTTGTCGAGGTAAGGGAACAGCTCGAGCTCCGCGGCAGGCTGGCGGCTGCGGGCAATGCGCTCGGCCCAGACCCGCTCCAGCTCGGTCTCACCCTGTGCGCACAGCTCCCGCAGGCCTCCGGCGACCTCCTGGACCGCGGGATCTGCGAGCACGTCGTCCGCGAGGTCCTCCGGTGCGCCGATCACGAGCTCAACCAGGCTGGTGAACAAGCCGTCGGTCTCCGGGCACGGCAAGAGATCGGGACGCTCGTCGAGCTCGTGGTGGATCCAACGTAGTGATGCCACGAGGTCACGCACGCTGGACAGCGAGGGCGACGTGTCAAGCAGTGTCATGCCACCATCCCGTCGTGAGCCTGGGCTCCCGCTGCCTGTGGTGCCTGTGTGGATGGTGGTCCGACGTGGTGTCGGCGGTCGGAGAGCGCGCGTGAGCCGGCCGGCGTTCGGGCAATCTGGACGCAGCTCGTGATGAGAGTCATGTTTATGATGACGAGGTTCCGCCACAGATGTGACGGACCGTCGCGCTTCTCTGGCGAAGTTCTCTGATGGTGGCCAAGCCCGGGGTCTGGGCAGACCGGGACGCGATCAGCCCCGCTAGCCGCGACCCGCCGGATCTCCGATTTCAGGTGCGACGCCTCATGCATGAGTCTCGCGCGACCGTGCCTTGAGCAGCTTGCCCGCCGTCGACCAGTGCCTGATGGGCGGGAGGTTGCCCTTGGCCGGACCACTCGGGCTCCCATACGGTGATGATGGCTTCTCGTCGTCGCCTCCAGGGTTTCAACAAGACAGGTCTTCAAGAAACCGACTGTCGAGGACGCGAGTCGCTGCGCGCGGGAAGATCGAAGACGTGATCGGCGGTTGCAGCGAGAAGCTCCTCGTCGTGGGTGATGAGGATGACCACCGCGCCGGTCCCTTCAGCGGCCCGCCGGATCAGGCTGGACAGCCCCAGGAGATGACGTCGGTCGACGCCGGAGCTGGGCTCGTCGAAGATCACCACCTGCCGGTTGCCGAGCAGCGCAGTGGCCACGGCGAGGCGTTGTTGCTGGCCGCCAGACAGTGAGAGCGGATGGCGCTCCTTCAGGCCATCCAGGTCGAGCTCAGCCAGCAGGTCATCGGCTGAGGCGTCGGCTCTCGTCCTCGAGGAGCGGGCGGTCAGCTCGAGCTCGGCGGCGACGCTCTCAGTGAAAAGCTGGCGTTCGGTGTCCTGCATGACGAGCGAGCAGAGCCGCTGCCGACGCGTCCGTGAGCGGGGGAGGCCGTCGAGCAGGACCTCGCCGCTGTGTCGTTGCAGCCCAGCGATCACGCGTGCGAGCGTGGTCTTTCCGGCACCGTTCGGCCCTCGCAGTGCTGTGACACCGCCCGCTGGAAAATGGGCGCGGTCGATCGACAGCATGGTCGTGGAACCTTTGCGGCATTCGATGTCGCGCAGCGTGAGGCCGGACGGCGTGTCGGGTGTGACGGACAGGTGGGCAGTCCTGGACGAGAAGCCTCGCAGACCCCACCGTGCCAGCTCCTGATCGCCGAGACGACGGAACTCGTGCCGTCCCCACGCGGCGAGCTGTTGACCATCGGCCAGACAGACGACACGGTCGGCGATGTCGCGCAGGTAGTCGAGTCGGTGCTCGGCTACCACCAGTGTGACCCCCTGACGTCGCAGCTCGGCGAGCATGGCACTGACTCGGTCGGTGGCCGTGGCGGAGAGGTTGGCGCTGGGCTCATCGAGCAGCAGGATGGGCGGCCTGTGGGCCATCGCGGCAGCGCAGGCGGCGAGTTGTTGTTGGCCGCCGGACAGATCGCGTAGTCGTCGGTCGGTGAAGTCCTCGAGCGCGAAGGCCGAGACCAGTGTGGTGACCCGCTGGCGGATCGATTCGGGCGTGGCGCCGAGGTTCTCCAGCGCGAAGGCGATCTCGGTGAGTGCGGTGCCGGTGAAGAACTGCCGGCGGGGGTGCTGCAGGACGGTTCCGGTCTCGCGTCCGAGGGCGTCGAGGCTGGTGTCCGTGACATCGTGGTCATTGACGGTCACACCGCCGCTGAGGGTGCCGTGGTGGAAGTGCGGGATCAGCCCGTTGATCAGTCGTAGCGCGGTGCTCTTGCCCGATCCGCTGGCGCCGCAGAGCACGACGCATTCGCCGGCCTCGACGTGCAGATCGAAGCCGTGCAGGGTGGGTGTGTTCGCTCCCGAGTACGTCCACGTCGCGTCGTCGATCGTGATCATCGCGCGAGGCCCCATGAGGCAAACCCTGCGCCGAACAGCATGGTCACGGCGAGTGCGTCGCTGGGTCCGAATCGTGGTGGGCTCATGCAGGTGGGTCTGCGATGGCCGCCCAGTCCGCGCAGGAGGGCGGCAGCTGAGAGGTCGTCGCCGATGCGCAGGCTGGAAGCGATGAGTGGCACGGTGAACCACTCGACGGTGGCGACCGGGCGACGCAGGAGGCCGCGCCAGCCGCCGATGCCGCGCAGTCGCATCGCGTCGGAGACCCCGGCCGCCTCGCTGGCCACCACCGGGATGAACCGCAGCATGACCGTGGACGGCACGGTGATCGTTCGTGGGACCCGCGCAGCCGTCAAGGCCGCCGACCACTCAGCGGTGTTCGTCGTGGCTAGGAGGTGAGCGGCGACCGCACCGATAGCGGCCAGCCGGAGTGCGTAGGAGGCGATGATGGCGATCGTCGCGGTCGCCGGATGCGGAAACTGTTCAGGTACCAGGTATGTCACGGCCGCGAGCACGACGGTGGCCGTGAGGATCACTGCCGTGCGTCGCCATGCCCGGACCGAGGCGGCCAGCACCGCGCCGAGGGCGATCGCCCCCGGGACGAACACGTCTCCTCCAGGTGCCATGACCGTGACGCTGGTGGTGATGACGAGCAGTGCCTTGGTGCGGGGGTCGAGCCTCATGCCAGCCCGGCGCGGCGGAAGTGCTTGTGCAGCAGCCGGACGCCCAGCAGCCCGCCGAGCAAGCCGAACACGATGGTGCTGGCCCCGAATCCGGCCATCAGCTCGACAGAGAGGAGCGACTCGGCCTTGGCGGAGTAGCTCGCCCCCATCTGGTCCATACCGATGCTCTCGAGGTGGTTGTCGCGGTCGTAGAACAGCGGCAGCCACGGGCCGATGTACCACACGGCGTAGGCCGCGTGGGCCAGCACGTAGGAACGTGGCGACCGGTAGCCGCCGCGATGGACGATCAGCTCGGCGACGCCGGCCACGACGAGCGTCACGGCGAGCGAGACCGGGGGGTGACCGGTCAGCACGAGCAGTCCGGAGACCATGAGCGCGAACACCAGGATCATCCCGGCGTGGGTGACACGGGTCAGGAACAGCACGAAGGGCACGCCGCCGGCGACGATGGCGGCGCACATGGACACGAGCATGATCGCCGGGTTGATGAACCCGAGCATGTTGATGGCAAAGGTCACCACGATGTAGAGCGCGGCGAAGATGCCGATGTTGATCAGATCGCGCGGTGACATCGCCCAAGAGGTCCGGCCGGTCTCGTCGGTGGTGGTCATGGGGTGGTCTCCTGAGCTGTCTGGGCGGTGAGTCGCCATTGCGAAGCTTCGAGGCGTTCGGTCCAGTAGCCGGCGTAGCGGGCGTCGGCGGCGAGGAGGGTGGCGTGGGTGCCGCGTTCGATGATGGTGCCGTGCTCGTCGAGCATGAGGATCTGGTCCGCCGAAGCGATGGTCTGCAGGCGGTGAGCGACGACGATGACGGTGCGATCGCGTCGCAGCGCCTGGAACGCATCGTTGATGGCGGACTCGTTGTCGACGTCGAGGGCCGCGGTGGCCTCATCGAGCAGCACGATGGGTGCGTCCTTGAGCAGGGCCCGGGCGATGGAGACCCGTTGACGCTCCCCGCCGGAGAGGTTGGTGCCACCCTCACCGACACGGGTGTCCCACGAGGCCGGCAGGCGTTCGACGATCTCGTCGACTCGTGCGCGGCGCGCGGCGTCCTCGAGCTGCTCACGTGAGGCGGATGGATTGCCGATCGCGATGTTCTCGATCAGGGTCCCGTCGAACAGGTACACGTCCTGAAAGACCGGGGAGACCATCGCTGCGACCGCATTGCTGCCGAGCTCGGCCAGTGGTACGCCGCCGATCGAGACAGTTCCCTCTTGTGGTTCGTGGAAGCGAGCGATGAGTCGGGTGATGGTGGTCTTGCCCGAGCCCGATGGACCGACGATGGCGGTCATCGCGCCGGCAGGAGCCTCGAACGTCAGGCCACGGAGCACGGGTGTGTCGGTGTAGGCGAAGGTGACGTCGTCGAAGCGGACGGACCCTTCGGCGGGCGAGGTCGGCTGGGTCGGCTCGGACAGGGTCGTCTCGTCGAGAAGGTCCTGGATCGCGTCCAGGGTGTTGCGTGCCACCGCCAGGGCCCCGCCCAGTGCTCCGGAGTGGATGACTGGTTCGGTGAATCGCGCAGCAAGCACCAGCAGGGCGATCGCCGTCGCGGCGGCGATCGCGCCGTCGAGCGTGAGCCAGACGGTCATCGCGATCAGCGCGGCGACGGCGCACTGGACCACGATGCCGAAGATCGCGATGGCCGCTCCACCCGAGGTGTGGACGCGGCGGTTCGCCCGGTGCTGACTGCTCAGTGCCTCGCCGACCAGGCGCTGGCCGATCGAGTTGTGCCCGGCGGCCCGCAGTGCCGGCTGGGTGCGGGCGAACTCCACGAGCCGCCCCGCGGCCTCACCAGCAGCCACCACGTGTGCGGCGTCGGCGCTTGCGATCCGCCTCGCGAGGAACCGGTAGGTCAGCCAGATCACCGGCGCCGAAGCCAGCATCGTCAGAGCGATCCGCCAGTCGATGAAGAACGTGCAGATCATGACGGTGGTCGGGGTGATGAAGGCGGTCAGCATCGGGCGAAGCAGGGCATACGGCACCGAGGAGGCGAACACGATGCCGTGGGTGGCCAGCTGCGACAGGTCACCTGAACGGTCACGGCCGTAGTACCCGATCGGCAGCTGCACGAGCCGGTCCCCGAGGCGGATGAGCAGGGAGTGGAGGATCTCCGTGCCGCTGCGTTGGCCGATGAGACTCACCACGACGGCGAGCACGGCGTACCCGCCCGCCAGGGCTCCCAGGACCAGCATCCAGGTCCGGGCCTGGTCGCGGTCCCCGCTGAACAGGCCGTCGAGGAACGGCACCAGGGCGGCGAACGCCACCCCTTGCACCACGGCAGTCGCCACGGTGATCGCCAGCAGCCACGCGATGAGGCGGCGGCCGCGTGGCGAGGTCAGTGCGAGCATGCGTGCGATCACGACGGCACTCCCTTGACGGTGGTGTGGTCGGTGGCTCGGGCTCGCTGGTACCGCTCCCACGCGCGGTGGTACAGGCCGTCGGCAGCGATGAGCTCGTCGTGGGTGCCACGCTCGGCGATCCGACCACTGTCGAGCACGGCGATCGTGTCGGCGCCGACGATGGTGTGGAGCCGATGGGCGATCACCACCAGGGTGCGGTCGGCTGCCAGGGCGGACAGCCCCGCCTGGATGGCCGCCTCGGAGTCGGGATCGGCGAACGCGGTCGCTTCATCGAGCACCAGGATCGGCGCGTCGGTCAACAGCGCACGGGCGATCGTGAGCCGCTGCCCCTCGCCGCCCGACAGGTGGGCATCGTCGCCGATGACGGAGTCGTAGCCTCGTGGCAGCCGCAGGATGCGTTCGTGGATCTGTGCTGTTCGCGCCGCCCGAACGACCTCGTCGTCACTGGCCTGCGGCAGGGTGAGCCGGATGTTGTCGCGGATCGACGTGCGCAGGAGGTGGGCGTCCTGAAAGACGAAGCCGACCATCGAGTAGAGCTCGTCCTCAGCGATGTCACGAACGTCGCTGCCGCCGATCCTCACGGCACCGGAGCCGACGTCGTAGAACCTCGGGATCAACCGTGCGAGCGTCGACTTGCCCGACCCTGAGGCGCCGACGAGGGCGGTCACGGTCCCCGGCGGGCAGTCGAGCGTGATGTCGGCCAGGGCGTCGGTGGTGCCGTCATAGCTGAAACCCACGTCGGTCAGGGCCAGGTGGTGGCCCGTCGTGGTCACTGGATCGGACGGCTGGTCGATGGTCGGCTCGGTCAGGACGGTCTCGATGGTCCTGCGGGCCTCATGGGCGTTGCGGAGGAACTGCGCACTCGATCCGAGTGCCAGCAGGGGCGCGGTCAGCCCGAGGCCCAGCAGGATGGCTGGCAGGACGTCGATGGGCGCGATGTCGGCTGACCAGGAGAGCCACGCGCCGGTGGAGCACAGGTAGGCGAGGATGACGACCGGCGACGTGATGACGTCGATGACGGTCTGCTCGGTGGCGGTCTCGCGCATCCAGGTGTCGTAGAAACCGACGAACTCGCCCGTCTCGTCTCGGTAGCGCTCATGGCTGTGGCCGGCCTGACCGAAGCTCTTGACCACCGCAATGCCGTGGACGTACTCGATCGTGGCCGCGTTCAGCCGTTCGACCGAGGCGGTCCAGCCGACGTACTTCTCCGACACGTCCCGCATCATCACCGCGTACACGATCACGGTCAGCACCATCGGCACCAGGCAGACCAGCGCCATCCGCCACTCGACGACGAACAGGTACACGATCGCGACCAGCGGGACGGTTGCCGCCATGATGACGTCCTGGATCGCGTGTGCCACCAGCTGGTGCAACGAGGACACGTCGTTCTCGGCCAGCTTCTTCACCGAGCCTGACGACCGGGCATCCAGCCAGCCCAGGGGGAGGCGCCGCAGCTGCTCGACCATGCGGGTGCGCACGTCGAGCTGTAGGTCGTTGTCCGCGTCGTGACTGACGATGCCCGAGACCAGTGCCGTGCCGAAGCCGAGCACGAGTGCGCTGCAGATCACCGCGACAGTGGTCCATGCTCGTGTCTCGTCGACCGGGCCACCGCCGATGGCCGGCACCAGGACCCGGGCCAGCTCGACGATGCCGATGAACGGCGCCACCATGCACAGTGCCGCCACGAAGCTCAGCAGAGAGATGATCCACAGCCGGCCCCTGGCCGCGCGGAAGATTGACCCACTGGGCTCTGCGGTGGCGGGCACGGCACTCTCCATTTGCTGACGGATGACGAGAATCATTCTCATCATATCTGAACATTGTTCTAATCGTCACGTGAGTCGCCTCACTCCCGCTGGAGTCGCCTTGCGTCAGACGGGGGTCAGGCGGAGCCGTAGACCGTCGATCAGGGAGTCCACCAAGAACTCGACGTACTCCCGATGGAGGCGAGCGGTGTCGTGCGTCGACTCGACGAGGGGGGCGAGTGCGCCGTCGGCGAGGTCGCGCACTCCGGGGTGCCCGTGGCTGAGTGCTGTGAAGTCGGCCATCATGGCAGCGTGGTCCCTGGGGCCGTCGTCCTCGTGGGCGCTCCGTTCGTCCCGGCCGACGAGCGTCAGCACCACCGTGTTGAACAGACTCGCGTAGACCCAGGGTGCTTCGTCGTCGAAGCCGTCGCGCTGCAGCACGGCCATGCCTGTGTCGACGATCGGCAGGAGGTGCTCGAAGACCGGCCCGTGCATGAGCAGCCACTTTGCAGTGCCCGGATAGTCGCTGAGCAGCTGGTGTGCGCTGAGCAGTACTTCGCGGAACCACGCGTCCCAGGCAAGATCGGCGTCGGGGACTCCCAGGTCGGCGACCACCCGCTCCACGACCTCGCGGCACAGCAGCTCCCGCCCCCCGACGTGGTGATAGACCACCGACGGGGCGACGTCGAGCTCGCGGCCGAGATCGCGTACCGACCACCCGTACAGCCCATGGTCATGGGTCAGCTGGACCGCCGCGTCGATGACCGTCGCCGCTGTCAGTCCAGTGTGATACGGCCCGGTCATCGCCACCTCCGTCTCGTCGGGCTGTCTTTCTTGTCAGGGTAGAGGTCGCGGGCGAGCGAGCCTGGTGCGCCGTCGTTGGCGCTGGCGGACCTCCTTGGTGACAGCCTCGCCGGTGCCGGGGCGTCATGCGCCTTCAGTGGGCTGGCAGGCGGGGCAGGTGCCGAACAGCTCCACGACCGGCTGGATGTCGGCGTAGCCCGTCGCCTGGCGCCATTGTTCGATCCAGAGGTCGACCTGACCGCTGGGAAGCTCGACGACCTGTCCGCAGCGGCGGCAGACCAGATGGTGATGACGGCTGTCGACGCAGCGGCGATACAAGGTCTCACCGTCGGGCGACCTGATCGTGTCGATGAGGCCGCGTTCGGACAGTTCCTGCAGGGCGCGATAGACCGTCGACAGCCCGGCATGATCACCGGAGCGCCGAAGGCTCTCATGGATGGTTTGAGAGCTGGCGAACACGTCGATGCGCGCGACGGCCCGCAAGACCGCGCGACGCTGACGCGTGGACCGCAGTCCGGCCAGGTCGACGTCGTCACCGGTTCTCGGTGCTGAGTTGGAACTCATGGCGGTCTCGGCGACGAGCTGCCCATGCCCCTTGCGCCTGAGCGGGCCCCGCGACACATGGGCTCGGCTCCGCGGTCGAACGTCACAGACACCTCTCGCACATGCTCGACAGTGTGTCGAGAACAATTCTCAACATAACAGGAGGGGGAGCGGTGGCGGCACGCCGTTTGACGACCATTCTCTCTCTGTTTCAGAACCGGCGAGCTCGTGCAAGGAGGAGGGTTCCGACGGTGGTCAGCAGGACCGCCCACACGCCGGCCGCCACGAGGTGTCCGACAGCCGAACCGCTGCTGGCCATGGTCTCGGTGTAGGCCGTGAGCGGGTTGAGCCGGACCAGGGGCTGCACCGGGCCTGGAAAACCTTCACGTGGGACGAAGCCGGAGTTGAAGAACATCAGTAGCATCATCAGCGGCGCGAGCGCGATGACCGCCTCCGGACTCTTGGCCCTCAGACCGATCCACGTCGTCATGCATCCAATTCCCAGGGCCAGGAGCGCCGCGAGCGCAACGATCACCAGATAGGCCCACGGCGCTGCGCGGAAGCCGAGCACCGTCCCGACGATGAGGACCAGCACGGCCGAGAGGCAGGAGCGGACCACTTCCGCGCCGACCCGACCCAGCAGGGGTGCCAGTGGGGGGTTGGGGAGCGTCGCGAAGCGGTCCAGCAGGCCGTCGTCGCGTTCGGTCACCAGGGCGGTGGCCGTGGACAGGGCCGCGAACATGACGCCGGAGCAGACCATGAGAGGCACGAGCCGGGTGATCGGCGGGTCAGGACTGATCGTCTCGATGGCACGACCGAAGATGAGCAGCACGATCAGGAGCATGAGGACCGGCATGACGAAGGCGTTGGCGAGCACCGCCGGCGTGCGTGTCCAACCCGTGAGGATGCGGCGACCGTGGAGCCAGGCGGGTGTGAGCGTCGACGTCATGCGGTCCTCCGGAAGGCGCGAGCGCCGAGGAGGAGGCCGCTGGCCCCGATCGCGAAGGCCCAGGCGGCTGCCTCGATGAGGACCGGCGTCGTCAACGCGCCGTCGGAGGCCTGCCGCAGTGCCTCACCGACTGCCGAGACCGGGAGATGCTCGATGATCCGCGCGGCCCAGTCGGGCAGCAACGTCGACGGCGCGTAGGAGGTCGAGAGCAACACCAGCGGGATGGTCGCTGCCTGCACGAGGGAGATCGCGGCAGCAGGAGACGACGCCGCCAGCGCGACGGCATCGAACAGCAGCGACACGGCGACAGCAAAGGCGACCACGAGCAGGGCGTAGGCCAGGAGCTCGGACGCCGCCCCCTTGAGCCTGAATCCCAGGGTGAAGCCCACGACCGTGGCGGTGACCACGGACAGGACCGAGCGGACCAGGTCGGCCACGAGTCGCCCGAGAATCGGTGCCGCCGCGCTGATGGGCAGGGTGCGCTGGCGGTCCAGGACCCCGCTGGTGCGGTCAGTGCCGATGGCTCCGGCTGAGCCAGCGGCGGCGAAGATGATCGCCTGCAGTGTGATTCCGGGAACGAGGTAGTGCCCGTAGTCGAGGCCGTTGGCCTCCATGGCTCGGCCGAAGACCGACCAGATCGCGAGCATCAGCACGACCGGGGTGATGAGCCCCCCGACGAGGGCACTCGGATTGCGTGCGATGCGTACGGTGTTGCGGACCGCCAGGACAGCCGTCGGGCTAGTCATCGTCGGCCTCGGTCGTGTGTCCGGTGAGGTTGAAGAAGACATCGTCGAGTGTGGGCTTGCGTAAGGCGACATCGGCCAGCTCGATCCCGGCGGCGCCGAGCGCCGCCATGGCCGTGGCGACGGTCCGGGGGCCGTCGTCGATCGGGAGGCTCACGGTCTCTGTCCCGACGGTGGTCTCGAAACCGTCGAGAGCGCCCGCGAGAGCCTGTGGGTCGACGTCGGTCGGGGTCAGGACGAGCTGGTCGGGCCCGGTTCGGGTCTTGAGCTGGCTGGGGGTGCCCTCGGCGATGACGCGCCCGCGGTCGATCACGATGATGCGATCGGCGAGGCGATCAGCCTCCTCGAGGTACTGCGTCGTCAGGACGATCGTCACTCCGTCCGCCCGGAGACGTTCGACGACCTCCCAGACGTCGTGACGGCTGCGCGGGTCGAGGCCGGTTGTCGGTTCGTCGAGGAAGAGAACCCGCGGGGGCACCATGAGACTGATGGCGATGTCGAGTCGGCGTCGCATGCCGCCCGAGTAGGTCTTGGCGGGTCGCCCCTGGGCCTCGGTGAGACTGAACGACGCCAGGAGCTCGCCGGCACGGTCGCGGGCTGCGTTCCGCTCGAGGCCGAGCAGGCGTCCGAAGAGCACCAGGTTCTCCAGCCCGGTCAGCTCGCCGTCGACGGCGGCGAACTGACCGGTCAGAGCGATGGACCGGCGCACCGCCTCGGACTCGGCGACCGTGTCGTATCCGTCGACGTGCGCCTGACCTGCGTCCGGATGCAGCAGGGTTGACAGGATGTGGACGACGGTGGTCTTCCCTGCGCCGTTCGGTCCCAGCACCCCAAGGATCTCGCCCTCGTGGGCGGCGAAGGACAACTCGTCGAGGGCCCGCAGGTCCCCGAAGGTCTTCACCACGGCATCGACCAGTACGACTGGATCGGACATGGCACTCCCTGCGGTCAGTTCCAGCCGGGGCATCTCCTCAGGCTGGGATGGCTCGTTGATGACACCGAAGCCGGTATAGGCCACATCGGCTCTTGTTGGTAATCATTGTCATTATTGCATAGGTGGCAGGCAGGCGGGCGTCGGCGGTGAGGGGGTGTGGCTCGGCTGGTCGGCGCTTCCGTCATCTCGCGGTTTCTGCGGTCTGCAATCATGAGAACGATTCGCATGTGGGTCGGGGTGGTGAGGAGAGCGGGGATGGCCGAGCATCGTGGCGACCAGGAGGCGGACCTGTCCTTCCTTGCCCCGACGGCCGAGCTGGCTGACTGGCGTCTGGTGCTGGCCTATGAGTCCGCTGCCGAAGCAGGTGCCCTTGCGGCGCTTCCAGGTACCGCTGACGAGCTCGCCACGGCTGCCGGTCTCGACGTTCGCGGACTGCGCCCCGTGCTGGGCGTCCTCGCTGCCTGGGAGATGCTGGTGGTCGACCCGGACGGCGTCTACGCCCCCGGACGACAGCTGCCCGACGCCCTTGCGGATACGGCCTTGCGTCGTCACGGCGCCGCGATCCGTCGCTGGGCCGGGATGCTCGGTCCGCGTCTGCACGACAGGTCCGCCATGCCGACCCGCATCGAGCTGCCGGTCATGCGGCCCTCGACTGGGCCGGACCTTCTTGCCCTCAATGCGCGCCGCGTTGCCCCGCAGATCGTCGATCTCTGTCAGCGGGTGCACCCTCGCATCAAGAGAGCCCTCGACCTCGGTGGGGGACATGGCGAGCATGCCCTCGAGCTGGCCCGACGTGGCGTGCACTCGGTCGTGCAGGACCTGCCCCACGTCGTGGCGCGTGCCCAGGAACAGGGTCGTCTCGAGCCGGCAGGTGTTGAGGTGTTCGCTGGCGATCTGCGCACCGATCTGCCCGTCGGTCCGTTCGACCTGGTGCTGTGCTCGACGGTCACCAACATGTTCGACGGCGGGGAGGTCGCGGCGCTGCTCGTGCGCGTGCGATCCGTGCTGGCGCCCGGTGGCCTGGTCGCCGTTGCCAGCTTCATGCGTGGGCGTGACGAGGTCGCGGCGGTATTTGGCCTGCAGATGCTGGCCTGGACCGACGGCGGGGACGCCCATGGCGTGCAGGACTATGGTCGATGGTTCGCCGACGCCGGCATGCGGGTCGTAGCGGTCGAGGATCTCGACCGTCCACGTCTGACCGTCGTGCTCGCCACCGCGGCGGACCTCGGGCCTGATGAGGAAACTCGGGCCCAGTCGCTCACCTGACCCGCGGGAGTGCCGGAACGGTGAATCGCTCTGCCCTCTCGCGGCCGGGCTGGTCCAGGGGTCGACAGGCCATCGGCAGTGCCGCCGCCGTGATCGGCCTGTGGATCTCCTGGCTCATGGCTCCGCATCATGGTGCGCTGGCGCAGATGTGGCGCAACCGCCGGGTCGGTACGCCTCATGAGCATGTCGCCGGACCGGCTTCGATCGTCGACGCAGACTGAGCTGGCAGAGACGTTCACCGATGCTCATGGGGTACGCGCCGCCAGAACGTGTACGTCTCGACGGGGTCGAGCGACTCGTCGTGCTCGAGCAGGCACGCAGCCATCTGCGCGTGCACCTCTCTCGCATCAAGACTCGGCCCGATCGCGACGATCGCCGATCCTGACCCCCGTGGACCGGGCAGAGCCTGGACGTAAGGCCCCACCCGATGCACGACCCACTGACCTCGTCGGTCCGACAGGTCGACGTCGAGAATGCCCTTGACGCGGTACGCGCCACGCAGGCCGTTCTCCAGCGTCTCGATGAGTCGACGCGGGTGCACGGTGCCGGAGGACTGCCAGGACACCTGATCCAGGTGCACATGAGGCCGTTGCCCATCATCCATCCCCGCCTCGCCGAGCAGGAGCTGTCGCTCGACATCCGGCTCGTCGCGGACGTCGAAGAGCAATCGCGGTGGTACGGCACCCCACAGCGCCGGTACGACCGTCGTCTCCGGCGCCTCTCGGCGAACCTCGCGCAGGACATCCTCGACCCGGGTACTGTCCACGAGGTCGGTCTTGGTCACCAGCACCAGGCTCGCCCTGCCGAGACGGGCACGGACGTCGTCCTCGGCAACGATCGACGGGGCGTCCACGACGTGCACGAGCCCGCCGAGCCGAGCGTGACGCCCGAGTGCGTCATGGATCCGTTGCACGGCGACGGTGGGGTCGGCGACCCCGCTGGTCTCGACGAGCACGACGTCGAGCCCCAGCTGCGGTGAGGTCAGCGACGCCAGCTGGCCGTTCAGCTCGCCGTCGTCGATGACGCAGCACAGGCATCCCCCCGCCATCGACGCCGTGGCGTCGCTGATCGACTCCACCAACATCGCGTCCACGGCGATGTCTCCGAAGTCGTTGACGAGCAGCCCGATGCGTGAGTCAGCCCGGTGCCGCAGGACGTGGTTCAGCACGGTCGTCTTGCCGGAACCGAGGGAGCCGGCGACCACGACGATCGGCACACGTTCAGGCATGGGTCACATCCGAATTGACATAGTGAAATGCGCATATAACAATGTCTGCATGAATGAGCGCCTCGACATCCTCACCGAGTACGGGGACGTCGGTGAGCTGTTCGCGGCGTTGTCGTCGCCCGTGAGGGCGGCGATCGTGCACCGACTGACCGAGGGCGAACAGACCGTCGGCAGCATCGTGGCGGCACTCGGTCTCTCGCAACCGCTGGTGTCGCAACACCTGCGGGTCCTGCGGGGAGCCCGACTCGTCGTCGCTGAGCGACGTGGCCGGGAGGTCGCCTACACACTGACGGACGAACACGTGGCACATGTGTTCCTGGATGCCTTCAACCACAGCAAGGAGAACCACCATGACGATCACTGACCACCGCGAGGCCGAGCGCCACGCCCACACGCACGGTCCAGGATGTGGCCACGACGCCGTGGTCCACGAGGACCATGTGGACTACCTGCACGACGGACACGTGCACCACGAGCATGACGGACACTATGACGAGTGCACCACGTGCTCCTGCGTCAACTGTTCCGACAGCTGTGCGGTCTGCGACTGCTCGGACTGTTCGTGCCCCACGTGCAACCACAATGTCTGCTCATGCGAGAACTGCGGCGGGGATACCTGCGCGAACTGCGTGTGTGTCGACTGCACGTGCCAGACCTGCAAGCACGCTGCCTGACGATCTCACCTCAGGGCGTGGTCTCAGCCCATGCTGCCTCGTTGACGCTCATCGGGCGGTGGCGATGGTGACCTGGTAGTCGACTGACATGTCGACCACGCCGTGGCCACCGTTGAGCTCGGCCAGGTGATCAGCCACGGCCTGCTTCATCTCCTGGGCCCACTCTGATGCTGCCTTGGCGGCGGCGACGTGGCCGGGGGAGTGGGTGAACAGGAACTCCACGGCGGCCTCGACGTTGTCGAACTGCCACGGCAGAGGGTGAGTGGTCGTCTCCACATCGGTGAAGTGCTCAGCGAGCCAGCCGTGCAGGCGTGACAGGTCGCCCCAGCGGAACGGCAGGTCGGTCGGCGCTCCGGGTGGGAAGAATGCAGCGATGGTCTCGGTCATCGTGGCCATGTAGCCGTCGTGTGGCCAGGTGGAGATCACGATCCGTCCATCGGGGGCGAGCACACGACGTGCCTCGGCCAGCGCCGCCTGGGGATCGGGGGCGAAAATCAGGCCGAATGACGAACCCACGAGCGCCTGCGACGCATCGGCGACTGGTAGCTCGTCGAGCGTGCCCTCGTGCCAGTCGATCTGCAGGCCGAGGTCACGGGTACGTTCTCGGCCCTGCGTCACGAGCGTCGGCGCGATGTCGACCGCGCTCGTGCGCCACCCGGCCCGCGCCAGCTCGATGGCCAACGACCCGGTCCCGGCGGCGACGTCGATCGCGGCCGCGCCGTCACAGGGCCCTGCCGCGGCGGCGACGGTCTCGGCGGCATCTGCCAGACGACGGGCGAGCTTCGCGTAGTCCCCACCGTCCCACGTGGCCGCGGTGCGCTGGCGGGCGTCGGCGTCCATGGGCACCTCTCAGCCCTGGCGTGCCTTGAGTCGGGGATTCTGCTTGTTGATGACGTAGGTCTTGCCCCGCCGGCGCACCACCTGTGAGCCGGGCTGGTTCTTCAGGGAGCGCAGGGAGTTGCGAACCTTCATGAGATGTCCTTTCGCGTTCAGTGTGTGGTGGGGGTGATGAGTCCGCGTTGGACGGCTCGTACGAGGCGGCGCGGCACGCGGTAAGTCTGTCCGTCGACGGTCACCGGCACCAGTGCCGTAGGGGTGGCCTTCCACGAGGATCGGCGATGACGGGTGTTGCTGCGCGACAGCTTGCGTTTGGGGACTGCCATGGTGCTCTCCTTGAGTCAGGTCAGGCGGCGCGGCGAATGTCGCCGAGCCATGGTTCGAGGCCGTCGTGGCTGACCTCCCAGAACGGGCCGCGGCCGGCCAGCTCCGGTTCGCTCAGCAGGCAGTGGTCAAAGACCTCGCGGATCTCCTCGGCGCCGTCGTCGAGGCCCACGACGACGATGCGGGTCATCTGTGGCGAGCGCTCCCAACGGCGGTCCGAGCCGATGCTGAGCTGCCCGCCCGCACCGTCCCAGACGCAGACGTCCCCGGGCCGGCTCGGTAGCCAGAAGCAGCCGCGGGAGCGCCGGGGCCCTCCGCCGATGCGTTCGATGTGCTCGTGCAGTCGCCCGGGATGGAAGGGGCGGTCGGAGTGGAGGTCGAGCCGCCAGACACATGAGGACTCGACGACGGGCAGCTCGCCACGACGCACCTCGGCCACCCAGTGCTCGGTGGTCCGGTGCTCATGGATGCCGTCCACGATCCGCGCGGCGTCCATGAGCGAGGCGTCCTCGACGATCCCGGTGCCTGGCCTGGCGATCGTGCGTACCAGGTCTCGTGCCGGCTCGTCGGGCTGGCCGAGAAGGGCGACGACATCGCCGTACTCGACCATGGCCGCGGCGATCTCGGCAACGCCGCGCGAGTCGTCCTCGGACGTGCTCAGTCCGCGATCGGCGACGAGGTCGTCACCGAGCAGGTCATCGACCACGTTCTGGGCATCGAAGGCCGTGACCACGCCGGCGATCGTGACATGGGGGGCGAGGTCGGGGTTCCATGCGATGAGGCGGCAGACCTGGGTGGCCTCGGCGGTGACGGGCAGGTGGGCGATGACCGAGCCCCAGCGGCCACTGGCGGCGAGTCGTTCGAGGCTGGGGACGATGTCCTCGCGGATGGCGCAGCTGACACAGGCGTGCTCGAGGTCGATCTCCTCGCGCTCGACGACCCCGCTGATGTCGGAGACGGTGCGCGTCAGGACCTGCTGCACGGCGTCGATGCGGTGCTGGACCACCACGGCCGAAGGGAGGTCCCACTGCAGCCCCATCGTGGTCCTCGACATCGGTTCGTCGGCGACGCCGGTGATCATGACGACCGGGGTGCGGCTCATGTCTCGGCTCCGTAGCGTCGGCGGAACCGCTCGACCCGTCCCTCGGTGTCGACGACGCGACCCCGTCCGGTCCAGAAGGGATGACTGGCGCTGGAGATGTCGACATCGATGACCGGGTAGGTATCGCCCTCCCACTCGATCGTCTGTTCCGACGTCACGGTCGATCGGGTGAGGAAGGTCAGATCTCCTGACCTGTCACGGAAGACCACGTGTCGATAGTCCGGATGGATGCCTGGCTTCACCGATGCTCTCCTGCATGTAGTCTTATTACGAACGATTGTCATTCTACATAGGAGGTCTACCGTGTCACGTGTGTGTCAGGTCACTGGGGCGACTCCCGGCTTCGGTCACAACGTTTCCCACTCGCACCGGCGCACCAAGCGTCGCTTCGACGTCAACGTGCAGCGCAAGAAGTACTGGGTGACGAGCCTGGGTCGTCACGTGACCCTGACGGTGAGTGCACGCGGTATCAAGACGATCGACGTCCGCGGCATCGACGCCGTCGTCGCCGACATCATCGCCCGCGGGGAGAAGGTCTGATGGCCAAACGAGGCACCGAGCTGCGCCCCATCATCAAGCTGAGGTCGACAGCGGGCACGGGGCACACGTACGTCACCCGCAAGAGCCGTCGGAACGACCCGGACCGCATGGTGCTGCGCAAGTACGACCCCGTGGTCCGCCGCCACGTCGAGTTCAAGGAGGAGCGCTGAGATGGCCAAGAAGAGCAAGATCATCGCCAACGAGCGTCGCAAAGAGATCGTCGAGCGCTACGCCGAGCGGCGCGACGAGCTGAGGCGAGCGTCCAAGGACACATCGTTGTCGATGCAGGAGCGGATGGACGCGTCCCGGGCCCTGGCCAAGCTGCCGCGGGACTCCTCGCCCTCGCGCGTTCGCAAGCGGGACCAGGTGGACGGTCGCCCGCGTGGTCACGTGGGCAAGGTGGGACTGTCGAGGATCCGCTTCCGCAATGCCGCACATGCCGGCGAGCTCCCGGGGATCACGAAGTCGAGCTGGTGAGCGGAACCGGACCGTAGGCCATGGCGGGCAGAATCCTGGTGGTCGCTGACGCCGGGACTCTCGTCGCCGTGGTCGGAGCGGCAGGACTGCCGTCGCCCGAGGGCGCCGATGACGTGGACATCGGTGCCGAGCTCATCGGCCAGGGGGTCGTTCCCGTGACGAGCTGGGGTATGGACCTGCGGCAGTGCGAGGCTGCCCCATGTCATCGCCGAGCGCCTACACTGTCCCCATGAGCGCGGAGTCAATCGCCACCGTCTTCAAGAAGGATGGTCAGCGCACCACCAAGCAACGGCGCGCCGTCGCGGAGATCGTCGAGAGCCTTGAGGTCTTCGCTAGTGCCCAGTCCATTCACGAGGTGCTCCGCTCCCGCGGCAATCCCGTCGGCCTGTCGACCGTCTACCGCAACTTGCAGGCGCTGGCAGACGTCGGGGCGATCGATTCCTTGAGGGACCAGAGTGGCGAGGTGCTGTACCGCAAGTGCGGGGACCAGCAGCATCATCACCATCTCGTGTGCGAGAGCTGTGGAACCACCGTGGAGATCGCGGCTTCGGCAGTCGAGAAGTGGACGAGCCGTGTTGCCGAGGACAACGGCTTCGTCAACGTGTCGCACTCCATCGAGATCTTTGGCACCTGCCCCAGCTGCGCCGCATAGGACCGTGACCCCTCCCTCCGGGAAGCGGGGGACGTCATGATGTACTAACGGGAATGATTCCCGTAACAAGGAGTGCTGTCGCGGCCCCGTTGCCCTGGTGGGCCCGGACGCGATGACGCTGACCCATCCAAGGAGTGCGTCTGGGGCCGCACTGAGCACGCCGCCGCGTGCTCGGCTCAGCCACGCAGTGGTGGCGGCGCAGGTCACGACGGTGATCGTGCGGTCGGCTGGCGACCTGCGCGGTCCGACGCCCAGCATCAACGCTGCTGGCATGAGTCTGGGAGTCTTCGGTGGCGCGTCGCTGGGCGGCGCGGGTCTGTCCGTGGCCGGCCTGACGGGTCTGGCTCTTGCCTTGGCGATGCCCACCGCGGCGGCGTTGGCGCTGTCGCTGGGACCCATCGTGAGGCCGCCCCCTGCATCGCCGACGTCGGCCCACTCGGACGCGCGGGTCGTCCCGCGGCCACACCCACCAGTCGGACGGAAAGGAACCCAGAGATCATGGCCGATGAACAGGAAGGTCAGAGCCAGGATGCACACGGACCGGACACGAGCCGCTATACCGAGTACCTGGTCACCAACCGTGACTTCACGAGCCCCGCGGTCGCCGCGGCGGTCTCCGCCATCGATCTGTCGCACCTGGATGGTGCGCACCGAATCCTCGATGCGGGGACCAGAGCCGGCGGTGCGTTGCCAGCGCTGGCGGCACTTGCGTCGACTGGGGCGGGTCCGGGCCGACCGGTCCTCGCGATTGACCGCGAGGAAGCGGCCCTCGACCTGGCCGGTGGGTACGCCCGTGACAACAATGTCGACGACCTTATCGAGCTGCGCGTCGCCGACCTCGTGGAGGTGGCAGAGGACCCCTACGGTCATGGGGGACCGTTCGGCCTGATCTGGGCATCCGACGTCGTCTGGCCGGCCACCTTCGAGGACCCCGCGGGGGTGGTCTCCGCTCTCAGTGAGGCGCTGGTGCCCGGCGGGATCCTGGCGTTGTTCACCACGAACTACTACCAGTCGATGTTCCTACCGGGGCACGGCAGGCTCGAGCGCTTGATTCGCACCGCCTCCGAACGCACCTGGGGGCTCCCGATGGACGGGAAGACCCACCATGAGCGCTTGGGTGCCTGGCTGGGAGAAGCCGGCCTGGAGCACGTCGAGCTGCGCGTCCTCCCCGTTTCGACGGCATCCGTGGCGACCGACCCGGCCGCTCTGGCCTACCTGCAACGGATCGTGTGGCCCGAGATGCGTCACGCGGTCCAGGTCAGCGGACGCCGTGCCGGGATGGGCGACACGGATCTCACGCGTGTCGAGAAGCTGCTCGACCCCGATGAGCCCGAGTGGGTCGGCAACGATCCACACACCTACGTCGTCCAACCGACCATGCTGTGGACCGGTCGGCGGGGCACGGCCTGACCGAGCTGGACGTCGAGACGGGCCCACGGGTGGGCTTGCCCGCCCTCTGACCTCATGAGCCCTGGCCCTGGTGGCCGACTGGCGTGTCCGGGGCGCTGCGCGCCGGTTGGTCGCCGGACGCCGTGCCGGGGAGTCGGACGACCCGGTCAGCGCTCGCCACGACCTCGCGCCGATGGGTGACGACGAGCGTGGCTCGGCGGGGATGATGCCTGAGTACCTCCGAGATGGCCTGCGCCGCATCCACGTCGAGGGACGCGGTCGCCTCGTCGAGCACGAGAACCGCCGGGTTGCCGAGGAAGGCTCGCGCCAGTGCGACCCTCGCCTGCTGGCCGCCCGAGAGACCGTCGCCCCGCTCGCCAACCGCCGTGGCCAGACCATCGACGAAGCCTGCCGCCGGATCGGTGATCCCGGCCTCGCGCGCCACCCGGTGGACGTCGGTTGAGTCAGCGTCCGGGTGGCCGAGACGGATGTTGCTCTCCACGGTGCCGCGGAGCAGCGCCGAGCCTTGCGGCACAACGTGGACCAGCCGTCGCAGGTCGGTGTCGGCGATGGTGCGCAGGTCGGTGCCGCCGAGAGTGATGCGGCCGTGGTCGGGGTCCCACCATCGCAAGGCCAGGCCCACGCACGTGGACTTGCCCGAGCCGGAGGGACCGGTCAGCGCAACGATCTCGCCGGGACCGACCCTGAGACTGACTCCTCGCAACACCGGCCGGTCCGTCCGGTACCCGAACGTGACGTCCTCGAAGACCAGGGAGCCGTCGGCGTACCCCACCTGTCTGCCGTGGTCCGGCTCGACGACGGTGGGTACCTGGTCCACCGAGCGCACGATCCGGTGAGCGGCGACCCGCAGGCGTCCGGCGTTGCGCAGCAGGTCGCTGAGCTGTGCCGCGGGTCCGATCGCCGCGGTGGCGACCGCGTAGGAGAGTGGCGCGCTCACACTGTCGGCCGTGGCCGCCACGAGCAGTACCGCGCCGAGTCCGCTGACCGCGAGCAAAGCGTCGGCCAGTGCCCGCTCCAGTCCCACTCGCCGGGCATCGGCTCGTCTGGTGCGTGCAATGTCGTCGTCGATCCGGTCCAGCAGCTCCAGGCGTCGCTCGAGCGACCCGCTGACGGTGAAGTCGCGCATACCCCGCACCGTGTCGACCACGGCGGACGCGAGCTCGTCGCGGCGGACGCTGATGCGCCGGGCGTCCCGGTCGGCGCGGCGCCACAGCACCGTGGGGATCGCGCTCGTCACGAGCAGCATCGGACCCCAGACGAGGACGAGTCGCGGCTCGACCAGCCACGACAACGCGGTGCATGAGGCCACCAGGACCAGACTGCACGCACCCTGCGCGACCGTGTGCGCGAACAACCACTCCACTTCGTCCACGTCACGCATCGCCACCCCGGCGGCCTCGGCGGAGTGTCGTGGCTGCTCGCGAGAGGGGAGGGCGAGCCTCAGCCGGGAGAACACCGTGTCCCGCAGCCGGCCGAGTACCCGGTAGGCCAGGTCGTGGGAGACCCAGGACTCACGCCAGGTGGCGAGCGAGACGGTGACGGCGAGCGCCAGGAGCCCGGCCGCCTGCCAGGTTGGCAGTGTCCGCTCCTGCGCCACTTGCGCGACCACGGCGGCCGGAGCCACCAGCAGCGCTGCGGTGCCGACCTGGACGGCGAGCTGCCACAGCACGCTCCTGGCCAGACGGCCGCGGTCGTCGGCCATGACGGCGAGCAGCCGGATCATGTCCCTCATGAGGCCGGACCCTTCGCGAGGCGACCGGAGTCGAGCCGCACGACGTGGTCGGCGGCCCCGATGACGGTCGGTCGATGGGCGATCGCCAAGCAGGTGGTGCCGGTGGCGGCCACCGATCGCAGGACATGACGTTCGGTCGCCTCGTCGAGCGCTGAGGTTGCTTCGTCGAGGACGAGCAGTGCAGGGCGGGCCAGGAGGCTCCGGGCGATCACGAGACGCTGGCGCTCACCCCCGGAGAGCCGACCACCGAGCTCCCCGACGGGGGTGTCGAGCCCTCGTTCGAGACCGTCGACAACGGTTCTGAGCGCGGCGGCATCGAGGACGGCCTCCAACGCCTCGTCGTCGGCCCCCGGTGCCTGGAGCAGGAGATTGTCGCGCACCGTCCCGGTGACGACGAACGGCCGTTGAGGAACGACGGAGATGCTGCGACGCAAGGCCGCGGCGGTGTGGTGGCGCAGATCGACACTGTCGAGCCGGATCTCCCCGGCGTCGGGGTCCCAGGAGCGTTCGACCAGGCGGACGATGGTCGACTTGCCGCTCCCGCTCGGGCCGACGACCACGGTGGTGCACCCGGAAGGGACCACGAACGAGACGTCCCGGACCCCGGCACTCGTGCCCGGGTAGGTGAAGGACACGGCACGGACCTCCAGGTGGCCGCTGCGGGCCGCCGCGTCGTGACGGCCGTCGTGCACGACCGCGGGCACTGCGTCCAGAAGTGGGAGGAGCCCGTGGGTCGCGGTCAGTCCCAGGTATCCGGCGTGCCAGTGCGTCGAGAGCTCCGAGACAGGCCAGAACGCCTCGCGGGCCAGCAGCAGCACGATGGCCACGCTGGCGACAGTGGCCTCACCGTCGGCCAGGGCACCCGCGGCCACCACGAGAGCGGCGGCGGTGCCGACGTGGGCGGAGAGTGCGCCGACGACGCTGTCGACCAAGGAGACCTTCAGCTGGCGCATCGTCGTGACTCGTAGCCTTTCCGAGGCCCCATGGATCTGCTCACCTCGCCGCCGAGCCGCGCCGAACGCCCTGAGCACAGGGATCGAGGCCGCGGCCTCGGTGTAGTCCGCGGTCAGCTGCTCCTGTGCCTGCCACCGGTGGACGCCGTCACGCACCAGGCGACGGTCCCACCAGCGCGGTGCCAGGACGGCGACCGCGACGAAGAACGCGAGGACGGCGGCAGAGCCAGGGGCCTGGGTGGCCACCAGCGCGGTGGTGGTGGGCGGGAGGACGAGCACCACGAGCAGCTGCGGCAGGTAGCGGCTGAGGTAGGCCTCGAGGCCGTCGACACCGTCGACCACGGCAGCGCCGGTCACCCCACTGTTCATCCGGTGGGCCGGACCGAGGTCGGCGAGCTGACGGAGCAGACGTCGACGCAGGGTCCGCCGCACGCCCTCGGCAGCGCGCTCGGTGACCTGCTCCCGCAGACCAAGGAGCACCGCACGCCCGACCACCGAGGCCATGACGAGAACGACGACGCCCATGTCGACAGGACGTCCGGTCAGCAGTCGCGCGATGAGGTCGGCGATTCCGAGCCCGAAGACGATCCGGACAGCCCCGAGCGCCACACTCATCCCGGCCACGGGGACGACCCATCCGAGGGCTGGACCGGCGAGCCTCAGCAGCCGGCCGTGGATCACTCCTCGAAGGCTTCTGGGTACAGCGCCTCTGCCACCTGGGTGACGACCTCGACGTTCCCCAGGGTCCCGGGCATCGTGTCAGCGGTCTCGATCGCGATCAGGCGGTCCTCCCGGACGGCGGGAAGGTCGGGGAACGTCGTCCGGAGATACTCACGTGTGGACTGTTCGGCCTCGTCGCTGTCGACGGCGAACACGAGGGCCTCCGGCTCGCGGTTGGCGAGTTCCTCGGGGGTGATCTGGGCGGCGAAGAACTCGGCGAACGCGTCGTCGTCGGGGCTGAAGACCGGCTCGGCGCCAGCGCGTTGCAGCATGTCGAACTCGACCCCGCCGCCGATGGCGCTGAGTGTCGATCCCTCGACGAAGACCTGCGCGACGGTCAGACGGTCCACACCGTCGATGGCGGACTCCACGCGGTCGAGCTCGGTCTGGGACTGATCGATCAGCTCTGCGGCCTCGTCCTCGACCGCGAACACGGTCCCGAGAGTCTCCAGGTCGGTGAACAGGTCGTCGACGGTGCCGGTCATCCTTCGGTCGAAGCAGCCGCCCGTGGCGACGTAGGCGGCTGCTCCCGCGTCGGCCAGCTGGTCGGTGCTGGCGAAGCCCTGGTCCTCGGAGAACTCGTACGTGGTGGGGGAGAAGACGAAGTCGGGCTCGGCGGCGAGCAGGTCCTCCCTGCTCGGGGGAGTGTCCTCGCTCAGTGTTGGGACGTCCGTAGCCTCGTCCGCGATGTCCTCGGGCAGGCGCGCCGCACCTACTTGTGCCTGCCCCACCAAGCGGTCGCCGAGCCCGAGGCGTAGCAGCATCTCGGTCTGGGAGGGGTAGAGGCCGACGACGGCCTCGGGCACGCCGTCGATGTTGACGGACTCACCGCAGCTCTCGACGGTCCGGCTCGCGGTGTCGGCGGTGTCGTCGGCGCTCACCCCGGACCCACAGGCGGACAGGGCCAGCAGGCCCGCGGCGGCGGTGGTGATGGTCTGGTGCAGTCTCATGACGGCCTTTCTGCGGTGGTGGATGGTGAGCTGACGCGGTCGGCGACGATCACCGGGAGGTCGGACAACGGATCGGGCAGCACGCGGGCTTCGACGCCGAAGACGTCGCGGACCAGCCGCGGCGTGAGGACGTCGGTGGCCGGCCCGTGGGCGACCAGTCGGCCACGGTCGAGGACGGCGATGCTGTCGCAGAATCGTGCGGCGAGGTTCATGTCGTGCAGGGCCGCGACGGTCGTCCTGCCGGTGCGCCGGACCCGGTGCATCAGGTCGAGCTGGTGAGCGACGTCGAGATGGTTGGTGGGCTCGTCGAGCACCAGGACGTCGCCGTCCTGGGCCAGGGCACGAGCGAGCATGGTGCGTTGCCGCTGGCCGCCGGAGAGCGTTCGGACCATACGGTGCCGCAGGTCCAGCAGGTCGGACTCGGCGAGCGCGTCCTCCACCGCGCGGCGGTCCACGTCGCGAGGTCCGGTGTAGCGGTGGTGGTGCGGAACACGCCCGAGGGCGACTGTCTCGGTGACGGTCATGTCGAACTCGGTGGGCGCGTCCTGGAGCATGACCGCGACGCGCCGCGCGAGCTCGCGAGAACCGAGGTCGGCGACGTCGTCCCCGTCCACTCGCACGTGACCGGACCGAGGCCTGAGGGCGCGAAAGAGCGTGCGCAGCAGTGTGGACTTTCCGCTGCCGTTCGGCCCCAGCAGTCCCAGCACCTGGCCGGGACGGGTGGCGAGCGAGACGTCGTCGACCACGGTGCGTCCGCCGAGGTCGACGCTGACTCCCTGCACATCGACGGTCATCGGTCGAATCCCGCGGAGGCGGCCGCGTCGCGTCGCATGAGCCACAGGAACAGGGGCGCTCCGACGAAAGCGGTCAGGACGCCGAGGGGAACCTCGGTGGGAGGGGCGACCGTCCTGGCGAGCAGGTCTGCCCCCATGAGGAAGGCTGCTCCGGTGAGGGTCGCGACGGGTAGGACACGACGGTGGTCGACCCCGACCAGGATGCGTGCCACGTGCGGAGCGACGAGACCGACGAAGGCGATCCCTCCGGCGACGGAGACGACGGCGGCGGTCAACAAGGCGGCCACCACCATCATGCGGGTTCGAACCGCCGAGGCATTGATGCCCAGGGCGGCCGCGGACTCATCGCCCGTCAGCATCGCGTTGAGCGCGTCGAGGGAGGGCAGGACGATGAGGAGAGCGAGGGCCAGGGCCAGCGCGGGCAGGATGAGCCCGGCCATGTCGGCGCCGGAGACGCTGCCCAGGATGAAGAAGAGGACCCCGACGACGTTCTGGGCATCGGTCGTGATGGTGAGGTAGCTGGTGACTGCGCTCAGGAAGGTGCCGAGGGCGACGCCGGACAGCACCAGACGAGTGGGGGAGAGGACACCGTGGCGTTGAGCGAGGAGCGCGACCGCGACGCAGGTGGACACGGCGCCGACGAAGGCCGCTGCGCTCAGGGTCAGGCCGTAGAACGTTGCGGCACCCGAGATGATCACCAGGACGGCACCCACACTGGCGCCCGAGGACACCCCCAGGATGTACGGCTCGGCCAGCGGGTTCCGCACGATGGCCTGCATCAGCATCCCCGCCAGTGAGAGGGACGCCCCGGCAACCCCGGCGAGCAGGGCGCGGGGCAGTCGAAACTGCCATACCGCTTGGTCTTGCAGGGGTGTGAGGCTGCCGTCACTCATCCACGGCATTCCTGGGAGCAGGTGCCCGACCATGATCCGGGCGGCCTGCGAGCCCCGCACCTCCACTGCGCCGACTGATGCGGAGACGAGCAGCAGGCCGAGGATGCAGGTCGCCATCACCACGGACCAGGCCAGGGCCGAACCGTGCTGCCCCTGCGTCCCTGAGAACAGACGTGACCGGAACATGGGAGGTCTCGAGGGCACAACCTTAACGATAATGGCAACCATCATCGTTGGTGCGGGTGGGGTGCAACGTTCTGCCACTCACCGCATCTCGAGCGGCGGGCCGTCGAGCAGGGCGTAGAGACCGTCGTCCTGCGAGTTGCGCTGCATCGTCGCCTGGCGGGCCAGCTCGGACTAGCTCGGGAAGGCTCCGATGATCGCGGACACCACGACGATTCCGATGACGTGGTAGCCGCCAGTCACAGCCCCAAACAGGTACGGGTGAGGGGTGTGCGGGGTCAGCGCGTTGTTGATCGAGACTGCTGCGGCGACACCGAGGCCGATGACCCCGCCGACGATCAGCGACTCCCCGAAGCTGGGCGGCGCGAGGGCGGCCAGAGTCAGGCCCAGCGCGAGGGAGACGAAGATGGCGCTGACCAGCGGTACGAGGTAGTAGTCGGGGCCGAACGTCGGTGCCGCGGAGCGATCGTGGCCGATGGAGTGATCCCACGCCTTGCCGAAGAGTGGGGTGAACCAGGCTGCGCCCAGTGAGAAGTAGGCGAGAGCGGCCAAGGCGACGGCCAGCCAGTTCAGATGAGCAAACGCAGCGAGCATGGGATCTCCCGGTCAGGCTCGCTTCGAACGCATCGCCTTGAGCTGCTTCACCGACGAGTCGGCGGCAAGGGACTGGTACTCATCGGAGCCGAACGGCACGAGAGCGATACGACTGTCGGCGTCGTGGTGGATGCCCCAGCCGTACCGCTTTCCCAGAGGAGAGGATCGCAGGCAGGCCTGGTCCTGGGTGAAGAACTCCTCGCGCGCCTGAGCCCGAGCCTCGGCAGGAATGGAGTGTCGGGTCGCGTACACCTCGAACAGCACATCGTCGCTGGTGAAGTCGTATGGATGCTCCGAGATGAGCGCGTACTGCAACGCTGCCACCGTCGGTGCCTTGCCGCCCACGGGCGGCGGGTCGGCCAGCTCAGCTGGGCAGTCGTCTGCCACCTGGATGAAGGTGTCGGTGTAGTTCGTGCTTCCCACACCCCCAGCCTGGCTCGCACAGGAGGCCCGCGATAGCAAAAAGGCGACAGGTTGGCGAGGCGGCCTGGGAGGATGGGTGCCATGACCGTCGCCGGTGATGCGCGGGAGCGCCCGATCGCTGCCTCTGAGCGATCTGGTGTGCTCTATCCGGATCGGCTGGCACGTTATGCGGCGGGTTGGATCGCACCCGATCCTGCCGTGGCGGCGGTGGTCGATCAGTACTGGCATGTCTCGTGGGCGCTGGATGAGGGCGAACGGCTGGATCAGCCGATCATCGACCTGCCAGCGGTGAACGTGACCGTCGAGGAAGGTGACGTGCCTGCCCCGCTGGTGGTCACCGGTGTGCACGGTCGTGCGTGGCGGCGCATCATCCATGGCACCGGGCAGGTGTTCGCGATCCGGCTTCGACCGGCAGGGCTGGCCGTCCTCAGTGACCTCGCGCCGCCCCACGTTGCCGATGCCACCGTGTCGCTCACCGCGAAGCTCGACCCACGCCTGCATGCGCTCATGCGCACCGTCGCCGCCGGTTCCGATCCCGCCGAACGCGCACGGGCCGCAGACCGGGCCATCAGACGGGTCCTCGTGGAGCACGCACCGACCTCGGCGGGGTTGCTCGCGAACGACGTACTGGATGAGTTGCGCGAGTGCATCCACCATCGAACCGGCCCCACGCTCGCTGAGCGCTTCACGCGTAGCGAGCGGACGATCCAGCGAGCCTGTGTCGACACGCTGGGGCATGGACCCAAGTGGTTGAGCCGTCGTATCCGTCTTCAAGAGGTCGCCCTGGCCCTGGCGACCCGGCCCACCGAGGACCTGGCGGTCATCGCCGCAGACCTTGGCTACACCGATCAGTCGCACCTCACCCGTGACTTCCGCACCGCCACCGGCATCACCCCCGACGCCTACCGCCGAGCCTCCCGCGACTTGGCTACGTGATGCAGGCACCTGCCAATGCGAGGTCCGCCATCCGGAGCGACCTGACGCCCGGGACACAGGACATGCCCCGACATCGCTGGCACGTCGATCATGTGGGGAGCTGTGCCGGTGACAGGACTCGAACCTGCACGCTCAGTGAGCACAGGATCCTAAATCCTGCGTGTCTACCAGTTCCACCACACCGGCCCGGACCCAAAGAATAGGCGACACCCGCGAGCGCGGAACCGCACCGTCAAGGTCTCGACCCTGGCTCGCTTTCCGGTGGTGGTGGCTGATCCCGAGCGGGGAAGGCGAGGTGGGCGGTGGGGGCGTGTCCGGCAGGGCGCCGCAACGGCACCGTCAAGGTCTCGACCCTGGCTCGCTTTCCGGTGGTGGTGGCTGATCCCGAGCGGAGAAGGCGAGGCGGAGGGCGAGGCGTGGCTCAGGCAGCGTCGAGGCCCAGGTCACGGCGCAGCTTGGCGACGTGACCGGTGGCCTTGACGTTGTACTGGGCTACTTCGACGACCCCGTCGGCATCGAGGACGACGGTGGAGCGGATGACGCCCTCGACCACCTTGCCGTAGAGCTTCTTCTCGCCGAAGGCTCCCCAGGCCGTCATGACCGACTTGTCGGGGTTGGAGAGCAGCGTGATCGTCAGGCCCTCCTTCTCCCGGAACTTGGCGAGCTTCTCCGGCTTGTCGGGGGAGATGCCGAGCACGGTGTACCCCTCGGCGGTGAGTGACTCCAGCAAGTCACTGAAGTCGCACGCCTGCTTGGTGCAGCCCGGCGTGAGTGCTGCGGGGTAGAAGTAGACGATCACCTTGCCGCCGCGCAGGTCCGACAGAGTGATGCTCTCGCCGGTGTCGGTGGACAGGGTGAAGTCGGGGGCCGGGTCACCGGGCTGCAGTCGCGTCGTCATGGGGCCTATCCTTGCAGCGACCACCCACCCGCGACGAAAGGCCATCCGTGAGCCGAGCCACGACCCAGGACGTCGAGGAGATCGAGGCCGCCCTGGACAGGATCGCCGGCTCGGTCGACCTGCTCGTCGACCGAGCCAGCCCCAAGAACATCGCCCGGCGTGGTGTCGAGAGTCTCAAGGGCCGGTTCGTCGACCCCGAGGGCAACCCTCGGTACGAGACGATCGTCCCGGTGGCGGTGGGAGCCGTCGCGGTGGTTGCGACGCTCGTCGGCATCCGACGTCTGGTGAGCTGAGTTGGGCGACAGTAATGGCCTGCCCATCCGGATGCTGCACGACCGGCTCCTGGTGAGTGTGGACGGCGCCAGTGATCGAACGTCCTCCGGTGGAATCGTCATCCCGGCCACCGCGGCGATGGGACGACGCCTGCAGTGGGCTCGCGTGGAGGCCAAGGGCGCGCACGTGCGCGCCGTCGAGGTCGGCGACCGCGTCCTGTTCGACCCCGACGATCGTGCCGAGGTCGAGGTGAGGGGCGACGACTTCGTCCTGCTGCGCGAGCGTGACCTGCACGCGGTCGCGTCCGAGCGGATCGAGGAAGGCCAGACCGGCCTCTACCTGTGAGGTGAGCACGATGGATGGACGCGAGGTTCCGCTGCGTCGCATCCGGCTGCGTCCCAGTGGTGAGACGGCCCGTGACCGGATCATCCACGTGCGTCGACGGTGGCGCATGCTCGTGCGGCTCGCCGTCGCACCCTCGGTGGCGTTCCTCGTGGCGACGGAGATCTTCGGCCACCAGCAGGCGTTCTTCGCACCGGTCGCGGCGATCCTCGTCATCACCGCGGGCGCTGGACTGCGAGGCAGGACGCTCGCGGAGATCGTCGTCGGGGTGGCGGTCGGGGTCCTGGTGGGCGAGCTGATCATCCTCACCATCGGCCGGGGGACCCTGCAGCTCGCGGCGGTCGTCGTGCTCAGCGTCATCGTGGCCACCCTGCTCGGGATCAAGGGAATGGCCCTGACACAGGCTGCCAACTCAGCGGTCCTGCTGACGGCGGTGGTGCCGGCCTTCGATGCCGGCAATCCGGCGGTGACCCGGTTCATCGATGCGCTGATCGGCGGACTGTGCGGCATGGCGATGGTCCTGCTGCTGCCCCGCAACCCTGTGCGCGACATCGACTCCGAGGTGCAGCGCCTGCTGCGTCAGCTGGCGTCGGTGCTGCGCGGCACGGCACGAGCGATGCGGGAGGCGGACGCTGAGGCAGCCGAGGCGGCCCTGGCGAGGGCCCGGAGCCTGCAGCCGGGTATCGACGACCTGGAGGCGACGGCGCAGAACGTCAGCGAGATCGCCCGGATGTCACCGATGCGGTGGCGGCAGCGGGCCCACCTCGGCCGCTATCTCGGTGCAGTGCAGGACTTCGACAATGCGATCCGCGACGCGCGCGTCCTCGCTCGCCGCACGGCCGCGATGCTGCGGCACGGCGAGGCGTGTCCCACCGACCTGGAGCTCGCCACCGAGGCCCTGGCCGACGCCGTCGACATCATCGCCGACGACCTGTCCCAGGACGACGACTTCGACGAGGCCCGGCAGAAGCTCGTCGACGCGGCGCGCATCGCCGTGCTCGCACTACCGGGCGCGATGACCCTGAACACCGCGTCGATCGCGGCGCAGGTGCGCTCGCTCGCGGCCGACCTGCTGTACGCCTCGGGCTCGACCCGCGACGAGATCGACGAACGCCTCGACTTCGACTGATCGGGGACGCGCCGCAAAAAGCGCTCGCGCATCGAGGGGCGCCTGCGCTACGGTGTCTGAGCACCCCACAGGACAGGAGGAACGATCATGGACGTCACGTACATCACGAACGCCGGCAAGAATGCCGCACGCGTCGACGCGTTCGTTCCCGGTCCCTCCGAGGCCCTGCTCCTGTAGCCAGTCACACTTGGCACTCGTGCCGCTTCGGACCTGGGTCCGAGGCGGCTTTTTTGTCATGGCTGCCCGCGAGACTCGACCACGTCGACCGAACTTTTCCGACCCTGCAGAAAGGAGGCGCGCTATGACCACGAACGACGACTCACCCATCAAGCTCGCACACCAGATCGAGAACCCGACCGGTACGACCGATCACACCCGTGAGGAGGTGAAGATCGTGGCCAAGCGTGACCGCTCACGCAAGCGCGCCTGGGACCAGATGTCGGAGATCGACCGTGCCGTGCTCCTGGAGACCGTCCGCCAGCGTCGCAAGATGGAGGCGATGAGGCGCTCCGTCGAGAACGAGGTCTTCCGCGCACGCAGCCTGCGTTGAGGTTCCATGCATCAGGCCGAGACGTCCACCTGGACGTCTCGGCCTGTTGTCGTCATCGGGGTGGGCGATGCCCGGCTGCCCACGCTTCGGATCCTCGTCTCAGCGCGACTGAATAGCGGAGTGGAAGGCGAGGATGCGTCGTGCATCGCGCACGTGCAGCTCCTCGACCATCTTGCCCTGGAACGTCACGACCCCCTGGCCACTGGCCTTGGCCTGCTCGAAGGTCTCGATGAGCTCCTGGGCCTTCTCGACGTCGGCGGCCGACGGTGCGAAGGCCACGTTGGCCGGTTCCACCTGGCTCGGGTGGATGAGGGTCTTGCCGTCGAAGCCCATCTCGCGGCCCTGCCGCGCCTCGGCCTCGAACCCCTCGGGGTCCTTCACGGCGTTGTAGACGCCGTCGATGATGACCTTCCCGGCGGAACGCACCGCGAGGAGGGTCCAGGCCAGCGACGTCAGCACCGTGGCGTTGCGGCCTGGTACGTGGAGCCCGAACGTCTCGTTGACGACGTCGTTGGTGCCCATGACGATCACCGTGAGGCGCTCGTGCGCGGCCGCGATCTCCTCGGCGTGCAGCAGGGCCCGCGGTGTCTCGATCATCGCCCACAGCTGGGTGTGCTCCGGCGCTCCGTGGGACTCCAGTGCGGCGACGAGCTGGAGCACCTGCTCGGCGGACTCCACCTTGGGTACGAGGATGGCGTCCGGCCCGGCCGCACAGGCAGCCTGGACGTCGTCGTCGTGCCACTCGGTGCCGATGGAGTTCACGCGGATCGCGAGCTCACGGTGGCCGTACTCGCCGGAGCGGACAGCAGCGACCACGTTGGCACGTCCGGTCTCCTTGGAGTCCGGTGCCACTGAGTCCTCGAGGTCGAGGATCAACGCGTCGGCGTCGATGGTCTTGGCCTTCTCCAGCGCTCGCTCGTTGGCGCCGGGCATGTAGAGGACAGAGCGGCGGGCTCGCAGTGTCTGTTCGGTCATCGCAGGGCTCCTCAGAGGTCGTAGGCTTCGGCCAGCTCGGGGTCGCGCTCGGCCAGCGAGCGGGCGAGGTCGAGCATCACGAGGCACTGCTTGCAGGAGGCGTCGTCCTCCATCTTGCCGTTGATCATGACCGCCCCGGACCCGTCGCCCATCGCCTCCACGACCTCCTTGGCGTGCGCCACGTCGGCCGGGTCGGGGGAGAAGACGCGCTTGGCGATCTCGATCTGCACCGGGTGCAGGCTCCAGGCGCCGACGCAGCCCAGCAGGAAGGCGTTGCGGAACTGGTCCTCGCACGCGACGACGTCCTTGATGTCACCGAACGGGCCGTAGAACGGCAGGATGTCGTTGGCGGCGCACGCGTCGACCATGCGGGCGATCGTGTAGTGCCACAGGTCCTGCTGGTAGGTGGCGCGGCCCTCGGTGATGTCCTCACCGGTGGGGTCCTCGCGCACCAGGTAGCCGGGGTGGCCGCCGCCCACACGCGTGGTCTTCATGCGACGGCTGGCGGCGAGATCGGCCGGGCCGAGGCTGATGCCCTGCATGCGCGGGCTGGCACCGGCGATCTCCTCCACGTTGGCCACACCCTCGGCGGTCTCGAGGATCGCGTGCACCAGGATCGGGCGCTCCAGCTCGGCGCGGGCCTCCAGCTGGGCCAGAAGCCGGTCGACGTAGTGGATGTCCTGCGCGCCCTCGACCTTGGGCACCATGATGACGTCGAGCTTGTGCCCGACCTCGGTGACGAGCGTGATGAGGTCGTCGAGCACCCAGGGGGAGTCCAGGCTGTTGACGCGGGTCCACAGTTGCGTCTGACCGAAGTCGGTGGACTTGGCGACGTCCACCAGACCCTGCCGGGCGGCCGCCTTCTTCTCCGTCTTCACCGCGTCCTCGAGGTTGCCGAGGATGATGTCGACCTTGGCGGCGATATCGGGGACCTTGGCGGCCATCTTCTCGTTGCTCGGGTCGAAGAAGTGGATCATCCGCGACGGCTTGAACGGGATGTCGGCGGCCGGCGCGGGGGCGCCGACGGCGAGGGGGCGAAGGAAAGCACGGGGATTGCGCACGTGGGGACACTTCCTGCAGACGTCTGGGCCGCCACTCATTATGGTCGTCGTCCTCCCTGGTCGAATGGCGGGTGGGCGTCGACGGCCTGCTTCCCGTGCCGGACGTGAGACGAATAGTCCCGACGGGCCATCGAGCCAGACCTATTCGGCTCATGCGGCAGCTCCGCGGGCACCTCTACCTTTCGAAGTGGGAGGGACCTAGGAGCTTCGCGTGCGATGCCGGTCCCCGTTCAGCCACGGACGAATTCGTGGCCCATGCCGCGGTCAGGTGCCTTGTGCACCGTCCGCCGCCGACTCCGTGACGTCCTGTGATCGACGTCCGCCCGACCCGCGCTCCGGCGCAGTGTCCCCGCGTCACCCCGCTCCCTCCTCTGTCCGAACGGACTGACTCCCATGCTCCAGAGAATCCTGATCGTGCTGGCCCTGCTGGCCAGCAGCGCGTTCGTCGCGTCGCCGGCCGCCGCCGGCGAAGTGCCCACCGACCCACCCGAGACTGCCGAGGCGGCCGCCCCGGCCGTCGAGGCCCCACCGCCACCACCGAAGCAGACGGCACCCCTGCCCCAGGCAGCAGCGCCCGCCGCCGACCCGCAGGGGCCGCCGGAGAACGTCCCGACTCCGCAGGACACGGGGCCCGCACCGCATGACCAGCAGGCCTCGCCTGAACGCGTGGCTCAGGAGGTCGCCGCTGCCGCGGCGAACATCGACGTCACGATCTGTCATGCCACCGACGACGGATACAACCAGATCACCGTGTCCTCCAACGCGATCCTCAATGGAGGTCACGGCAATCATGGGGGCGACATCATCCCGCCCTTCGAGGTTGATGCGCAAAGCTACCCGGGCCTGAACTGGGACGCGGCGGGTCAAGCCATCTACAACGCTGGCTGTGTCGAGGCCGCGGCCGATCCTGACGATCCCGACGACCCGAACGAGATCCGGAAGGTGACCATCTGTCACGACAACAATGGCGTGAAGGACTACTCGCTCATCACGATCTCGGTGAACGCGATCATCAAGGGGGCTGGTCACGACGGTCATGCCGGCGACATCATCCCGCCGTTCGAGTACGACGGCGGGAGCTACCCGGGCAAGAACCTGGCTGGCGGGGGACAGGCCATCCTGGACGCCGGCTGCCTCGACGTGGTGGTCGTCGATCCCGACGACCCGAACGAGATCCGGAAGGTGACCATCTGTCACGACAACAACGGTGTGAAGGACTACTCGCTCATCACGATCTCGGTGAACGCGATCATCAAGGGGGCTGGTCACGACGGTCATGCCGGCGACATCATTCCGCCGTTCGAGTACGACGGCGGGAGCTACCCGGGCAAGAACTGGACCGAGGGCCAGGGGCCACTCACGAGCCTGGCCGACTGTGTGATCGGCGGCGTCATCAGCGGTGACCCGGAGGTCGAGGCGGCATACCTGATGTTCGGCACGTGCCCGGCCGACGGTCCGGTCATCCTCGCCGAGCCGCTGTTGAGCATCGTCGTGCAGGCCGTCGAGGGCGTCATCGCGACGTTCACGGTGGGTGACGGCCTGTCCGGGCCGTGGACGGTGACGTTCACGGCGGCGCAGGGCTACGACCTCATCGGAGTGACCGAGCTCACCGGCAACGCCGGCGTTCCGGGCGACTGCGGTGGTGTCATCGGTGGCGACCCGGATTCGGACCCGGATCTGGCTGCGGGTCCGACCCCGGTGGACTTCACGATGCCCGGTGCTTCGAAGCCGGCGGTAGTCTCCACGGGCGCGCTGCCCGCGGCGGGTGGTCTGTCGCTGTGGCTGCTCATGCTGGGTGGTGCGCTCATGCTGGCCGGCTTCGTCGCGCTGCGGACGCCGCGTTCTGAGATGGCGGCGGTGCCGCGTGTCCCGGACGTCCAGTCCGTGTGGTCGGTGCCGTCAGCGGTGCCGGTAGTCACCGGTCCGGTCGACACCAGACGCCGGCGACCGCTGTGGCTGCTGCTCGTGAGCGGCCTCTGTGCCGTGCTGGGGATCGCGCTGCTCCGCTCGGAGTAGGACCGAAGGTGCCGGAGGGGGACCGCCACGGGCGGTCTCCCTCCGGTGCTGTCAGGGACCCGCACACCGGAGCGACCGGCTTCCGGGAGACCGGCCGGGGCGACGGGGCCTTCCGTGTCCCGCGGCAGTCAGCGGTTGCGCTACTGGTCGGCTGGCCGCCCCGGGGCGCCGAGCTCGACCGTGAGGGTGTGTGCGTATGCGGCGACGTGGCTCCCGAGCTCGTCCAGTCGTCCGCCGAGGCGTGACTTCGGTGCGCTCACGTTGAGCGCCGCGACAATCGTTCCGGCCGCGTCGCGGACCGGGGCCGACGCCGCCACGACGCCGTGCTCGAGCTCCTCGTCGGAGGTGGCGTAGCCGCGTTGCCGGATCCTCGTGAGCTCGGTGTGCAGCGACGGGAGGTCATGGACCACGCGTGTGGTGGGCGTCGGCTCCTCGAGCACCCCGAACACTCCCGCGTCGCCGGGTGGGGCCTGGTCCACCAGGGCGGCGTCGCGCCCGTGCACCGCGTACCACTCATCGACGCTGCTGCGGTCCCAGTCGCTGAGCAGGGCGCGTCCGGAGGGGGTCCGCCACGCCGCGGCCACCATGCCGGTCCACGGCGCAGTGCCCACCATCCGGGGACTCGGCTCGCTCGCGAGCGTCAACACGTTGCCGGCGCGCAGGACGCACAGGTGCGCGGTCTCGCGCAGGGCATGAACCATGCTGCGCAGGATCGGACGGGCGCGGTGGTCCAGCGACGCCTCCTGGGTGCGCGCCGCGATGGCGTAGAGCCTCGACCCCAGCCGGTAGCTGAGCTGGCGGGAGTCGCGGTCGATGAGTCCGGCGTCGGCAAGCGTCGCGAGGGCACGGGACATGGCTGCCTTGTCGCGACCCAGGAGCTGGGCGATCCGGACGACGCCGAGGCCTTGCTCACCGGCTTCGGCGAGCAGGTCGAGGATCTCCACGTCGCGGGCCAGTCCAGAGCTGTTGCGCCGGGAGCTCGGAGGAGAGGGCATGCCCCGAAGCCTACGCGAGTTGACATATACACAACACTGGTTGCGCTAAAGGTGCTCGATGCGGTCGGGTGGGGACGTGACGACGTTGACCGACTTCTCCCTCGACGCGTTCTCCCTGGCCGGCCGGCGTGCGCTGGTCACCGGGGGGAACACCGGTCTCGGACAGGCTTTCACCGTGGCGCTGGCCCGGGCGGGAGCCGACGTGTTCGTGCCGTCCCTCCTCGACGACGACGGCGATACCGAGCGGCTCGTCACCGACTGCGGCCGGCGATACGCCTGGACCCACGCCGATCTCACGGCCGCCGGAGAACCGGAGCGAGTGGTGAGGCAGTGCATCGACGAGCTCGGGGGAGTCGACGTCGTCGTGAACTCCGCCGGAGTCTGCGTGACGGCCGACGTCACCGAGTTCGACCGCGCCCAGTGGGACCCGATGGTCGCGGTGAACCTGACCGCCGCCTTCGAGCTCGCCCGTCACGCCGGAGCGGAGATGGCTCATGGCGGCGGCGGGAAGATCGTCAACATCGCCTCACTCTTCTCCTTTCTCGGCGGACGGACCTCCCCGGCCTACGCGGCCACCAAGGCGGGGATCGTCGGCTTCACCAAGGCGTACTGCGACGAGCTGGCCGAGCACGGCGTCCAGGTGAACGCGATCGCCCCCGGCTACTTCGCCACCGCGATCACAGCCGCCACCCGAGCCGACGACCACGCGAACGAGCGGATCGTCGAGCACATCCCTGCAGGACGCTGGGGTGACCCGGCCGACCTGATGGGCGCCGTCGTCTTCCTGGCCTCGAGCGCGTCCGACTACGTCAACGGTCATGTCCTCGTCGTCGACGGTGGATACCTCGTCCGATGACCCAGCCCTCACCCGTCTCCCCAAGGAAGGCCCCACCCATGGTCCGCACCCCCCAGGCTTCACCGCGCGAGGACATCGTCCGTGACGTCACCGAGCTGCTCGGCCCCGACCAGGTCGACACCGACGAGCAACGGCTCCGTGAGAGCAGTGTCGACCGGTTCCGCAAGTACTCGGCCGTGCACGGGATCTACGACGGACCGCTGCCGTCGGCGATCGTGTACCCCACGTCGGCCGAGCAGGTGGCTGCCGTCCTGCAGTACGCGCGCCGTGAGCACGTGGCCGTGGTCCCGCGGACCGGTGGCACCAGCACCGAGGGAGGGCTCGAGGTGGTGGTGGAGGGCGCGCTCGTCGTGGACGGCTCGCGGATGAACCGGGTGATCCACGTCGACACCGAGAACATGATGGTCACGGCCCAGTGCGGCGTGCCGTTGCAGACGCTCGAGGACACGCTGCGGGAGCAGGGGCTCACCACCGGTCACTCGCCCCAGTCCAAGCCGATCGCGCAGCTGGGCGGGCTGGTTGCCACCCGCTCGATCGGGCAGTTCTCCACGCTGTACGGCGGGATCGAGGACCTCGTCGTCGGGCTCGAGGCCGTCTTCGCCGACGGTCAGGTCGCCCGGATCAAGAACGTTCCCCGCCGTGCTGCCGGTCCGGACATCCGGCACGTCGTGATCGGCAACGAGGGTGCTCTGGCCTATGTCACCGAGGTGACCCTCAAGCTGTTCCGCTGGTATCCGGACAACACCCGGTACGTGGGACTGACCGTGCCGGACTTCGCCGAGGGTGTCGGGCTGCTGCGCGAGGTGGTCACGGCTGGGTATCGCCCGTCCGTGGCGCGCCTGTACTCCCCACAGGACGCCCGCCAGCACTTCAGCGACCATCCGCAGGACCGACACCTGGTGGTGTTCGCCGTCGAGGGCCCGCATCCCCTGGTGGAGGCGACCACGGGGGCGATCAAGGAGATGGCCGTGGGAGTCGAGCACGAGGAGGTGCCCTCGGAGCAGATCCGTACCTGGTTCGAGAACCTGAACTGGGGTCCGGACAAGATCGAGGCGGAGAAGGCCGAGATGCTGCGCACCCGGCACCTCGCCTACACCACGGAGGTGTCGGTGGACTGGTCCCGGACGGCCGAGCTGTACGAGGCGGTGATGAGCAGGATCCGCACGTCGTTCCCGCGGGCGTCGGACCTCACGCTGCTCGGGGCGCACTCGTCGCACTCCTACCAGAGCGGCACCAACCTGTACTTCGTGTACGACTACGACATCAACTGCGACCCGAGGGAGGAGATCGATGAGTACCACCTCCCCCTGAACGCGATCATCGTGGAGGAGGCACTGCGTGCCGGAGGGTCGATGGTGCACCACCACGGCGTCGGCAAGTACCGCACGCCGTGGATCCAGGCCGAGCACGGGAGCGCCTACCACGTGCTCGCCGGGTTGAAGCGGGCCTTCGACCCCGACAACGTCATGAATCCCGGCGCGCTCTTCCCCGTCGATGCCGAGGGCGACGCAGTGCTCGACCCACTGTCGTCCGCGACCGCGCCATGACCGTCTACCTGTGCGCCATCGACGGTGGTTCCCAGAGCACCAAGGTCTCGATCATCGATGCCTCGGGCGCCGTCCACGCGTCGGCGCAGGTCCCTCTGCGGCCGTACGAGCTGGGACCCGGCGGTCGTGCCGTGCATCCGGACGACGATCTCTGGGACACTCTGACGCAGGCGTGCCGCGCGGTGCTCGCCTCCTTCGACGGGGACCCGCGCGACATCGTCGCGGTGGGGCTGTGCGGCATCCGCTTCTGCCGGGCCCTGGTGGGCGCGGACGGCCGACTGGTCGAACCGGTGCAGAGCTGGATGGATGAGCGCGTGTCCCGCCCCTTGGGCGACGTCGACGACGCGGTCACCACGGTGTGCAGCGCCGGCGGGTACCTTGCCGTCCGGCTGACCGGTGCGCGACGAGACAGCGCAGCCAGCTACCAGGGGATGTGGCCGATCGACCACGAGCGGCAGCGGTGGTCGACCCGACCGGAGGAGCTGGCACGGACCGGGATGCCGCTCTCGTTGCTGCCCGAGCTCGTCGAACCGGGGGGACTGCTCGGTCGGGTGAGCGAGGAGGCGGCCGACCAGACGGGGCTTGCGTCCGGTGTGCCGGTGCACGCGACGGCGAACGACAAGGCAGTCGAGGCCCTGGGAGCCGGACTTCTCGCGCCCGGCACGCTCGTGCTGTCCCTGGGGACGTACGTGACGTCGATGACGGTGGCGGACGCCCCGGCCGGCGCCGACGACCGGTACTGGCTCAACGCGGCGGCGGTGCCGGGGCGCCAGCTCGTGGAGAGCGCCGGCGTCCGTCGGGGGATGTGGACTGTCTCCTGGTTGCGCCAGCTGGTCAGCTCCGCGGCGCCCGACCTGGTGGACCCAGATGATGTCGAGGAGTGGCTGGACGCCGGGGCGCGAGACGTGCCGGCGGGGTGCGCAGGCCTGATGACGCTGCCGGACTGGCTGGCTCCAGCCGACGCACCGTCGCGGCGTGGGGCATTCCTCGGACTGGATGGCTCGCACGGGCCCCACCACCTGCACCGCTCGATCATCGAGGGGATCGTCCTGACGATGTGCGACCACGCCGAGGCCATGGAGACGGCCCTCGGGCACCGCGCGCCCCGACTGGTGGTCGCCGGCGGTGGTGCGCGCTCGAACCTGGTGATGCAGATCGTCTCCGACGTCTTCGATCGTCCGGCGCAGCGCAGCGCCGTGCCTGACGCCGCCGGACTCGGGGCAGCGATCTGCGCCGCCGTCGGCGCCGGCGTCCATCGCGACGTCGAGACTGCCGTGGAGGCGATGATGCGTCCGGGTGACGTGTTCGGCCCCGATCCCGATGCGCGACGCCGCTATCGAGAGGTGCGGCAGGTCTACCGCGGACTGCGGGAGCGCACTGACCCGCTCCACCACGCCATCGCGACTCTCAGCTGAGGGTCACGACGACCTCGTCGGTGGCGGGCTCGTGCTCGACCCACCCGTCGACGGAGTCCTCTGCCGTCCACTGCCGGCCGTCGAACGCCACGGATGCCAGACGTAGGTGACCGGCGTTGGCGACGAGGTAGTGGGCGTAGGCCCAGCCCGATGCGCTGCGCATCTCGTCGTCGTCACCCGCGGGAGCCACCGTGAGGGAGCTGTTCTCGGTGCGCACGTCGCTCTCGCCGAAGGCCGCCTCCAGGTCGGAGCGCACGGCATCGAACGACCCGCCGCCCGCGGGGTTGACCTGGCACGTGAAGGCGCCGGGGGAGAAGCCCCGCAACGAGGAGGCGAGGGCCCGGGCATAGGGCTCGTGCTGCGCGTAGGCCTTCGGGTAGGCCGAGCGCTGCACCTCCTGAGCAGCGTCGGTGATCTCCATCGACTCATAGCCGTCGACCTGCTCCAGGCCGTCGTAGAAGGCGGCGATGGCGAAGTGCGGGTCCATGATCTGCTCGGGCGTGCCCCAGCCCTGGGACGGACGCTGCTGGAACAGTCCGACGGAGTCGCGGTCGCCGTAGTCGATGTTGCGGACCTTGGACTCCTGGAAGGCGGTCGCGATGGCGATGGTCGTCGCACGGGGCGGGAGCCCGCGGGTCTGACCGATGGCGGACATGAGCGAGGCCCACTGGGCCTGCTCCAGGTCCACGCGGGCGCGGGTGTCGCCCACCTCGGCCACGCAGTACTCGCTGCGCAGCGGAGTGCGCTCGCGAACCGCGACAGCGACGATGATCAGGGCAGCCAGGAGCCCGATGGCGAGTGCCGCGCGGAACTTCATGACCCGCTGAGCCCAAGGGGCTCCGCTTCAGCCGGCCCTGGGTCAATTGGCATGGAGCTCGGAGTTCAGCTCGATACCAGTGCGTCCACCGCGCATACGTGCCTCGACAGCGCCGGTCTCGCTGTTGGTCAGGAACAACAGGTTGTCCTGACCGGACAGCTCTGCGGCCTTCACGACCTGACCGTCGGGAGTGCGAACCTTGGTGCCGGCGGTGACGTAGGTGCCGGCGGCGACCACGCAGTCGTTGCCGAGCGAGATGCCGATGCCGGCGTTGGCGCCGAGCAGGGAGTTCTCACCGATGCTGATGACCTCGCTGCCGCCACCGGAGAGTGTTCCCATGATGGAGGCGCCGCCGCCCACGTCGGTGCCGTGGCCCACCACGACGCCGGCGGAGATGCGGCCCTCGACCATGGCGTGACCGAGGGTGCCGGCATTGAAGTTGACGAACCCCTCGTGCATCACCGTGGTGCCCGCGGCGAGGTGGGCTCCCAGACGGACGCGGTCGGCATCGCCGATGCGCACACCGGTGGGGATGACGTAGTCGGTCATGCGGGGGAACTTGTCGATGCTGGTGACGTTGAGGTCCTTGCCGGCTGCGCGGGCACGGGCGCGGGTCAGCTCGAATCCCTCGACGGCACACGGGCCGATGGTCGTCCACACGACGTTGGAGAGCAGGCCGAACTGGCCCTCGAGACTGAGTCCGTGGGGCTGGACGAGCCGGTGCGAGAGCAGGTGCAGACGCAGGTAGACGTCGTAGGCGTCCGTGGGTGCCTGGGCGAGGTCGTCGATGACGACGTGCACGACGGCCTTGCGGACACGGCGGATCGGGTCCTCGCCACCGAGGGCGCTGAGTCCGTCGGGCTCGAAGTCGTGCTCCGACGGCGCGCCGAGACGAGGCTCGGGGAACCAGACGTCCAGCACGTCGGCGTCCTCGGTCAGGGTGGCGACGCCATAGCCGTGGGCGCCGGGATGCTGCTCGCTCATGGGCCCCAAGGTATCGAGTCCGTCCGAACCCCGGCGCACCCGTCCACCGTCGCCGACGACCTGGCGGCGAGTCGACCGAAGTGAACAGGTCGGCCGTCAGTTCGGAGCTGTGGTCTCAGTACGTTCCAACCGGGTCCAGCCGGTCCAGCCGCGCTCGCGCATCTTCTCCAGTATCCGCTGGCCGCGTGGATCGGACTCGACGACGAGCGCATCGAGCAGCTCGACGAACGCCTCGTCGTCGAAGGCCTCGTCGTCGGTGCTCAGCTCGCCCCGCTCGTCTGCCTGTTCGGCGAGCTCGGCCAGGATGTCGGCGGCCTCCTCCATCTGCGAGTCGTCCGTCTCGGTGTCCAAGACCTCCCCGAGGATGTGGTAGAGCCGGACCAGCCGTGGGTTCTCGAGCTGAGCGAACTTCTCCGGCATCCACTCCGATATCCGGTCGGGCCAGCGGGCCGCGATGAGGATCCAGCCGTCCCGCTCGGCTTCGACCATCCGTTCCGTCACCCCGAGCTCGCGCAGCCGGTCGAGGTAGGCCACCACGTCCGGTGGGACCACCAGGCTGTCGCCACCAGCGAGCTGGGCAATCTGTCTGCGGTTGGTCTGCAGCCGCTTGATCTCGCCGCGCAGCGACCTGTCGATCTCCTTGACCGCCTCCGCGAACGTCGCGGCGTCGGCCTTGAGCAGCTCGTCCACCTTCGACAACGGCACGCCGGCGTCTGCGAGGGTGCGGATCTTGGTGAGCTCGACGACCGCGAGGGCGCCGTAACGGCGGTAGCCCGAGTCGTCGCGCTCGGGCTCGGGCAGCAGCCCCACCTGGTGGTAGTGGCGTACTGCCCGAACCGTCACGCCTGCGTAGGAGGCCAGTTGTCCGATGGTCAGCATGGCGTCCATGATGCCGGTCTCAGCTGGCCCGCACCTTGGTGAACAGGCGACGCGCCCACACGTAGCACCCGACCCCGATCAGCACGCACCAGCCGATGGCCAGCCAGGCGTCGGAGCCGGCGTCGGCTCCGGACAGCCAGGCGCGCAGCGTGTCGATCATCGGCGTGAACGGCTGGTACTCGGCGAACCAGCGGATCGCGACGGGCATCGAGTCGGTGGGCACGAAGCCGCTTGAGAGGAAGGGCAGGAACATCAACGGCATCGGGGTGTTGCTCGCCGTCTCGGCGTTCGGCGCGGACAGGCCGAGCGCGACGGTGGCCCACGTCAGCGCGAGGGTCATCAGTAGGACGAGACCGACCACACCGAGCCAGCCGAGCACCGTTGCGTCACTTCTGAAGCCGAGCAGGAGCGCCACCGCGATCACGACGACGAAGGCGATGGCGGTGAAGACGATCGCTCCGAGCACTCGGCCGGTGAGAACCGCTGACCTCGCGATCGCCATCGTGCGGAACCGGTCGACGATCCCCTTCTCCATGTCGAGGGCGATCGTGTAGGCGGTGCTGAGCGAGACCGAGACGACCGTCAGAACCACGATCGCCGGCATGATGTAGGCGATGTAGTCCGCACGGCCGTCGCCGCCGGGGAGGCCGGCGCCCATCGTGCCGCCGAAGACATAGACGAACAACACCAGGAAGATGAGCGGCTGAGCGATCAGCATCAAGGTCAGAGACTTGTAGCGGACCATTTGCAGCAGGTTGCGGCGCAGCATCGTCCAGCTGTCTCGAACCGCGTCGGGTCCGGTGTTGGCAGTGACGGGAGCACTCATCGCGCTACCTCCTCGGTCGTCGGGTGCTGGGTGGTGTTCGACGTCTCCGCGCTGTCGTCCGCGGACTCAGGGCGGTGACCGGTCAGGGCGAGGAAGACGTCGTCGAGGTCCGGAGTGCGAACCTCCAGGCCAGCGACTGCTTCGTTGTCGAGGCGACCGACCAGTTGCTGAAGCGCCGCGAGGCTGCCGTCGTGTGGCACGCTCAGGGTGAGCGACTCCTGGTCGGCGAAGGCGCCCTCGATCAAGCCGGCGGCCCGTGCCAGTGCGGCGGAGTCGGTGTACGTCACCTCGACCGTTCCGCCCGGCACCTGACCTTTGAGCTCCGCCGGGGTGCCCTCGGCAACCAGGCGACCGCCGTCAAGAACACCGACCTGGTGGGCGAGCTCATCTGCCTCCTCGAGGTACTGCGTGGTGAGGAAGATGGTGACCCCGTCGTTGATGAGCTCTCGGATGATCTGCCACAGCTCGCGCCGGCTTCGCGGGTCGAGGCCGGTGCTCGGCTCGTCGAGGAAGATCAGCCGTGGTGAGGCGACCAGTGTCATGGCGAGATCGAGCCGGCGCCTCATGCCGCCGGAGTACGTCGCTGAGCCCCGGTCCGCGGCGTCGATGAGGTCGAACCGCTCCAGCAGCTCCTGCGCGCGGGCGCGGCCCTGCTGACGCGGCAGGTGGTTGAGGTCCGCCATCAGCTGCAGGTTCTCGCGACCGGTGAGCAGCTCGTCGACCGCCGAGAACTGGCCGGTGACCCCGATCCGCAGGCGGATGGCGTTGGGATTGGTGCTGACATCGTGGCCGAGGACCGTCGCGGTACCGCCGTCACCGGTGATGAGTGTGGTGAGGATGCGTACGACGGTCGTCTTGCCGGCCCCGTTGGGACCGAGCAGGGCATAGACAGAGCCGGCGGGGACGGTGAGGTTGATCCCCCGCAGCACGTCGTTGTCGTCGAAGGACTTGCGCAAGCCAGCGACCTCGATCGCTGGCGCAAGCGTCTTGGTTTCCATGGTCATGGCGCCACTGTCCAGGGTTGACCCTGCGTCAGGGTCAAGCCTCGGCCCTCCCCAGCGTCAGGGAGGCTGTGTCGAGCGCAGTCACGGCGTGGTTGGGCAGTGGGGCGAACGGGTGTTCGTGGGAACTCGCAAGGGCACCGCGGGCGACGCGGGTAGCGTGTCCCCACCGTCCCTGAGAACCTCCGAGGAGTCCGTGTGCTCGATCTTGCGCTGTTCGTCCCGGCGTGCTTCGCACTGAACCTCGCGTTCGGGCCGAACAACTTGCTCTCGGTCACCCACGGCGTGCGACGAGGGGTGGGCTTCGCGGCGACGGCGGGGTTGGCGCGCGTGGCCGTCTTTGCGCCGATGATCCTGGTGAGCGCCCTGGGTCTCGGGTTCCTCCTGGCCACGTCGGCCACACTGTTCACCGCGGTGAAGGTCCTGGGCGCCCTCTACCTGATCTACCTGGGCATCGGCCTGCTGCGGAGCGGATCGTCGCACCGCAGTGAACGGGTCCCCGGCACCCTCACGCTGAGGACGGCCATGCGGCGCGAGGCCGTGGTGGCCATCAGCAACCCCAAGGCGATCCTGATCTTTGCGGCGTTCTTTCCACAGTTCGTCGACCCCGGCAGCTACTGGCTCAGCTACGCGGTCATGGCGGCGGTGTTCCTCCCCCTGGAGGTGGTCGCGATCTGCCTCTACAGCGCGTTGGGCAGGTTCGCCAAGACCGTGGCCTCCTCGCGGATGCACTGGTTTGATCGCGTGTCGGGGCTCGGGATGATCACGTTCGGCGTCCTCCTGCTGTTCAGCAAGCAGCCCGCGCGGGCGCTGTGAGCCGCGGTCAGGGAGGTGGTCGCCGTGACGTCGGCCGGCGTGAGGGAGCTACTCGCCCGCGGGTCGTCCTGACGTCGTCCTGAGGGCTGTCGATCGCGGGCGGAATCCTCGAATGGTCAATGCCTGGCCCCGGCTCGCGCAGGTCGCCTCGTCGACGTCGACACCGGCACAATGTGGTCAGGTTCACAGATCTCATTGACATTACTGACTGGTCAGGTAAGATTCAGGCCGGGGCCGCCGGACGAACGACGGACCCATGGACGGGTGGCCACGACCGCCAGTCCTCGCCGGTTCGGTGCGGCGCGTCGCCGATGACAGAGAGGAAGCACCATGCCCTTGGCCCTGGCCGACCACCACCGCGAGTTCCGTTCCAGCATGAGGCGGATGGCTCGCGAGCGGTTCGTCGACGGATACCTCGAGCGTTCCCTGCAGGACGAGTACGCCTTCGACACTTACCGGGAGCTGGGCAAGCTCGGGCTGCACGGGCTCTCCGTGCCGACGGCGCTCGGTGGTGACGGGGCCGATGCCGTCTCACTCGGAATCGTCTGTGAAGAGCTGGGGTGGGCCGACCAGGGCGTGGCCTCGCAGTTCGCGGTGGCCGCTCTGGCTCACTCCTACCTTGCGCAACGAGCTCAGACGGCGGTCGCAGAGCGCTGGTTGCCGGGGCTGCTGTCCGGCGAGCTCCTCTGCTGCGTCGCGCTGACCGAGCCAGAGGTCGGCTCCGATGCCGCCAACATCTCGACGCGGGCCGAACGGGTGGAAGGCGGCTGGCGGATTACGGGCGAGAAGGCCTCGATCACGGCCTCCCACGTGGCCGACCTCGCCATCGTCATGGCCAAGACCGATCCATCGGCGGGAGCGCGCGGGGTGTCGGCCTTCCTCGTGGACCTTGACGACGCCTCGGTCGCTCGTCAGGTGTTCCGGGACCCGGGTCTGCGCAGCGTCGGACGCGGGTCGCTGAACTTCGACGGCACCTTCGTGCCCGACGACCACCTGTTGGGCGAGGAGGGGCGCGGGTTCCACAACGTGATGGAGCTCTTCGACCTCTCGCGGTCCATGATCGGCACGCTGGTGACCGGTGGCGCCCAGCGAGCGATCGACATGGCGGCCGAGTACGTCACGCAGCGTGAGGCGTTCGGTCAGCCCATCTCACGCAACCAGGGCGTCTCCTTCGTCATCGCCGAGCACACCACGCTCATCGACCTGGTGCGCACCTACTCCTACCACTCGCTGTCCATGATCGACGCCGGCGAGCGGAACACACTGCAGGCCGCGTCCATCAAGTGGCACGCCCCGCGGGCGGCGTTGGATGCGATCCGCGAGTGTGTCGCGCTGCACGGGAACGTCGGCTGGTCAGACGAGCTCCCTCTCCAGGCTCTGTTCCGCGACGTCTCTGCCTACTTGATCGCGGACGGAACAGCGCAGATCCAGAAGCTTCTGGTGGCCCGCCACGTGCTGGGACGCGAGGCTGTCGATGGCTGAGCAGCGCGGCCGCCTGGCAGGCAAGGTCGCGATCGTCACGGGCGCCGCACACGGGATCGGTGCAGCCACCGCGCGGGCCTTCGTGCAGGACGGGGCACACGTGGTGCTGGCGGATGTCTCGCCGGCCGTCAAGGACCTGCAGGCCGCGCTCGGGGAGGGTCGGTCGACGCCGTTCGTCGGCGACGTCGCCGACCCGGCGCAGGTGGCATCGATGGTGAGTGAGGCCGAGACGGTGTTCGGCGGCCTGGACGTGCTCGTCAACAACGCCGCGCTGGGCCTGTCCGCGACGTTGGAGGAGCTGGAGGAGGCCGACTGGCGTCGCGTCGTCGACGTGACGCTGGGAAGCGTGCTCTCGGGCATCAAGCACGCCGCACCAGCCATGCGGCGACGTGGGGGAGGGTCCATCGTGAACCTCTCCTCGATCGCGGCGCACCGTGCCATGTGCGGGATGGCTGCCTATGCGGCGGCGAAAGCCGGAGTCGAGGCCGTGACCCGCTGTGCCGCACTGGAGCTGCGCTCCGCCGGTGTCCGCGTCAATGCCGTCGCCCCGGCCATGATCCGAACCCGCGCAGCCGAGAGCGGTACGCCGGCTCTCGAGCGTGCCGTGGGGATGCCGATGGGCGACTTCGTCGACCATCGGCAGGGCCGCTGGGGCGAGCCGGACGAGGTGGCGCGAGCCGTCGTCCATCTCGCGAGCGACGAGGCGTCGTTCGCCACCGGACAGACCACTGTCCTCGACAACGGGGCCTCGGTGCTGCTCTGACCTGATCGGATGCGGCCCGCTGAGTAGATCACGACAGCAACAAGGAGATGGCGAGATGACCAGGACGATCGATCGACTCATCAGCGGGGGCAAGTACTACGAGGGCCTACGATGGCACGACGGTCGATGGTATGCGTCGGACGCGTTGCGTGGCATCGTCTTCGCCATCGACGAGTCCGGCCGCCGAGAGGATCTCCTGCAGACCGATGCACTGTGCTCCGGTCTGGGTTGGCTGCCCGACGGCTCGCTGCTCTTCGTCTCGATGCTCGACCGCACGCTGCAACGGCGTTCTCCTGACGGTGAGGTGTCGCTCCATGCGGACCTCGCCTCGCTCTCGCCCCACTGGATCAACGACATGCTCGTCGACGACGTCGGACGCGCCTGGGTCGGGACGATCGGCTTCGCCATCCAGGACGGGGCCGACCCCGAGCCCGGTGAGCTCTTCCGCGTCGACCCCGACGGGACCGTTGCCGTGGCGGCGGACGACCTCTGGTGTCCCAACGGGGTGGTCATGCCCGATGAGCGCACGTTGGTCGTGGCGGAGTCGTTCATGGGTCGCATGACCGCATTCACCGTCGGTGACGACGGGTCGCTGTCGGACCGGCGGGTCTTCGCACAGTTCGGTGAGGCACCCGAGCCGGCGGGAGCGGTCGAGATGCTCACCGGCCTGGACTGTGCTCCGGACGGACTCGCCCTCGACTCGGCCGGGCACGTGTGGGCGGCCGATGCAGCGAGGCAGAGGTGCGTCAGGGTCTCCCCGGACGGTGAGATCGTCGATGAGGTGAAGCACCCGGACGGCACGAACGTCTACAGCTGCGCCCTGGGTGGGTCGGACGGCCGTTCGCTGCTGCTCGCGGCCTCGCAGGGGGTGTTCGAGGCTCTGGCCGGTGTCGACGGCACCGCCGAGCTGCTCACCACGTCCGTCGAGGTCCCGGCATGACCACGCGTTGCGGGTCCGGACGGGGCCGACGGAGCGGGTGACGGGCCATGAGTTCTCCCCTTCTTGCCCTGCGACGGCACGCGACCACCAGTGGCGATCGAGTGGCCATGGTCTGTGGAGAACAGCGTCAGACCTACCGGGAGCTCCACGACCGCGCCCAACAGCTGGTGCACGGCCTGCGTGCGCTGGGGCTCTCGAAGGGCGATCGTGTCGCTCTGCTGGTCGACAACGGCCCCGCGTGTCTCGAGCAGATCGTCGGCCTCGCCTTGGGTGGGTTCGTCCGGACCGGGTTGTACACCCACGACGCGCCGGAGCGCCAGCGATACCTGCTTGAGCTGACCGGCGCGGCGGCGCTGGTCGTGGACTCGCACCACTACGAGAGTCTGGAGTCGATGCTGGGTGACTGCCCGGACCTTCGACACGTCATCGTCGTCGGCGACTCCCGCCCGGCCGCAGGCGCGCTCGAGACGGCCCGGGTGCACAGCTATGACGCCACCGTCCACGGCGCCTCGACGGAGCCCGTCGAGATCGACGTCCGCCCCGAGGAGCTGCACCAGGTCAGGTTCTCCGCCGGGACCACCGGGTTGCCCAAGGGGATCGTGCACGACCTCGCCGGTTGGCTCGCGGTGGGTGAGGGCACGGTTGCTGCCCTGGAGACGCCGGTCACGTCGGCGGACTGCTACCTCGCGGCCGGCCCCCTCACCCACGCCGCGAGCATGCTCATCTGGCCGGTCCTGGACGCCGGCGGCTCGATCGTGGTGCTGCCGGCCTTCGACGTCCGCCACTTCCTGGCGGCGGTGGAGGAGCAGGGCGTCACGATGACCCTCCTCGTGCCGACGATGGTGCAGCTCATCCTGGACAATCCCGAGTCTCGAAGGCGCGACCTGTCGAGCCTGCGCGCTGTCTTCTACGGGGCGTCGCCGATGCCCGAGAGCGCCCTGGTCGCCGCGCTCGAGCTGTGGGGCAACGTCATGTATCAGCTGTACGGACAGAGCGAGGCCGTCCCTGCCACGGCGCTGACGCCGGCACACCACGTGGTGGATGGTACGGCGGCGGAGCGCGCGCGGCTGAGGTCGGCCGGCAAGCCGGTCGGTGGGTCCGCCGTCCGGATCCTCGACGAGGACGACGAGGAGGTCCCGCCGGGCACGGTGGGCGAGGTGGTCGTGCGCACCGCGGGTCGGATGCTGGAGCTGTGGAATGATCCGGAGGCCACCAGGGCTCGTCTCACCGAGGACGGCTGGGTGCGGACGCGTGACATGGGGTGGCTGGACGAGGAGGGTTTCCTCTTCCTGGCCGACCGCAAGGAGGACATGATCATCTCCGGAGGCTTCAACATCTGGCCGGCGGAGCTGGAGAACGCTCTGACGACACATCCGGCGGTTCGTGCGGCGGCCGTGGTGGGAGTGCCGCATCCCCGGTGGGGGGAGACGCCTCATGCGGTGGTGGTGCTGGCCGAGGGTGAGGCCGCTGATGTCACCGAGGAGGCCCTGATCGAGTGGACGCGCAGCACGGTGGGCTCGGTCAAGAAGGTGACGCGGGTCTCATTCGTCGACGAGCTGCCCACCACACCGGTCGGCAAGGTCCTGAGACGGGTTGTCAGGGAGAACCTTCGAGCGTGAGCGACGAGGGCGATCTTGACACTGCGTGGCACTCAACCAATACTTACTAGATAGGTAAGAAACGAGGTCGGGGTCGCGCCGTGCAGCGAGGCTCCGTCGACGAGGGTGGAGGAAACGACATGAGTGTGCTCGACCAGGAGTACGCACACCTGAGGCTCGAGGAGTCCGACGGCGTGCTCGTCGTTCGGCTGGACCGGGCCGAACAGCTCAACGCGGTCAACGGTCCGTTGCACACCGATCTCACCCGCCTGTTGGCGGCGCTGCGCTCCGAGACGTCGTTCGGTGCGATCGTGCTGACCGGCGCCGGCCGAGCCTTCTGCGCCGGCGGCGACGCCGCCTGGTTCGCACAGGCTGAGCCAAGCGATGTCGAGCGGATCTTCGTCGAGGCGCGGAGCATGGTGCTGGACCTGCTGGAGATCGGTCCTCCGGTCATTGCCGCCGTCAACGGGCCCGCAGTGGGGCTCGGGGCGACCTTGGCGCTGCTGTGCGACGTCGTGGTCGTCGACGAGGAGGCGAGCTTCAGCGATCCCCACGTCCTCATGGGAGTGGTCGCCGGCGATGGCGGTGCTGCCATCTGGCCGGCGCTCGTCGGGGTCAACCGAGCCAAGCAGTATCTGCTGACAGGCGATCACCTTGATGCTGCGGAGGCCGAACGCATCGGACTGGTCAACGCCGTCGTCCCCGCGGGAGCCAGCCTGGACGCGGCCGGACAGTGGGCGCGGCGCCTGGCTCGAGGCCCCCGCCGGGCCATCGAGGGAACCAAGCGGTCGATCAACCAGGTGCTGCGGATGCATGTCTCGGCAGCCTTCGAGACGAGTCTCGCGCTGGAGCGGGAGTCGATGAGCTCCGGAGAGCATCGTGAAGCGCTCGAGGCGTTCGCCGAGGGCCGTGAACCGGACTTCTCCTCGCTCGGCGACCGACCCGGAGGCTGACCATGCAGATCCAAGGACGAACGGCAGTGGTCACGGGAGCCGCTTCCGGACTCGGCAGGGCGACGGCGACGTTGCTCGCCGGGGCGGGCGCCCACGTGGCTCTGGTCGACCGGGACGAGGAGTCTCTCGTCGAGCTGGCAGTCAATCTCGGTGAGGGCGCGATGCCGCTGCCCACCGACCTGACCGACACCGAGCAGGTTCGCCGAACGGTCATGAGCGTGACGGAGGTCCTCGGAGGCGTGCACGTCCTGGTGAACGCTGCCGGCATCGCCCCCGCCGCCCGGATCGTGCATGGCGACACACCCTCGGACCTCGATGACTTCCGTCGCGTGATCGACGTCAACCTGATCGGGACGTTCGACATGATGCGATGGTGTGCCGTGGCGATGGGACGCAATGATGACGACGGCGCTGAGCGTGGCGTCATCGTGAACGTGTCCTCCGGTGCTGCGTGGCAGGGGCAGAAGGGCCAAGCAGCATACGCAGCCAGCAAGGCCGCCGTCGTCGGTCTGACCTTGCCGGTCGCGCGAGACCTCGCAGACCAGGGCATCCGGGTCGTCGCGATCGCTCCGGGCCTGTTCGAGACCTCGATGGTTGCCGGAATGCCGGACCGCGTGCGGGAGTCCCTCGAGGCGATGGCGCTGCACCCCTCACGCATGGGGGACCCGGAGGAGTTCGCGATGCTGGTACGCCACATCGTCGAGAACCCCTACCTGAACGCGACCACCGTGAGCATCGATGCGGGGATCCGCATGACGTGAGGCTCACAGGTCGATGATGCCTCCGAGGAACTGCTTGGCCAGCTCGCGGACGTCGTCCGGACTGACAGGTCCGGCCGGCCGGTACCAGCGATGCAGTGAGACCAGGGCGGGGATGAAGAAGTTCGACACCGCTGCCAGGTCGGCGTCGGTCTGGACGCGGCCGTCGCGGCGGTAGAGCTCCAGCAAGGAGGTGAAGTGCTCGGTGACGTCGGATGCGAACGTGTACCACTTGCGTCGGACGCGCACCGACATCTCCGTCTCCTCGCTGAACAGGATGTGGTAGAAGACGCGCAGGTGGGTCGCGCGGTCGATGTGGAAGTCCAGGTAGGCGTCGAGCTGCTCGGTGAGGTCGCGCTCCTCGGACGGACGCCATGGTTCGAGCACCGTGCTGAGGTCGTTGATGACGCGCAGGATGATCTGGTCCAGGAGCCACTGCTTGCTCTTGACGTAGGTGTAGACCGTGGGCTTGGAGATGCCGGCCGCCTCGGCCACGTCCTCGATGCTCGTCTTGTGGAACCCGCGGTCGAGAAACAGCTGGGCTGCGGTGTCGATGATCGCATCGGCACTGGTACTGCGCGGGCGGGCCACGGTCACTCCTGGGCGGTCGATCGGCACGGTGCGGGCTGGTTACCGCTCGGTTAGGAAATCCTATCGCGCCGCGCCGGGATTCCCTCGCGGTCGGGCGGTTGACAGCGATTCGTGAGCTGTGTCACGATCTCGTTAGATAACTAACTGGTAAAGTAAGTCTGGGAGGCAGTCGTCATGAGCATCGGATTCATCAGAAAAACCCTTGTGGTGTGCTCAGGCGTGGCGCTGGCCGCTGCGTGTTCCGGCCCCGGTGGGGGTGGGGCCTCCTCCGACGGAGTGGACACGGGGCGTGGCGTCGACCCGGAGGAGCAGGTCATCCGCATCGCGGGCCTGTATGACCTCTCAGGCCCCCTCGCCAGCATCGGCGTTCCCTGGGAGGCCGCGGCCACCTCTGCCATCGACGAGGTCAACGACTCCGGCCGACTGGGCGACTGGACGATCGAGTACGTCACGCGCGACCACAGCTTCAACCCCAGCAACTCGGTGTCCCAGTACGACGAGGTCAAGGACGACGTCCTGATGATCTCGCCTTCGTTGGGGACACAACCCACGGCGCCGCTGCTGCCGCGCTTCGCTGCCGACGACATGCTGGCATTCGTCGGCGGTGGAGCCTCGACCTCGCTGACCTCCCACTCGATCTGGGGCTTCAACACGTACCACGACGAGGGTGCGCGTGCCGTCGACCATGCGGTCGAGGCCAAGGGCGACGACCTGCGCCTGGGCATCCTGTACACCGACGACGACTCCGGTGCCGACGCGCTGCAGGGAACCCGGGCCGCTGCCGAGGCGCTCGACGTCGAGATCGTGGAGGAGGTCACGGTCGAGGCCACCACGGACGACTTCTCCGCTGCGGTCGGACGGCTCGAGAGGGCCGACGCCACGGACGTGGTGCTCGCGACGGGCGCCGGCCTGGCGTCCGGCGCCGTCGGGACCGCGTCCGCACGGGACTACAAGCCGCAGTGGTACGGCATCCTTCCATCGTTCGTGGAGGCTGCCTGGTACGGGACGCTTGAGCCTGAGGCGTGGGAGGACAACTTCTACTGGGTCCACGGGCTGCCGTACTGGGGCGAGGACCGTCCCGGGATGGAGGAGTTCCTCGACCTCTACGAGGAGTCGGCCGCCGCCGAGGACTTCCCCGGGCCGCAGGTCTGGGCACTCATCGGCCATCTGCAGATCCAGCAGATGGTCGGGATCCTGGAAGATGCCATCGACGCCGGCGACCTGACGCCTGAAGGTGTGTACCAGGCCGCCGACACGATCGAGGGCTATGACGCGGACGGGATGCTCCTCGGGCCGGTCAGTCCGCTCGGCGAGGACGCCACGCGGCAGACACGAATCCTTGAGCCTGATGTCGCCAACCAGACGTGGGACGTCGTCGGCGACGTCAAGGAGCTCGACTACTGACCTCTGAGCTCGCTGCCCATCACCGCCACGCGCCAGGAAGGAAGACGCCGTGCTGTCCATCCGCAACCTCGAGGTCGCCTATCAGGACGTCATCCACGTCCTACGGGGCGTCTCCGTCGAGGTTCCCGACTCATCGGTCGTCGCCCTGCTCGGTGTCAACGGCTCGGGGAAGACGACGCTGGTCCGCGCGATCTCCGGTCTGCTCTCGATGCATGACGGTGCCGTCACCGCCGGGACGATCGAGCTCGACGGCAGGTCCCTCGTCGGTATGCCGGCACGTGAACGGATGTCGTTGGGCCTGGCCCAGGTCATGGAAGGGCGCCGGATCTTCACCTCGATGACGGTTGAGGGCAACCTGGTGGCCGGGACCTTCGGGCGCGTGGCGCGTCCCGTCGTCAAGGAACGGCTCGAAGAGGCCTACGAACGGTTCCCCAAGCTCCGGCAGCTGGCCCGGCGACGTGCGGGCTATCTCTCCGGTGGCGAGCAGCAGATGCTGGCCATTGCCCGTGCGCTCATGGGTCGTCCCAAGCTCCTCATTCTCGACGAGCCCTCCCTCGGACTGGCGCCCGCAGCAGTCGACGACGTCAGCCGGATCGTGCGCGAGCTCCACGCCGAGGGGACGTCGATCCTGCTGATCGAGCAGGCCGCCCAGATGGCGTTGTCGCTCGCCGACCACGGCTATGTGCTGGAGACAGGACGGGTCGTCCACGACGGCCCCGCCGCCGAGCTCATGGAGGACCGCGACATCAAGGAGTTCTACCTCGGCGTGTCCGACGGCGCCGTGCAGTCGATCGCCGACACGAAGCGCTATCGGCGTCGCAAGAGGTGGTTGTCATGACGGAACCGGTGATCGAGCTGCACGACGTCTCGCTGACCTTCGGTGGTGTGACCGCGTTGAGGAACGTGGATCTCGACCTGCGTGAGGGCGAGCTGTTGGCTCTGATCGGACCCAACGGAGCCGGGAAGACGTCGATCTTCAACGTCATCTCCGGCGTCTACCGCCCCGATTCCGGCGCCGTCCGTCACCGCGGCCAGGATCTGCGGCGCACGAGGCCGCCGGCCCGCACCGAGCTGGGCATCGCCCGCACGTTCCAGAACCTCGAGCTCTTCCCGTTGCTCACCGTCGTCGAGAACATCCTCACCGGACGGCACCGGCACCTGCGTTCAGGATTCATCACCGGGGGGCTGTGGTTCGGACGGGCACGGACCGAGGAGGCCGAGGCACGACTTCGCGCCGAGGAGATCATCGAGTTCCTCGACCTGGAGGCCTATCGGCACGACCCCGTCAGCTCCTTGCCCTACGGCATCCAGAAGCGTGTGGAGCTCGGGCGAGCTCTTGCCTCGGATCCGCAGGTCCTGCTGCTGGACGAGCCGGTCGCGGGGATGAACAGCGAGGAGACCGAGGACCTGGGGCGACTGATCCTGGACATCAAGGAAGAGCTCGACGTCAGCCTCCTGCTGGTGGAGCACGACCTGCGAGTGGTGATGGACCTTGCCGACCGAGTCGCCGTGCTCAACTTCGGGCAGATGCTCGCGATCGACACCCCCGAGTCCGTCCAGGAGAACGACGCCGTCATCGAGGCCTATCTGGGCCCCGCTCTTCGAGACAGGGTGGATCATGTCTGAGCCGACCTTCGCCCCAGATCCTGTGGTCGACGATCCGACGACCGAGCACCTCCGTGGCTCGCTCCCGGGTCGGTTGATCCTCGCGGCCAGCCGGCGCGGCGAGGAGACCGCTCTGCTCCAGAAGGACCTCGGGATCTACGTGCGCTACACGTGGAACGACTACGTCGATGCCGTGGGTGCAGCGGCCCTGGCCCTGGAGCGGCTGGACGTCGGGAAGGGGTCGGTCGTAGCGATCCTGTCCGACAACAGAGTCGAGTGGGTCGTCGCGGACCTGGCCGTCCAGGCCCTCGGGGGAGTCGCCGTCGGCGTGTACCCGACCAACTCCGCGCAGGAGGTCCAGTACGTGCTGGAGCACTCCGGAGCCAGCGTGGTGGTCGTGGAAGACCAGGAGCAGATCGACAAGGTGCTCCAGGTCCGTGACCAGCTACCCGACCTGGAACACATCGTCATCCTCGATCCGCGGGGCACACGTGGCTATCCGGACGGGTTCGTCACCTGGCGCGACATCGTGGCGGACGGGGAGCGGCGACGTGCCGAGGATCCGTCGTTCCTGACCCGCAGCGTCGGCGGGCTCGACCACACCACCACGGCGGTCCTGATCTACACCTCGGGCACGACCTCGCATCCCAAGGCGGCGATGTGGTCGCACCGTGTGATGACGGCGCAGGCCGATCGCCTGGTCGAGACCTACGACATGTCGGCCCGGGACACGGTGCTGTCCTACCTGCCGCTGTCCCACGGTGCCGAGCGGCTGGTGACCGAGCTGGTGGCTCTGACCACCGGCGGCCGGGTGCACTTCGGTGAAGCGCTCTCCACCGTCCAGGCGGACCTCGCCGAGATCGGTCCGACGCTCTTCCTCGGCATGCCGAGGATCTGGGAGAAGATCCGGGCCTCGGTCGAGAAGGACCTGCGGCGTTCCTCCGCGCTGAAGCGGTCGGTGTTCGCGTTCTGTCTCGCGCGAGGCGAGCTGCTGGTCGAGCGCAGCACCCGCGGCGAACGCCGCTGGAGCGACCCCCTGACGCGTCGTCTCATCGACCTCCTCGCCTTCCGTGCGCTGCGCGAACACGTCGGTCTCAACAGGGCCTGGTTCGTCATGTCAGGAGGGGCGCCCATCGGGCCCGAGCTGCTGTTCTGGATCCGTGCCATCGGTGTGCCGGTGGTCGAGGGATTCGGTCTGACCGAGGCCGGTGTCACCCACCTGGCTCCACCCGGGTCCCCGCCGCGCATCGGCACAGTCGGGACTGCGTTCGACGACGTGGAGTGCGTGATCGCCGACGACGGAGAGATCCTGCTGCGCAGTGCGACGAACTTCGTGGGCTACCTGGGCGACCCGCAGGCGACGACCGAGACCCTGACCGACGACGGCTGGGTGCGGACCGGTGACCTCGGTGAGGTGGACGATGACGGCTACCTGCGGATCATCGGTCGCAAGAAGGACATCATCATCACCGCCGGCGGGAAGAACATCTCACCCGCCGCCATCGAGAACGCGATGAAGTCGTCGCCGTTCATCTCCCACGCTGTTCCGGCAGGCGATTCCCGGCCGTTCATCTCGGCGCTCCTGCAGGTCGACTGGGAGACGACCGGGGACTGGGCCGCCCAGAACAAGGTGGCCTACACCTCCTTCGAGGACCTGTCGTCCAAGCCTGAAGTCGTGAAGCTCATCGACGATGAGATCGCACGAGGCAATGAGCTGCTGGCCCGCGTCTCCCAGGTCCGGGCCTTCCGGCTGGTGCCCAAGCAGCTCCACCAGGACGACGGCGAGCTGACGGCGACGCAGAAGGTACGACGCAAGGCCGTGCTCGAGAAGTTCGCCCACCTGGTCGACGACATCTACGAGAGGAGCTGACATGGTCGGTCTGCTCGAGCTGATCGTGTCCGGGTTGTCCCTGGGATCGCTCTACGCACTCATCGCCCTGGGGATCGTCGTGGTCTTCCGTTCCTCGGGCCTGCTCAACTTGGCCCAGGGCGAGTTCGCCATCCTCGGTGCCTTCCTGATGACCACCGTCGCGGCCGTCGGGCTCGTGCCCTGGCCACTCGCCCTCGTGGTCGTGATCGTCGTCCTGGGCGCAGTGGGGGCCGTGGGTGAGCGGGTCGTCCTGCGACCGTTGATGGCCCGACCCGCGTTCGTCGGTTCGATCCTGACGTTGTTCATGGGGTTCGTGATCCACGTCGGCGTCGTCTACGCCTACGGCACCTCACCGCGGCCCATGACGACGCCGTGGAACCCCACCGGTCAGCTGACCGTCCTCGAGGTCCGCATCCCGTACACCAGCGTCGCCACCATCGTCGTGGCCCTGACCGCCATGGTGGCTCTGGCCTGGCTGCTGCAGCGCACCCGGCTGGGGGCCGCCATGCGTGCGGTGGCTGACGACCAGGAGGCCTCGGTCGCGCTCGGCCTGCCCAGCGAGCGGCTGCTCGGACTCTCCTGGGCCCTGGCCGCCGGCATGGCGGCCGTCGCCGGTGTCTTCCTGGCGATGCCGCCCAGGACGGTGAGCCTGGAGATGAGCCTGGTGCTCTTCATGGCCTTTCCTGCCGTCATCCTGGGCGGTCTCGACTCACCGTTAGGTGCTGCCCTCGGAGGGCTCGCCCTGGGAGTCATCCAGGTGACCGGGGAGTTCTACCTGAACCCGCTGCTGGGTGACTTCGGTTCAGGATTCCACCGCATCCTGCCGTTCATCGTCATGATCCTCGTCCTGATGGTGCGGCCCAACGGGCTGTTCGGCACCTCACAGCTGGAGCGAGTCTGATGCCTGATCGTCCTCTTCCGACCAGCCATGCCGCGCTCCTGGTCATGTATCCGGGGCGCTGGGCGCGGACCGGCTGGGTCCTGCTGGCGGCGTTCTTCGCGCTCGTCCTCCCTCTCATGCTCGCCGGAGGCGTCCTGGGTGGCCGTTGGACCCACGTGGCGCTCGACGCCCTCGTGTTCATCGTCGGAGCGGTCGGACTGATGCTCCTCACCGGCGTGACCGGACAGATATCGATCGGGCACGCGGCATTCCTGGCGATCGGGGGATTCACCGCAGCCGTGGCCGGCCTGCAGTACGGTCTGCCGTTCTGGATCGTCCTTCCGCTGTCCGGGCTCGCGGCGGCCGCCGTGGGGCTCTTGATCGGCCCGTTCGCACTGCGTCTCAAAGGTCTGTACCTCGCGATCGTCACGCTCGGACTGATCTTCGTGGTCCAGCACGTTCTCCTGCGCTGGGAGAGTGTGAGCGGTGGGGTGCGCGGCACGCCCGTCCCGATGTGGTCGTGGTTCCGTGACCCTGCCGACACCGAAGCCGTGGGGGAGGGCTTCGGCAGCACCTCGATCACGGTCGGCACCCTGGTGCTCGGACGCGACATCCAGCTCTATCTGGTGTACCTCGTGGTGGCGGCCGCGGCGATCATGTACGCGCGAAACCTCATGCGCAGTCGCCTCGGACGCTCGATGGCCGCCGTGGGCGCCAGTGAGATCGCGGCCTCGTCCGTGGGGATCCGTGTGGGCCGCACGAAGGTCATCGCGTTCGCTCTGTCGTCGTTCTACGCAGGTGTCGCCGGTGCGATGTACGGATGGAAGCAGAGCTTCCTGACCGTTGACCCGCCCTTCGGGCTCACGATGTCCGTGGAGTTCGTCGCGATGATCTTCATCGGAGGGATCGGGACCATCTTCGGAGCCGTCATCGGGGCGGTGCTGTTCGCGCTCGGCCGACCGCTGGCCGAGCAGCTCGCCGAGCTGCCCTTCCTCGCCGGGACGCCCTTGCAGTCCGGCGACCTCACCATGCTGCTGTTCAGCATCGCGGTGATCACCTTCGTCATCTTCGAGCCGTTGGGCCTGTTGGGGATCTGGCTGCGCGTGAAGCGCTACTTCCTGACCTGGCCCGTTCCACGTGGAGGGGGATCCTGAATGAGCACGTCGACATCGAACGAGTCCGACCTGACCATCGCGGTGGAGCATCGCGAGAAGGTGCTGTGGGTCGACCTGCAGAGACCGGACGTCCTGAACGCGATCAACCGCGCCATGGTCGACGACCTGCATCGGATGGTCGATCGCGCAGAGCAGTCCGACGTCCGAGCCGTGGTCATCCGCGGGACCGGCCGGGCCTTCTGTGCGGGTGCGGACCTGCACCAGGTCCCCGGCCAGCAGATCGACATCGATCTGTTGAGGGAGACCGTCGATGAGGTGGCGAAGGTCATCGATCGCATCGCGAGTCTGCCCAAACCGGTGATCGCCGGCGTGCACGGAGTGGCTGCGGCGGGAGGTCTGGAGATCGTGCTGGCCTGCGACATCGTGGTGGCCACTCGTGATGCGCGATTCGCCGACGCCCACAGCAACTACGGCCTGCTACCGGGTGGGCGCGGCTCCGTCCGCCTCCCGCGACTGGTGGGAGCCGCGCTGGCCAAACGACTGATGTTCACCGGGGAGTTCGTGACGCCGAGCGAGCTCGTGGCCTCCGGACTCGTCGCGGCAGTGGTGGAGCCTGAGGAGCTCGACGACCACCTGCACAGGCTGGCCGGGCACCTGACCGAGCGGAGCCCACGCGTCCTCGCCGCCATGAAGCGTCTCGTCGACGGGAGCCATCAGCTGTCGGCCACGGAGTCCGCCGACGCGGAGGAAGCAGCCCTGGGGGAGTACCTCCGGACGCCCGATCTCAAGGAGGGTCTCACGGCCTTCCGCGAGGGGCGGCAGCCTCGCTTCGACGACTGACCCGTCCGGACCGCACCAGCCATCGCACCAGCTCCAGGAGGTTCCCATGAATGCCGTCGACATCGCCGGGGTGGGGATGACCGAGTTCGGGAAGTTCCCGGACCGGTCCCCACGCTCGCTCGTGCACGAGGCCGTCAGCGCTGCGCTCACCGATGCCGGGATGGACGGTGCGCGGGTCGGCGCGGTCTACGTCTCCAACGCCTTCGGCGGCAGTCTGCAGGGCCAGGACTCCGTGCGGGGGCAGGTCTGGCTGGGGGAGACCGACGTCGCCGGCGCGCCGGTGTTCAACGTCGAGAACGCGTGCGCCGGCGGAGGTTCGGCGATCTCGCTCGCCCGCACGGCCATCGTCGCCGGGGAGGTCGACGTGGCGGTCGCCGTGGGCGTGGAGAAGCTGACGCATCCGGACCGGTCCAAGGCGATCACCGCCATGATGGGAGCGCTCGACCAGGAGGAGCTGCCCGCCCTGCGGAGGTCGCTAGGTCTCAGCGACGGAGGCTCGCCGTTCATGCGGGTCTACGCGGGCTTCGCCGAGGCGTACATGGCGCGCAGCGGCGCCACCCAGGAAGACTTCGCGCGTGTCGCGGCCAAGACCCATGCCCATGGCGCCTTGAACCCGCGGGCGCAGCACCGGCGTGCCATCTCGGTGGAGGAGGTCCTGGCGGCCAGACCCGTCGAGGGTCCGCTGACTGTGCCGATGTGCGCTCCGATCGGCGACGGTGCCGCGGCGGTCGTGCTGACCTCCGCCGCCCTGGCATCCGCCGGCGGGTCACCGGTGCGGCTCCTGGCGTCGGTCGTCGGTTCGGGTCGACGTGGTGAGGACGGACTGCTCGTGCCCGGAACGGCCCGTCGCGCATTCGACGCTGCCGGCATCAGTCCGCAGGACGTCGACGTCCTCGAGGTGCACGACGCCGCCTCACCGGCGGAGCTCATCGTGCTCGAGGAGCTCGGGATCGCCGGGCCGGGGGAGGCCGTCGGCCTCGTGCGAGCCGGCGAGACGGCGCTGGGCGGACGGATACCGGTCAACCCGAGTGGTGGTCTGGTCAGCAGGGGGCATCCGTTGGGGGCCACGGGCGTGGCGCAGGTGGTGGAGCTCACCGACCAGCTGCGTGCCCGATCCGGCGATCGTCAGGTCGAGGGCGCCCGGCTCGCGGTGGCTGAGAACGCAGGTGGATACCTGGGGCCCGATGCAGCGGCCGCGGCCATCACCGTCCTTGCCCGGTAGATCATGTGCCCTGCTCATCGACCGGGCGAGCGGCTCCCCGGGGTTCCGGCGCCATCGGTTCGCATCCGTTCGCACGACGGCGTCGTCCTCGGCGCCGACGCCTGGGGTCCCGAGGACGGCCCGCCGCTGGTCCTGCTGCACGGGGGCGGGCAGACCCGCCATGCCTGGAAGAGCGCCGGACACACACTCGGCGTGCACGGGTTCCGTGCGCTCGCGTACGACGCTCGAGGTCACGGCGACTCGTCATGGTCGCAGGATGGCGACTACTCCGAGGCGGCTCTGGTCGCAGACCTGCGTGCGGTCGTCGCGTCGTTCGCCGGAGTCCGACCCTGCATCCTGGTGGGAGCCTCGATGGGAGGACTGACCTCCCTGGCAGCGATAGGCCGTGGTGAGGTGCTGGCGTCCGCACTGGTCCTCGTCGACGTGGTGCCCCGGGTCGACGGCGCGGGAGTGCAGCGTATCGCCGACTTCATGGATGCCGGGCGCGACGGCTTCGACTCGTTGGACCAGATGGTCGATGCCATTGCCGTCTTTCAACCGCACCGGAGGCGACCGGGATCGATCAGCGGGGTCGCCAAGAACGCACGGCTCGATGCGGACGGTCGGTATCGGTGGCACTGGGATCCTGCCGTGACCCCGGAGTCCGACTTGGAGCAGATGGCGGCGCGACATGAGCGGTATGCGCAGGCCGTGGACGTGCCCACCTTGATGGTGCGGGGTGAGCTGTCGGAGGTCGTTCGCGAGGACGGGACCCAAGACTTCCTGCGTCTGATGCCGCATGCGCAGGTCGATGAGGTGGCCGGAGCCTCACACATGGTCGCCGGCGACGACAACGATGCGTTCGTGGAGCGGATCGTGGCCTTTCTCCGTGGTCACCGGACGTCGTCGCCGCCGGACTGACTCAGCTTCCAGGCCCGGTGGTGCGCGACTCGTGCCGTTGGCCCAAGGCGCGCAGCACACCAAGCCCGATTGTGTCGCGGTCCACCACCATCACCCGTTCGACGTCCTGCACGCCGGGAACCGTGGCCAGCGCGGCCCGCATCGTGGCCTCGTCGGGTGCCTCGAACAGCATGTAGTAGCGGCGCTCGTCGACGTTGCCGCAGCCTCCGAGCCAGACGACCGGTCCACTGGGCTCCTCCTCGAGTGAGTCAGCGACGATGTTGGCCAGTGGCTCGAGGTGCTCGGCGAAGACGTCGCCATCGGCCTCGAGCTGTTGACGAACCAGGAACTTCATCGTCGTCTCGCGAGCGGCTGGCCCGGCCCCTCGGTCAGGGCCGCCCGATGACCGGTCGGTGCTCGGGCCTGCCGCGCTCTCCTGCGTACACGTCGTGGATGACGAAGGAGCTCGGGTTGCCCAGGAACAGGGAGTGGTTGGTCACCAGCACCCGATCGTCGAGGAATGCCACGGAGGCCGGGTCGTCGAACGGGACGGGTTGGAGCAGGTTCTCCACGAGGTTGGCCGGGTTGCGGCCGATCTCCTCACCATCGGGCGAGACCACGACCACCGCCCGAGCCAGCGCCATGGCGATGTAGATGTTTCCGGACTCGGCGATCGCGAAGCCGTCGATGCCGTCGAGCGGACGGCTCTGCCAGAAGGTCCCGAGCTCGCCGGGACTGCCGTCGTCCTGAACGTCGATGGTGTGCAGTGTGCTGGTGTCGACCCGTGGCAGCTGGCCTTCGAGCAGTCCGTCCAGCGGTCCGGTCAGGGTGTTGGCGAAGATCAGGGTGTCGTCGTCCAGGAAGTGGATCCCGTTCGCGCCGAGGACGCTCTCGATCCGTGGATCGGTGAACCACACCTCGGCCTCGCCGCCTCCTCTCGGGACTCGCCAGATCAAGCTCTGAGCGACGTCGGTGACGTAGAGCGAGCCGTCCGGGCCAAAGGTGAGCCCGTCGGGGACGGCGCACTGGGTGACGAGGACGAGGGTCGGCAGGTCGACACAGAGGTCCTTCACCTGCTCGAACGTGGCGTAGTCCCACTGCTCCCCGGTCTCCGGGTCCAGGGCGATGACCCGCCGCGGGTAGCGGTCGAGGGCGTAGATGATCCCGTCGCCGTCCTGGGCGAGGCCGACGACGCCGGCGCCACGGCTGGGGTCCTGCCCCTCGATCTCGTACTCCTCGATCAGGTCGCCATCGGGGTTGTAGGCGAAGATCTTGGACGGGCCCTTGGGAGGCTCCAGGACGTGCTGCTGCGTCCCGACGTACACGGTGCCGTCGTCCGCGACGGTGATTCCTTCCGGGTGGCCGGGGTCGGGGACGTCGGCGAAGACGTCGATGTCCAACCACTCGCGTTCATCCTCGCCGGAGGCTGCGGCGGCGCTCGGCGCGACCAAGCCGACGGCTGCGGCCAGGAGTGCCGTCGCCGCGGCGGTGATGATCGGGTGCTTCCTGCGGTCAGTTGACTTCACCATGCCAGTTCCCCTCGAACAACCTGAAACAAATATTTACTTACTGGTTGGATATTATTATGAGCAGCGCCGTGCCGACCGTCAAGGGTTGCCGCTTCGCGGGCATCATGACGTGAGGCGCTGGGGCTCGTGGCGGCATGGTGCGGCGCAGGCGTCGCAGGGCCGCCGAGTCGATCTCTCGGTCTAGTGACGCCGGCCTGGGGCTTCGTTGACGGGGGCGCGGGCCCCGGGGCAGCTAGGGCCTCGGCGCTGACCTAGGCGTCCGGGACCTCGCGCGAGCGCAGCGTCGGGTACGGCGGTCGCCGCACGGCGTGGGCCCGTCGTGCGCGTTCACTGGGTCGCTCCTGGCGACGCGGTAGCGGCGATGAGGGTGTCCAGCTGCGCACGGGCCTGGTCGAGGGGTTCGGTCGAACGCGCGCATCGTGCTCGCATCAGTGCGCCCTCGACGGTGCTGAGGATGAAACCGGCGAGCGAGCGGGCGTCGGCCGCAGTCCTGCCGTCGCGTTCCAGGACGGCTGCCAGCTCGTCCGTCAGGGTCTCGAAGACCCGGGCCGCGGCCTCGTGGACCGGAGCCGAGGCGGGAGATGCTGTCGCGGCGGCAGCGATGGGACATCCCTTGTGGTAGTCGTCGGCGCGAACGCTCCGGATGACCTGGTCGATGACCGTACGCACCAGGGCCGCGGGGTCGGCGGTGTGGTCGGCGGCGTGCCGCAGCCTGCTGCTGATCCAGCTTCCGGCGGCGGTGGTGGACTCTGCGATGAGCTCGGCCTTGCCGTCCGGGAAGTTCTGGTAGATCGAGCGGCGAGCCGTGCTGCTGTGCTCGAGCAGCTCCGACACCCCGGTGGCGTCGACGCCATAGGTGCGTACCAGGTCGATGGCGCTGCTGATGAGCCGGTCGCGAGGGCTGTGCGGCACGGGTTCCGCCTCCTGCGGGGACTGGACGTCGATTGCGTGACCACATCGGTAGACCACTCAATCTACCGGCCTCGCAGGCCGAGGTGCTCCGTTGTGCGGAACCAGTGTCATCGGTCTCGGCGTCGGCCTCCAGGTGGCCGCCTTCTTGTCGCTCGTTCCAGGCGTATAGCCCATCCTGTTGCCCGGGGAGATTCGGCGCTTCTGCTTGCCTCTCAGTCGATGAGTAGCTGCGACGCGTCGAGGGCTTGCCGACGGTCGGTTCCGTGCGCGCGATGCCAGCTCGCTGCCCGTCATATCGCTCAACTGTGACCGTAACCGGGGGACCTGTGCCGCAGAGATCCAGTCGACCGGCAGGTCCGCGAGAAGATGGAGCGCGCCCCAGGCGGGGCCCTCACTCCAACCCGCTGGCTCACGGCTCCCGCCGCCGTCAAGTGGGACGGTCTCGATACGCCGCGCCCCAGCACCTCGCTGCGCTCCGTGCAGGGAGGCGCCCCAGCTGCGCCCGCGAGCCACTCGACCACCGTGCTGATCAGACGCCGTAGTAGTGACTGACTGATCCGCCCTGACCTGCGCAAAGGCGGCTTCCGCTGGCGCCGGGCCGTAGTGAGGCCTCCGTGGCAGACTTTTCAGCTCTCCACCAGTGCGGTCACCTTGGCCAGATCCTCGGCGTGCAGGTCACGCTCAACCTCGAGGTCGTAGTCGGTCTGGATGTTGATCCAGAAGCGGTCGTCGACCCCAAGGGCCTTGGACAGTCGCAGCGCGGTGTCGGTGGTGATGGTGCGCTTGCCGCGCACGATCTCGCTGATTCGGGTCTGGGGGAGTCCGGTGGCCTGGGCGAGGCGGTACTGCGTGATGCCCAGCGGCTCCAGGAACTCGGTCAGCAGGATCTCGCCGGGCGTGAAGGGATCATGCGCCGTCATCGGGGTAGACATACTTGCCTCCTCTCGTGCGGCTCAAGCGTACGCAGGGTGAGGCCGAGTGCTATCGCTCGATGACACCGAGGCGGTCGACTGCCCCGTGGTCGGTGACTCGACCAGCAAGGGGTCGTACGAGCTTTGTGTACCAAGAATCTAACAAGCCATCGCCGATCGACCAGAAACGCCCCCGAACGACCGAAGGGTCGTCAGGGGGCGTTTCCGCTGTCCAGAGGTGGTTTCGATACGCCGCTCGCTGCGCTCGCGAGCTACTCAACCACCGTGCTGATCAGATGTCGTAGTAGAGCTCGAACTCGTGCGGGTGCGGACGCAGCTGCACGGGGAGGATCTCCTCCTCGCGCTTGTAGTCGATCCACGTCTCGATCAGGTCGGGCGTGAAGACGTCGCCCGCCGTCAGGAACTCGTGGTCCGCCTCGAGGGAGTCCAGGACCGCGTTGAGGGAGGTCGGGACCATGTCGATCTCGTTGTACTCCTCCGGTGGCAGCTCGTAGATGTTCTTGTCGATCGGCGCCGGCGGCTCGATCTTGTTCTTGATACCATCCAGTCCGGCCAGCAGCAGGGCCGAGAACGCCAGGTACGGGTTGGCCGACGGATCGGGGCAGCGGAACTCGATGCGCTTGGCCTTGGGGTTGGAGCCGGTGATCGGGATGCGGACACAGGCCGAACGGTTGCGGGCCGAGTAGACCAGGGCGATCGGCGCCTCGAAGCCCGGCACCAGACGGTGGTAGCTGTTGACCGACGGGTTGGTGAAGGCCAGCAGCGACGGAGCGTGCTTCAGGATGCCGCCGATGTAGTAGCGCGCGGTGTCCGAGAGACTGCCGTAGCCGGCCTCGTCGTAGAACAGCGGCTTGCCGTCGTTCCAGATGGACTGGTGGACGTGCATGCCCGAACCGTTGTCACCGAAGATCGGCTTCGGCATGAAGGTCACGGTCTTGTCGGCGGCCCACGCCGTGTTGCGCACGATGTACTTGAACTTCATGACGTCGTCGGCGGCCTTGAGCAGCGTGTCGAACTTGTAGTTGATCTCGGCCTGACCGGCGGTGCCGACCTCGTGGTGGCCGCGCTCGATCTCCAGGCCCGCGTTCCCGAGGTTGGTCATGATGTCGTTGCGGAGGTCACCGAGCGTGTCGGTGGGCGCGACGGGGAAGTATCCGCCCTTGTAGCGCACCTTGTAGCCGCGGTTGTCGACGACCTCATCGCCCGTGGACCAGGCGGCCTCGACCGACTGCAGCTCGTAGAAGGACTTGTTGGCGCTGGTGCCGTAGTTGACCCGGTCGAAGATGTAGAACTCCGCCTCGGGGGCGAAGAACGCCGTGTCGCCGATACCGGTCGTGGCCAGGTAGGCCTCGGCCTTGCGGGCGATGTTGCGCGGGTCGCGCGAGTAGGCCTCGCCCGTGATCGGGTCATGGACGAAGAAGTCCAGGGCAATGGTCTTGCGTGCCTTGAACGGGTCGACGTAGGCGGTGCCGAAGTCCGGGAAGAGAACCATGTCGGACTGATCGATGCTCTGGAAGCCGCGGATGGAGGAACCATCGAAGGCGACACCGCTCTCGACCATGCTGGCGTCGAACGTCGATGCCGGCAGCGTCACCTGCTGCTGGATGCCAGGAAGGTCGGTGAAGCGCACGTCGAGATACTCGACACCTTCATCCTGGACAAACTTGAAGAACTCGTCGGCATTGCCGAACATGGGGCCTCCTCGACCACGGGGCGTGGTGATTCTCGAAATACGGCGGTACCGGTGCGTCGCTGCACCGTGTCGCTGACGCTAGGCAGCGGCAGTTTCCCGACCGTCACCGGTTTGTTTCCGGCATGTTACAAGTCGCCGACGACTCCACCACGACACTGGATAGGCTCGACGTCGTGCCCTCCGCCTCCTTCGGACGTCGACTCATCGCTCTGCTCATCGACTGGGCGGTCGCCCTCCTGACCGTTGCCCTGATCGCCGGATCGTCGTTCGCGGGGGAGGACCGCCCCAACCCGTTCCTCGACCTCGGAGTGTTCTACCTGCAGGTGTGGGTGCTCACCGGGTTGCTCGGCTTCACCATCGGCAAGCGGCTGCTGCGCATGAGGGTCGAGGGTCCCGACGGCCGCCCGATCGGGCTCCTGCGTGCTGCGCTGCGCACCGCCTTGCTGTGCCTGGTGGTCCCAGCGATCCTGCAGAACGAGGAAGGTCGGGGGTTCCACGACATCGCGGCCAACTCGCGCGTCGTGAGGACCTAGTACCTCCGCGGTCGTCGCGAGGCTGCTCCGTCCTTTGGAGCTAGCCGCGGAGCATCTTGCGGGCGCCCTTGGCACTGGTCGGCATGGGGCCGCGCGGCATGGGGGCGACCGGACGCATGGCGTCGAGGGCCTTGAGCTTGTTGATGACCGCCGTCTGCTCGCCCGGCTTGATCGCCTTGGGGAGCTTCTTGACGTGCTTGAGCACCTTGGGCAGCGGGACCTGGTCCTCGCCACGTCCCACCAGGATCGTGGTGATCGGCACTTCCTCACCGACGATGCGGGCGTGCTTCTTGCGCTCGGCGGCCAGCAGGTTCTTGGCACGGCCGGGATTGCCCTCACCGACCAGCACCACACCGGGACGACCGATGACGCGATGCACGACGTCCTGGTTCTTGGAGAACGCCACCGCCGTCTTCACGAACCAGCCGCGCTTCAGCATCTGCAACGATCCCGCGGCGGCACCGGCCTGCCCCTCGGCCTGGGCGTACATGGAGCGCTCGGCGCGACGACCGAAGACGATGAGCACCGCGAGCAGACCGGACAGCAGAGCCAGCAGGATCGTGCTGATCAGGCTCAGCCAATGCGTCCCGAAGATGAACAGACCACCGACGGCGATGGCTCCACCGACGACGAGGAACCACAGGAGCAGGATCAGCCCGATGTTCTTGTCGGTGCGCTTGGTGAGCCGGTACGCCTGGCGCATCTGGCGCAGGCGGCCCTTCTGCGGGGCTTCGGCGGCGTTGGACATGGTCACATTCTACGGGTCGTGGCTCAGACGCTGCGATGGCCGTACGCGTCAGTCGGTGCCGCTGCCCTCGCTGTGACGCAGGACGGTCTCGCCGGTGGACGCGCGGCGCTCGACGGCCTGCTGGTACAGGCGGCCGGCTCGGTAGGAGGAGCGCACCAGCGGCCCGGACATGACGCCGGCGAAGCCGATCTCGTCCGCCTCGTCCTTGAGCTCGACGAACTCCTCTGGCTTGACCCACCGCTCCACAGGGTGATGGCGGGGGGAGGGGCGTAGGTACTGGGTGATGGTGATCAGGTCGCAGCCGGCCTGGTGCAGGTCGCGCAGCGCCTGCGAGACCTCCTCGCGGGTCTCGCCCATGCCGAGGATCAGGTTGCTCTTGGTGACCAGGCCGTAGTCGCGAGCCTGGGTGATGACGTCCAGGGAACGCTCGTAGGTGAAGGCGGGACGGATGCGCTTGAAGATCCGCGGCACGGTCTCGACGTTGTGCGCCAGGACCTCGGGGCGCGAGGAGAAGACCTCTTCGAGCAGGTCGGGCTTGCCGTTGAAGTCCGGGATGAGGTTCTCCACGCCCGTGTCGGGGTTGAGCTCGTGGATCTTGCGGACCGTCTCGGCGTACAGCCAGGCCCCGCCGTCGGGGAGGTCGTCGCGGGCGACGCCGGTGATGGTGGAGTAGCGCAGCTGCATCTTCTGCACGCTCTCGGCCACCCGGCGTGGCTCGTCGCGGTCCAGCGGTGCGGGCTTGCCGGTATCGATCTGGCAGAAGTCGCACCGGCGGGTGCACTGCTCGCCGCCGATCAGGAAGGTGGCCTCGCGGTCCTCCCAGCACTCGAAGATGTTGGGACAGCCCGCTTCCTGACACACCGTGTGCAGGCCCTCGGACTTCACGAGCTGCATCAGCTCGTTGTACTCGGGCCCCATCTTGGCCCGCGTCTTGATCCACTCGGGCTTCTTCTCGATGGGCGTCTGTGAGTTGCGGACCTCGAGCCGCAACATCTTGCGTCCTTCAGGAGCGATGGTCACGGCATCCACTGTACGCGCCGGGCAAGGAGCTTCTCCCGGCCGTCGACGTCCCCAGGGACACGGTGGTCAGCGTGCCCTAGTGTCGGGGCCGTGTTGACGCTCGAGCGGTCCTGGACCCGGCCTCTGCCGTCGTCGCGCCAGGTCCGGGTGGACGTCTGGATCGCCGTGGTTGCCTCGCTGGTGAGCGTGGCGTCGGTGGAGGTGTACCGCAATGCGTCGGGCGCCTCGGTCGGCTGGCACGGCGTCGAGGCCCACCTCTGGTTCGCACTCGCCGGTCTGGTGCTGGCCGGTCGACGCCGGTACCCGCTCACGACGCTCGCGTTGGAGTCGATGATCTTCTTCGCCGTCGGCGAGCGGCTCACCGAGCTCGGTGTGGTCTTCACCATCCAGATGACCCTGTTCGCCGCGCTCTACGCCGCGTGGGCCTGGTCGCGGCGACCGCGGGGGCTGTTCGTGCTGACCGCCGTGGTGCTCGTGGCCATGTTCGGGTGGCTGCTGTATGAGCTGCGCGACCCCTCCGTCGCTCCGCTCGAGGCCGACGGTCTGCTCTCGGCGCACGCCGCCATCATCATCTACAGCGTGGCGGTCAACGTCGTCTACTTCTTCGGTGCGATCGCGTGGGGGCAAGCGGCCTGGCTCAGCGCACGCCGCAGTGCCCGCATCGTGGAGCAGATCGAGCGCGAGCGCGAGCAGAACGAAGCAGAGCGACGCCGTGCCGTGCAGTCCGAGCGAGTGCGCATCGCCCGCGACCTGCATGACGTGGTGGCTCACCACGTGAGCGGCATCGGGGTCCAGGCCGCCGGCGCCTCACGCCTGCTGGAGAGCCGGCCCGATGCGGCCGGCAAGGCCCTGGAGGTCATCGAGGGATCGTCACGGCAGGCCGTCAGCCAGATGCATCAGCTCGTCGGACTGCTGCGCGAGGTCGATGAGGAGCACCATGATGGGCGCGCCCCTCACCCGGGCATCGAGGCCATCGCTGCACTCGTGGAGACGGTCCAGGACGTCGAGGCGGAGTACCACGAGGTGGGGGAGCCCTTTTCTGTTCCGCCGACGATCGGGGTCTCGATGTACCGCATCACCCAGGAGGCCCTGACCAACGTGCAGCGGCACGCAGCGGCCCGGCGGGTCACCGTCACGGTCCGCCACGTGGCGCTCGTCGACGGTCCTGACGCGGTGGAGGTCGAGATCCTCGACGACGGACGGGGCGCGTCCGGGCGCGCCAGCTCCGACTCCGGCGGCTATGGTCTCATGGGCATCCGCGAGCGGGCCGCGATGCACGACGGCGAGACCGAGATCGGGTCCCGCCCGAACGGCGGGTTCCGGGTCCGCGTGAGGATCCCGGTGGGAGAGGAATCATGAGTGAGCGGACGACCGTCCTGCTGGTCGACGACCAGGAGCTGATCAGGGCCGGGTTCTCGATGATCCTCGACGTCGAGGAGGACGTCGAGGTCGTCGGTGAGGCCCCCGACGGGGCCGAGGCGGTGCGCCGGGTGGCCGAGCTTGCACCGGACGTCGTGTTGATGGACGTGCAGATGCCCGACATGGACGGCATCACGGCCACCGAGCGGGTCGTCGCCGAGCACCCGGGCACGCGTGTCCTCATCCTCACGACCTTCGACGACGACGAGTACCTCTTTGCCGCGCTGCAGGCCGGTGCCAGCGGGTTCCTGCTCAAGAACTGTCCACCGGACGATCTCGTCAACGCCATCCGGCTCGCCGCTCGGGGCCACTCGCTGCTGGCGCCGGAGGTGACCCACCGGGTCATTGCCCGGTCCACGACGCGGGCCCCGCGCGAACGGAACGATCGCGTGGACGGGCTGACCGAGCGGGAGCGTGACGTGCTGGTGGCGATGGCCAGGGGACAGAGCAACTCCGAGATCGCGGCGAGCCTGTTCGTCAGCAACGCGACCGTCAAGTCGCACGTCTCACGCGTCCTCACCAAGCTCCAGGCCCGAGATCGTGTTCAGGCGGTCATCGTGGCGCACCAGTCGGGTCTCATGGACTCATGATCCCTGGCTTCTCATCCTCATGGATGAGAAGAACCTCGATCCCGTGGCCGATGCCCGGGCCGGCGGTGCTCGCCTAGCGTGAGGGCATGATCGAGGTCAGTCATCTCAGCCGCTCCTACGGTGAGTCGGTCGTCGTCGACGACATCAGCTTCCAGGTCAGGCCGGGGCGCACCACGGGGTTCGTGGGAGCCAACGGCGCCGGCAAGACCACCACCATGCGCATGATCATGGGAGTGCTGGCCCCCAGTGCGGGAGAGGTCCTCTGGAACGGTGCCCCCGTGACGGCTCAGGTACGGCGCAGCTTCGGCTACATGCCGGAGGAGCGCGGGCTCTACCCGCGAGCGCCCATCGCCGAGCAGCTCGTGTACTTCGCCCGACTGCACGGGCTCTCCCGCGCCCAGGCCGGCGAGCGGACCGAGGAGCTGCTGGAGCACTTCTCCCTGAGCGATCGGGCTGACGACATCCTCGACGCCCTGTCGCTGGGCAACCAGCAGCGTGTGCAGATCGCAGCGTCCCTGGTGCACCGGCCCACGGCCCTCGTGCTCGACGAGCCGTTCAGCGGGCTCGACCCCGTGGCCGTCGACTCGATGGTCGCCCTTCTCGCCCGCGAGGCCGCCGGTCTCCCGCTGCTGTTCTCCAGCCACCAGCTCGACCTCGTCGAGCGGTTGTGCGACGACATCGTCATCCTGGCCTCGGGTCGTGTCGTGGCGGCCGGCCCCGTCGAGGAGCTGCGCGGTCAGGGAGCCGACCGGTACCGCGTCGAGCTGCTCGACCAGGACGCTGCCTGGCTTCGGGACGTCCGTGGTCTGCGGGTCCGTGACGTCGACGGCACGGTTGCGCTCGTGGACCTCGATGGGATCGACGCGGCCGAGCTGGCCCGTCTCGCGGTGGAGCGCGGACCGGTGCTGGAGGTCGCCAGGGCCCGTCCCCCGTTGTCCGAGGTCTTCAGGGAGGTGGCCCGATGAGCGCCGAGACCACAGCCGCATGGCGTCTCGTCGCCGAGAACGAGATCCGCACCAGGCTGCGCCAGAAGTCGTTCCTCATCACCACCGGGATCTCGGTCCTGCTGATCGTGGGCGGCATCCTCGCCGCGTCCTTCTTCACCGACCGGCCACAGGAGCGCACCGTGGCAGTGGTCGACGACGCCGCCGCGGCCGTCGTGCAGACGGCCGCGGAGATCGGCCGGGCCGACAACGACCGGCTCAGCATCGAGGTGCGAGAGCTGGCCGACGTCGCCGCCGTCGAGCGTGCCCTGGGCGACGGGGACGTCGACGCGGCACTGCTGTCCGCGGATGGAGGATATGAGGTCGTCGGGGACGAGAATGTGCCGACAGAGCTCTCCGGTCCGTTGCAGACCGCGGCCCGAACCACCGTGCTGCAGGACAACGCCCGGGTCCAGGGAGTGGATCTGGAAGACCTCGAACGAGGTTCCGAGACCCCGCAGCGACTGCTCAGCTCCACGGAGGGTGACGGTGTCGGGCAGGCCTCCGCCTTCGCCTTCATCATCCTGTTCTTCGTCGTCGCGATCGGCTCGGGGATGATGATCGCCGGCAGCGTGGCGCAGGAGAAGGAGAGCCGGGTGGTGGAGATCCTCGCCGCGACGGTGCCCGTTCGTCAGCTGCTGTGGGGCAAGATCCTGGGCAACACGGTGCTCGCCGTCGGCCAGGTCGTGCTGTTCGTCGCGGCGGGCGCCACCGGGCTGCTCGTCTCCGGCCTCGACGTGCCGATGGGTCGCCTCGGGCCGGCGCTCGGGTGGTACGTGGTCTTCTTCGTCCTGGGATTCACTGCGCTCGCGAGCCTGTGGGCGGTGGCCGGAGCCCTTGCCTCGCGGCAGCAGGACCTGCAGTCCACTACCGCACCTGCGCAGGCCTTGCTGTTCATCCCGTACTTCGCGTTCTTCTTCGGCAACGACCTCGTGCAGCAGGTGGTCTCGATGCTGCCCATCGTCTCCTCGATGGTCATGCCGGCGCGGATGGCGACGGAGGCCGTGCCGCTGTGGCAGACCGGGCTGGCGGTCGGCGGAACCGTGGTGGTCACAATCCTGCTGATCCGGCTCGGAGCACGCATCTATGAGCGCACCCTGCTGCGCACGGGGGACAAGATCTCCTACCGCGACGCCCTCACGATGTCCGACGACTGAGGGGCCTGGAGCGGCCGGCCTCAGAGTCCGAGCACGGGGACCCCGGCGGGGACGCCGGTCAGCGGTTGGCTCTGGTCCTCGGGAGAGGGCGTGTAGTCGTTCCAGGCCAGCATCTCCACGAGGTGGGGGCGCACGGCGTCGGCGGCCTCCTGCACACCCACGGGGCGGCCGAGCTCGGCGGTCAGTGACGTCACGCCGGCGTCGGCGATGCCGCACGGGACGAACCGGTCGTACCAGGAGAGGTCGACGTCCGCGTTGAGCGAGAAGCCGTGCATCGTCACTCCGCGGGAGACCCGGATGCCGACCGCCGCGATCTTGCGCTCGGGGCGGCCCTCACCGGCGGCGAGCCAGACGCCCGACCGGCCCTGGACACGACCCGAGGTCAGGCCGAGGTCGGACACGCCACGGATGATCGCCTCCTCGACACGGCGCACGTAGTCGACCACGAGCACGTGCGACGGGAGCTTGGTGATGGGGTAGCCGACCAGCTGCCCGGGGCCGTGGAAGGTGATCTTGCCGCCGCGGTCGACATCGACCACCGGTGTGCCGTCGAACGGGCGCTCGTGGGGTTCGGTGCGCTTGCCGGCGGTGTAGACGGGCGGATGCTCCAGGAACAGTGCGGTGTCACCGATGACGTCGGCCACGCGCTGGGCGTGCAGCTCTCGTTGCAGCTCCCAGGCGGCGGTGTACTCCAGTGCGTTGGTCCCGTAGCGATTCTCGATGATCTCCAGCGTGCTCACGATCCCAGCGTACGACGCCTGTGGACGGGCGCTGGCCCGCCTCGTGCCGGCGAGGCACAGTGCCGGCATGACCAACTGGCTGCTCAGCCTGGCAGCACTTCTCGGCACGTTGGTGGGCGGTGGGGACGAGGATCTGGAGTGCCTGCGCCTCGGTGCGCTCGATGCGGTCCGGGTGCTGGCCCTCACCACGGGAGAGCCTGGACGCCTGTCGGAGGTCTATGTCTCCGACGACGCGGTCGCGGCCGACCGCGCCCTGATGGCCGACTACTCCGAGCGTGGTCTTGCGCTGCGCGGTGGGGCGCTGGAGCGACTGGAATGCCGGTTGATCCAGCGCCGTGAGGACCGCGTGAGGCTCGAGGTGGTCGATCGTCTGGGGCCCACCTGGGTGATGGACACCGATGGGCGTCGCCGCGAGCTGCCGCGTGCCGCTGCGGAGCGTCGGGTGGTCACTCTCGTGGAGTCCGAGGGCCGATGGCGCATCCTCTCTGCGCGCTGACCGGCTGGAACCCGCGTCAGGTGAGGGCGGCCTGCAGGGTGCTGGCCAGGTCAGGGTGCTCGAAGGTGAAGCCGGCCTCCAGCAGGGCGCTGGGGACCATTCCCACCGAGCCGAGCAGGTCGTCGGCCAGGGCACCGAGGGCCGTGCGCAGGACGAGAGAGGGTGCGACGAAGAAGGTGGGGCGCGAGAGCGCCTTGCCGAGCCCATCGGTGAACTCGGCGTTGGTGACCGGACGGGGGAGTGCGAGGTTGAACGGTCCGCTGGCGTCGCTGCTCTCCAGCAGGAAGGTCACGGCTCGGGCCCAGTCGTGCAGGGCGAGTACGGACATGAGCTGGTCGCCACTGCCCAGACGGGCGCCCGCGCCCACCTTGAACAGCGGAAGCAGAGGTTTGAGCATGCCGCCGTCGGCGTGCAACGGCAACCCGGTGCGGAGCGTCGCCACGCGCCCGCCACTCTCGGCCGCAGGCTCGGCGGCGGACTCCCAGGCCTGGCACAGCTCGGCCAGGAAGCCCGACCCGGCGGGTGCGCCCTCGGTGAGCGGCTCCTGGCCGCGTTCGTTGCCGTAGTACCCCAGGGCCGACGCCGACACCAAGGTGGTCGCCGTCTCGGCGGCGCTGATGGCCGAGACGAGCGTCTTGGTGGAGTCGATGCGCGAGTCCCACAGCACCCGTTCGTAACGCCTGGTGCGCGGCCAGCGCGCGATCGTCGCTCCGGAGAGGTTGACCACGGCGTCGGCGCGGTCGATGAGGACCCGGTCGATGCGACCGCTCGCGGGGTCCCACTGCGAGGAGTCCGGTGCCGGCTCGCCCGAACGGATCAGCCGGGTGACCTGGTGGCCCACCTCGCGCAGGTGGGCCACCAGGGCGGTGCCGAGAAACCCTGAGGCCCCGGCGACGACGACGTGCATGCCGTGTGTCAGGAACCCAGCTCGGACTCGAAGGACCCGTTCTGCAGACGATCCTTCACGGCGGTGAGGAAGCGTCCGGCGTCCGCGCCGTCGATGATGCGGTGGTCGTACGTCAGCGCGAGGTAGGCCATGCTGCGCACGGCGATGCTGTCGCTGCCGTGCGCGTCGGTGATGACCACCGGACGCTTGACGACCGAGCCGACACCCAGGATCGCGACCTGCGGCTGGTTGATGATCGGCGTGTCGAACAAGGCGCCGTTGCTGCCGAGGTTGGTGATGCTGAACGTCGCGCCGGAGAGCTCGTCGGGTGAGATCTTGTTGGTCCGGGTCCGCTCCGCGGAGTCGGCGATCTTGCGCGCCAGCCCGGCGATCGACAGGTCACCGGCATCCTTGATCGTCGGGACGATCAGGCCCTTCTCGGTGTCCACGGCGATGCCGAGGTGCTCGCCCGCGGGGTAGGTGATGGTGCCCTCGTCGAGGTCGAGTGCGGCGTTCAGCGTCGGGTACGCCTTCAGCGCCTCGATCGCCGCCTTGGCGAAGAACGGCAGGAACGTCAGCTTGACGCCCTCGCGCTCCAGGAATGCGTCCTTGTGCTTGGCCCGCAGTCGGGCCACCTCGGTGACGTCCACCTCGTGGACCTGGGTCAGCTGGGCGGAGATCTGCAGCGACTCCACCAGACGCGAGGCGACGATCTTGCGCAGGCGGCTCAGCTTCTCGGTCTTGCCCCGCAGCGGCGAGGGCTCGGCCGGTGCAGCGGCCGCCGGAGCCGGGGTGGGAGCATCGGCGGCGGGCTGCTCGGGAGCCGGCGCCTTCTGCGCGGCGTCGATGACGTCCTGCTTGCGGATGCGCCCGCCGACACCACTGCCGGTGATCGTGGACAGGTCCACACCGTGCTGCTTGGCGAGCTTGCGGACGATCGGCGTGACGTAGGTGTCGCCACCGTTCTGCGTGCCGGCTCCGGAGGTGGCCGGCTGGGAGGGCTGCGGAGGAGGCGTCGTGGACTCCTGCGGTGCCGGGGGCTGCTCGCTGGAGGACGCGGCGTCTGGCTCGGCCTTCTCCTGCTCGACGGCGTCGTCGGAGGAGGCGGAGGGTGCCGCCTGCGGCTCCGCGCCCCCCGAGTCAGCACTGCCGATGATCGCCAGCTCGGCCCCGACCTCGACGGTCTCGTCCTCGTCGGCCTTGATCTCCAGCAGAGTGCCGGCGACGGGGGAGGGGATCTCGGTGTCGACCTTGTCGGTGGAGATCTCCAGGAGGGGCTCGTCGACCTCGACGGTGTCGCCGACGCTCTTGAGCCACTGGGTCACGGTGCCCTCGGTGACGCTCTCGCCGAGCTCGGGCAGCGTCACGGCGGTGCCTTCGGAGGTGGACTTCGTCTCCAGGTGGGGACTCGGCTCCTGCGACGGCGCATCGGTGCTCGCGGTGCCAGAGGAGGTGCCGTCGGGCTGCTCTGCGGGCGCCTCCTCGGGCGCGGCCGGAGCCTCCTCGGACTCGGTGGACGCCTCGTCGCTCTCCTGCGAGACCTGCGCCTGGTCGCCACCGGTGTCGCTGCCGGACTCATCAGCGCCGCCGATGACGGCCAGCACGGCCCCGACCTCGACGGTCTCGTCCTCGTCGGCCTTGATCTCCAGCAGGGTGCCGGCGACGGGGGAGGGGATCTCGGTGTCGACCTTGTCGGTGGAGATCTCCAGGAGGGGCTCGTCGACCTCGACGGTGTCGCCGACGCTCTTGAGCCACTGGGTCACGGTGCCCTCGGTGACGCTTTCACCGAGCTCGGGAAGGGTGACTTCGGTTGCCATGGTGCGCGGTCCTTCGTCTCAGGCGTGGGAGTGCAGGGGCTTGCCGGCCAGGGCGAGGGCAGCCTCGCCGAGCGACTCGTTCTGCGTGGGGTGGGCGTGGATGAACTGAGCGACGTCCTCGGGGAACGCCTCCCAGTTGACGATGAGGGACGCCTCGCCGATCTGCTCGCCGAACCGTGCCCCGACCATGTGGACGCCGACGATGGGGCCGTCCTTCTCGCGGACGAGCTTGACGATTCCGGCAGTGGCCAGGATCTGGCTCTTGCCGTTGCCACCGAGGTTGTACTCCAGTGTCTCGACCTCGCCGTACTTCTCCTTGGCCTGCGGCTCGGTGAGGCCCACGGAGGCGACCTCGGGCTCGCAGTACGTGACGCGCGGGATGCCGGAGTCGACCACGGGCATCGGGTTCAGGCCGGCGATCTCCTCGGCGACGAAGATGCCGTGGGCGAATCCGCGATGTGCCAGCTGCAGGCCGGGCACGAGGTCGCCGACGGCGAAGACTCCCTTGACGTTGGTGCGCAGACGTTCGTCGGTGGGCACCCAGCCGCGGTCGACCGTGACACCTGCCTCCTCGAAACCGAGTCCTTGTGAACGGGGACCGCGGCCGACGGCCACGAGCACAAGATCGGTCTCGATCTCGTCGCCGTTCTCCAGCGAGACCTTGACTCCGTCCTCGGTCTGCTCGACACCGGAGAACTTGGTGCCGGTCTTGAAGGCGATCTTGCGCTTGCGGAACGCTCGCTCCAGCTGCTTGGCGAGTGTGGGGTCCTCCAGGGGGACCAGGGTCGGCAGCGCCTCGATGATCGTGACCTCGGCGCCGAAGGAGCGCCAGACGGATGCGAACTCCACGCCGATGACGCTGCCGCCGATGATCACGACCTTCTCGGGGACCTCGCTCATCGTGAGCGCTTCCTCGCTGGTGATGACGCGGCCGCCGATCTCCAGGCCGGGCAGGGTCCGGGAGTACGAGCCGGTGGCCAGCACCAGGTTCTTGCCGGTGTAGCGGGTCCCGTCCACCTCGACGACCCCGCCTCCGTCGGCGGACGTCTCGGCAACGGTGCCCTCACCCTCGATGACGGTGATGCCACCGGACTTGATGAGACCCTGCACGCCCTTGTAGAGGCGGTTCACGATGCCGTCCTTGTAGGAGTTCACCGCGGCCATGTCGATGCCTTCGAAGGAGGCCTTGACCCCGAAGGTCTCGCTCTCGCGGGTCGAGTCGGCTACCTCCGCCGCGTGCAGCAGCGCCTTGGTGGGGATGCAGCCGGTGTGCAGGCAGGTGCCCCCCAGCTTGTCCTTCTCCACGAGCGCGACCGAGAAGCCGAGCTGAGCTGCGCGGAGGGCGCAGGCATAGCCCCCGCTCCCGGCGCCCAAGATGACGATGTCGAAGTTGTTGGTGTCCGCAGGGCTCGCCGCCACTGTCGCCTCCTTGTGGATGGTCTGTCGTCATCTTGTCACCCGCGTGGTGGTGTCCACCACTCGGGTGAGCGACTCGCGAGTAGGGTTGCCGGGACGCTCGTCCACCGTTCGTCGGGCACACTGTGGGCATGGCTCTGTTCGGCCGCCGAGGCGGTACCTCCAGCCGTCGCGCGAGGCGTGACGACCTGTCGGCGCTCAGTGACTGGGTGGCGTCACGACGTGGTGTGGAGGCCTTCGTGGAGCCCCGCACGAACGTCTCGGAACCGACCGTGGTGCTCGTCGCGTCCGACGGCGAGTCGATGCGTCGGCGGGTAGCCTCCGTGCAGGCTGCGGCGGAGTTCGCCCGCAAGGCAGGCATCCCCGTCTATGACGCCAACAGGGTGGGTTACCCGCAGCGAATGCGTGACCACGCGGTGCGGCAGAAGGCCGCTCAGCAGGGGCGCGCGTCGTCGACCTCGTCGAGCCCGGCGCAGCCGGTGCAGCGGCCCGCGTCGCCGGCCGAGAAAGAGGCGATCGCCACGCTGCAGGTCTCGGCCGGTGCCGATGCGGTGACCGGTCGTCCGAGTGATGAGGTGCTGCAGAAGTGGTGGAAGCAGGCCCGGGTCCGCTCCCACCCCGACCGGCGCGGTGGCGACCGCACCGAGTGGGACGAGGTGGAGCACGCCGCCGAGACCCTCGGCCTCACCACCGGCTGAGCCGGCCACCCCGGGAGTGCCGGGGCGGGAGCGCACGAGGTGCCCGATGGCGGCTCGTGGTCAGGACCAGCCCATCTCGTCGAGACCGCCGGGGACGTCGGTGCCGGGTTCGTACGGTGCCCGGGTGAACACGAACGATGCGAGGTCGAGCTGGCGTGGGGTGCCGTCGGCGCCGCGGTGCACCGTGAGGGTCTCGCCGCTGTAGTACCCCTCCAGGCCACGCCAGCCGTCATGCGTTCGCTCGAAGCGCGCTCCCCGCCCGATGCCCGGCTGCCCCAGCCGGAGCTGGTCGCCGCTGAGCGATGCGGTGAAGCGGACGGTGCCCCAGAACCAGTCACCCACCAGGTCCAGGTCGTCTCTGTGCCCGGCCTGTGCCGTCCACGGTGTGGAGGCGTGCGGCTCGCGGTCGGCGAGTGTCCGCAGGAGGTCACTCGCGACGGGGCCCAGGCCCGAGGTGGCGTTGGCCAGGACGACGACCCCGTCACCGGTCTCGACGTCGACCCACAGCTGCGCCAGGAACCCTGGCATCGACCCGCCGTGCCCGACGAAGCGTCGCCCGTCGGCTGTGCTGACCTGCCACCCCAGCGCGTGGGCCGTGGCCCAGGCGTTGGTGGGATCGTCCCAGAGCGCGACCGGACGCTGCGACTGAGCGAGCGTGGTGGCCGAGAGCACGTCCCCGGTGTGGCCGGCCGTGAAGGCGGCCCAGCGGGCGAGGTCGTCGGCGGTGGACCACAGCTGGCCCGCGGGCGCCATGGCGAGGGCGTCGTGCTCGGGCTCGGCGTGCAGGAGATCGGCGAAGGGATGTACCGCCAGGCCGGGAGCGCTCGGCGTCTCGGGACGGAAGGTGGTGCGGTGCATGCCGAGGGGTGCCAGGATCTCCTCGCGCAGCACCTCGGGCCAGGGACGTCCACGGAGCCGCGCGACGAGCTCGCCGAGCACGGCGAACCCGACGTTGGAGTAGTGGAACCGTGTGCCGGGCGTGAACACGAGCGTGGGGCGGCTCGCCAGCAGTGCCGGCCAGTCGTCGCCCGGCGTGCGCTCCCACCACGGGCCTGACGTCTCGGCCTGCAGGCCGGAGGTGTGGCTGAGCAGCTGAGCGATGCTCACCGGGAGGTCGAGCTCGCCCAGATGGCGCCCGATGGCGTCGCTCAGCTCGAGAGCTCCTTCGTCGCGCAGTCGCATGACCTGCACCGCGACGAAGGTCTTGGTGAGCGAGCCGATGCGGTACTGCGTGTCGGTGGTGGCCACCGGCGAGCCGGCGCGTCCCCGCGTGTGTCCGACAGCCGACGACCACACCAGCTGGCCGGAGCGCACGACGGCGGCCGCGACCGACGGCAGACGCTGGTCGGACTGCTCGGCGGCGAGGCGACGTTCCAGCGCTGCCGTGGTGTCGTCTCGCAGGGTCACGACGCGCTGAGGTCCTCTGCCAGCCGCACCAGGGTGCGCACGGCCGTGCCGGTGCCGCCGACGGACGTGTAGCCCCGGACCGACCCGTCGTTCCACGCCGGTCCGGCGATGTCCAGATGGGCCCAGGGCTTCTCGCCGACGAACTCGCGCAGGAACGCCGCGGCGTACGACGTACCGCCGTACGGCTTGGGGTTGTGCTGGCGGACGTCGGCGATCGTGGAGGACGTGACGGCCTGACCGATCTCCTCGGGGATCGGAAGTGCCCAGGTGGGCTCCCCGGCCGCTTCGGCCGAGGCGAGGACGGCATCGCGCAGGTCGTCGTCGTTGCCGAGCAGGCCGGTGGTCCGTTCCCCGAGCGCGATGACGCACGCGCCGGTGAGCGTCGCGACGTCGACGATGCGATCTGCCGGTGACTCCGCTGCCAGCGCCAGTCCGTCGCCGAGGACAAGGCGTCCCTCGGCGTCGGTGTTGTGGACCTCGACCGTCCGGCCGCCCCGCAGGGTGAGGACGTCGCCTGGGCGGGTGGCACTCCCGCTGGGCATGTTCTCGGCCAAGCAGGCCCAGGCGGTGACGGCGATCGGGAGTCCGAGCTCGGCGATGGCCGTGACGGCGGCCACGACGGCTGCCGCACCTGCCATGTCCATCTTCATGGTCTGCATGCCGCTGCCGGTCTTGATGGACAGGCCGCCGGAGTCGAAGGTGATGCCCTTGCCGACGAGCGCGAGGTGCGTGACGGGCTTGGACGGCGCGTAGGTCAGGCGCACGAGCCGGGGCGGGACGTCGGACCCGGCGCCCACGCCGATCAGACCGCCACAGCCCTCCTTGGCGAGGCGCTTCTCGTCCCAGACCGTGACGTCGAGGTCCTTGGTGGCGAGGGCGGCGATGGCATCGGCGAACGCCGGGGGACGCAGGTCGCCGGGGGCGGTGTTGACCCAGTCGCGCGCGGCGTTGACGGCCCGGGCGACGATGCCGGCACGCTCGACGGCCGCCGAGGTGGTGCTCTGGCGTGCGAACGGCGTCAGGACCTGCACCTTGTCGACCACGGTGTCGGGCTCGTCGTCCGAGTCGTTCTTGGAGGTCTTGTACGTGTCGAAGCGGTAGGCACCCAGCCCCACGCCCTCGGCGATCGCGGCCACCTCGTCAACCCCGGCAGGGTGCAGGGCCAGCGCCACCGACCGGGCACCGGCCTGCTGGGCGGCACGCAGGCCGACCGCCGCGGCGCGGCGCAGCTTCTCCGCGCTCGGCTCGGTGGGCAGGCCGAGTGCGACGACCGTCTTGACCTTGCCGAACCCACCGGCGGGAAAGGTGGCCACCTGGCCTTCCTTGCCGGTGAAACCGACAGCAGTGAGTGCGTCGGCGACGTCGGTGGCGTCGTCGTCGGTCCGGACCCCGAGCACGAGGACGTCGGCACGGGCGGTGGATGGCTTGGACGTGCTGGCGGTGACCACGGTCATGTCGTCACCCTAACGACGCCCTCCGACGGGCCGACGGGCGTGCCCACTAGGTTGGCGGCATGGACCTGTTGCATTCGCCGCTGCACGATCGTCATCTCGCACTGGGGGCCAAGCTGGCCGAGTTCGGCGGCTGGTCGATGCCGTTGGAGTACCCCGGAGTGGCGCAAGAGACAGCAGGCGGGGTGCTGGCCGAGCACGCGGCGGTGCGTGATGCGGTGGGACTGTTCGACGTCAGCCACCTGGGCAAGGTGACCGTCAAGGGTTCCGGGGCCGTCGACTTCGTCAACGCCTGCCTGACCAACGACCTGCGTCGTATCGGCCCCGGCCAGGCGCAGTACACGCTGTGCTGCGACGAGGACGGCGGGACCGTCGATGACCTCATCGCCTATGTCCGGAGCGAGTTCGACGTCCTCCTGGTCCCGAACGCGGCCAACACTGCCGCGGTGGTGGAGCGGCTGCAGGCCGCGGCGCCGGCGGGGATGGAGGTCACGAACCGGCACCGCGAGCTCGCCGTGCTCGCACTGCAGGGGCCCTCGAGCGACGACGTCCTGCAGGCCCTCGGTGTTGCGGTGGACCACGCGTACATGTCCTTCGAGGAGGGGACGGTGCCTGTGTCCGGCACCCCCGCTGCGCCCCTCGACACCCCCGCCGGGGTCGACGCGATCGTGTGCCGGACCGGGTACACGGGCGAGCGCGGCTACGAGCTGGTGGTGCGATCTGAGGACGCGATCGCCGTGTGGGACGCGGTGATGGCCGCAGGGGAGGCCTTCGGCATCCGGCCGTGCGGCCTCGGCGCCCGCGACACCTTGCGGACCGAGATGGGCTACCCGCTGCACGGCCACGAGCTGTCGCCTGAGATCAGTCCGGTCATGGCACGGGCCGCATGGGCGGTCGGCTGGGACAAGGAGTCGTTCTGGGGCAAGGAGTCGTTGCAGGCGCAGCGGGAGGCCAAGGAGTCCAGCCTGCTGCGCGGGATCGCCGCGAAGGGGCGGGGGATCCCTCGTCCGGGCATGACGGTGCGAACGGTGGGCCCGGACGGCGAGCCCGGCGACATCGTCGGCGAGGTGACGTCGGGAACCTTCTCGCCCACGTTGCGTCAGGGCATCGGGCTGGCGTTGCTGGAACGCTCGGTTCGCTTCGGTGACGACGTGGTCGTCGACGTGCGTCGACGCTCCGAACCGTTCAGGGTGGTCAAGCCCCCGTTCGTGGACAACACCACCGGCTGACCGACGCTGGGCCAGCAGAGAGAGGAGCCTTTCGTGAGCTGGAGCTGGATCTTTGAGGACGCCGACGGGACCGAGGTCGGTCGCTCACAGCTGTTCGAGAGCCGCGGTGATGCCGAGTCGTGGGTCGGGGAGGCCTTCGGTGACCTGGTCGAGGAGGGCGTCGACCAGGTACGCCTGCTCGAGGGCGACGTCGAGGTCTACGGCCCCATGTCGCTGCATCCCTAGGGCACTTGGCCTTCTCGCCGTGGGTGGAGTCCGAGGGCGGCGACCAGGCGGCGGGCGAGAGCTGGGACGTCGCGTACTGGTTCACCCGCGTAGGTGGCCAGGAAGGCTTCGTGCAGCGCGGCGCCGGTGAGCAGGCGCGCGATGGCGTCGGTGTCGAGCGCGGGCATACGGTCGAGCTGGACCTCCTGGTCGAGATAGTGAGCGACCAGCTGTGAGGGGGCGTGTGGACCGACGCCGCGTTCGGTCATCGCCTCCCGGTGCGCGTTCAGCAGCTCGGTGCTGCTGAAGATCGATGCGGCGATCGGGAAGTTCTGTCCGTAGAAGTCCAGCAGGTTCGCGACGAGGCGCTCGAGGTTGTCGACCACCGTCCCGGTGCCGGGTAGATCATGGGCGACGTCGAGACGGGGCGATCGTTCGGTCAGCACCCGCAGGAAGATCTCGCGCTTGTCCGGGAAGTGCTTGTAGAGCAACGCCTCTGAGCATCCCGCCTCGCGCGCGATCTGCTTCGTGGTGGCCCTGGTGAGCCCGTCGCGCCGCATGATCGCTGCGGCTGCATCGAGGATGCGCTCCGGGGCCGGCGCCATTTCCGCTCGGGACGTTGGTCTTGACGTGCGGGAGGGCATGCGGCCATCCTAAGGGTGAGTGAATACTTACCCACCCGAGTTTTCGGAGGATCATGTCCCGTCGCACACTCATCTGGGCCACCGTGGCGCTGCTCGTGTTGATCGTGGAGCTCGGCGCGACGATCGGCACGGTCGCGGGCGATCCGTTCTCCCCGGTTGCCGCATGGGGCCTCACCCGTTCTCCCGACGCCCTGACGTTCGTCACGGTGGTCATCGGGTGCGCCGTGCTCGGGCTCTTCGGTCGATTCCCGCGAGCAGTGGCGGCTGTCGCCACTGCCTCCTACATCGTGTTCGCGCTGCGCGACCACGAGCTGGGCATGTTCCTGCCGCCGATGGTGGTCCTCTTCGCGCTCGCCGCACTGGGCCGGCATCGCCCCACTGCGCTGCTGTGCGCACTGACCAGCCTGGCGGCGGCCGCGGTGTGGTTGGCCGCTCGTACGGCCCCGATCGCCGAACCGGGGGTCGCTCTGCTTGCGTGGGTTGCCTTCGGCACGGTGCTCGCAGTGTTCTTCCTCGCACCGCTTCTCATCGGCGAGATCGTCCGCCTCCGGTCGATGCTGCGTGAGGGTGGCGGGGTTCGAGCCGAGGCTCAGTAGCGGTCGCGCAGGGGTGCGCCGCGGGCGATCTGTGGCTTGGGGAGCCGGAAGCGACGCAGCTGCGTGCTGCGCAGGACCGCGTAGCCGGTGTTGCCGCGACGCTTCTCCGGACCGAAGCGTTCCACGACGGTCCGCTTCACGAGCCGGATCATGCGGAGCTCGTCGAAGATCGTCAGGATGATCAGCGCGAGCCAGATGAGCAGCACGAACGCATCGAGCTGCGGCTGCTGGAACACCGAGGCATTGAGCAGGTTCACCAGGACGACCACCAGGAGGATGGGCAGGAGGTACTCGGAGACGTTGACCCGGCGGTCGACGACGTCACGCACCAGTGCCCGGACCGGTCCGCGGTCACGTGGGGGGAGGTGGGCGTCGTCCCCGGAGCGCAAGGCTTCCTGCTGCTGACGACGCGCCTTGGCCCGAGCCTCGCGCTGACGCAGCGCCTGCTCGCGCCGTGTCAACGGCTTCTTCATGGCCTTCTTGCGGGCGGCCTCCGCCTCCTTGCGGCTCGGGGTGGGGCGACCCTTTCTCGAACTGCTCTCCTCGCTCACGCGGGTCACCCTACCGGGCGTCCTGCCGCCTCCAGACGGTCGTGACGAAGCCGTGCCTGCATCGCCCCCGTAATCTGTTCCCATGGGCATCGGTGAGCGGATCCGCGCCGTCTTCAGGGCGCGTCGAGGGGCCAAGGGGTTGGACAACCTCCAGGGCGACCTCGACGCGACGTACCGGCGGCAGCTGGCCCAGCTCCAGCAGGTGCGACGCGGTGTCGCTGACGTCACGACGAGCCGCAAGCGGGTCGAGGTGAGGCTGCGGCAGATGGAGTCGCAGTCCGAGGCGCTCGACGCACAGGCCGGCGAGGCCGTCTCCCGCGGCGACGACGCAGCGGCCCGTGGAGCCCTGGGTCGCAAGGTGACCCTGGAGGCCGGGATCAGCGACCTGCGGGAGCGGCACGCCGCACTGGCCCAGGAGGAGACTGCGCTCTCCGATGCGGCCATGGGGCTGGAGGACAGGATCGAAGACTTCCGGATGCGCAAGGACACCCTGAGTGCCAGGCACTCCGCGGCCACGGCGCGCTCGGAGGTCAACAGCGCCGGCGGCGGCATCACGTCGTCACTGAGCGAGGTCAACCAGCAGATGGCCGAGGCGGAGCGTCACACGCGCGAGCTGGAGGCCAAGGCGGACGCCGTCGATGAGCTGGTGGCCGAGGGGGTCATCGCACGCCCGGGGGAGAAGCTCGAGGATGTCGAGAGGCGCCGGTTCGACGCCGCCCTCGGCCCGGCAGACGGCCTCGACGCCGGCGACGCCATCACCACCGGAGAGGACGGCCACGATGGCCAGGACCAGATTTCGCAGTGACCGCGGGCTGAGCCTGCGCATGGGTGGCGTGGGCCTGGGCCTGGGTCTGCTCTACGTCGCGTTCGGCGCGGTGCTCATCTACAACACGAACATGGTCTTCGGGCTGGTGATCGTGATCGGCATGGCGTGGGGTCAGTGGTACTTCTCTGACTCCCTGGCGTTGAAGTCGATGCGCGCGAAGGTCGTCACACCGGAGCAGGCGCCGGAGCTGCACGCGATGATCGACCGGCTCTGCGTCCTGGCCGACATGCCCAAGCCCACGGTGGCGGTGGCACAGACCGACATGCCCAACGCCTTCGCCACGGGCCGCACACCGAAGCACTCGGCGGTCTGCGTCACGACCGGCATCATGCAACGGCTCACCGCCGATGAGCTGGAGGGCGTGCTGGCCCACGAGCTGGCCCACGTCGCCAACCGGGACGTCTCGGTCATGACGGTGGCCTCCACGCTCGGCCTGCTGGCGGGATTCATCACTCGATGGGGGCTCTTCTTCGGGGGAGGGCGCAACAACAGGGGGGCGCTCCCGTTCATCATCGTGCTCCTGGTGAGCGTCGTCGTGTACTTCCTGAGCTTCCTGCTCACCAGGGCGCTGTCGCGCTACCGCGAGCTGAGCGCTGACCGCAGTGGCGCCTACCTGACCGGTCGGCCGTCGCAGCTGGCCTCGGCGCTGACCAAGATCAGTGGCGACATGAGCCGCATCCCCAACCAGGACCTGCGCGACAAGCAGGCCCTGAACGCCTTCTTCATCGCTCCAGCACTCAGCCGCGAGTCCATGGGTGCACTGATGTCGACCCACCCGCCGCTGGAGCAGCGCCTGCAGAATCTCGCCAAGGTCGGCGCGGAGCTCTCGGAGCCGATGTGACGGCGAGCGTTTCAGGCCACCACCGGGTACCGGGGGCCGTGCCCCGATCCGTCAGCGACCACCACCGGCCGCTCGTCGCGAATTTCTCACGGGTCGGGCCCCCGGCGGGGGTCCCGGGCTGGGGGCGGGAGGACACCTGAATGGGTTGGCTCGACTCACTACTGGGCCGCAGCAAGCCGCCACAGGCCGACCTCGACGTCCTGTTCGGACTCCCGCAAGCATCGATCACCCTGCAGGCCGGAGGATTCCCGGCCACCGGGCAGGGCGCCGTGTGCTTCCGCGACGTCGACGGCGTCCGTGACGACGCCGTCATCGACGGGGTCAAGGAGGTCATCACCACCGACGCCGCGGCATCGGTCTCGCTCAGCACCGACCCCCACGGCTACCGCTGGCTGTCGGTGACCCGACCCGGCGCGGACGTCACGGGCCTGGTGACTGACCTGCACGCCGCCAACTCCTCACTCGTCGACGCCGGCTACGGGCCCTCCTTGCTGTGCTCGACGGTGCTGTTCGCCACCCCGGCGGGCGGTCCGGCCGCGCTCGTCTACCTGTTCAAGCAAGGCACCTTCTACCCGTTCGTGCCGCTGGCGGGCCAACGGCGCGACAACGCCGCCGAGCTGCAGCTGCGCGGCCTCGCCGAGGGTGACGTGCCGATCGAGGGGACTCTTGAGCGCTGGCTGGCGCTGTGGGGTGCCCCGGGCCTGGACTCCGCCCGCTGACTGTGCCGTTTGCCGCCCACGGCCCGGCACCCGCTGTGCTGGTTCGCCGCCCACGGCCCGGCACCCGCTGTGCTGGTTCGCCGCCCACGGCCCGGCACCCCCGCCGGGGGCCTGATCGGGGTCGGGGTCAGGCTGGTGGGCCGGTGGTGGTGGTCTTGGGGTCGGGGTGCCGCCCACGGCCCGGCACCCGCTGTGCTGGTTCGCCGCCCACGGCCCGGCACCCGCTGTGCTGGTTCGCCGCCCACGGCCCGGCACCCGCTGTGCTGGTTCGCCGCCCACGGCCCGGCACCCGCTGTGCTGGTTCGCCGCCCACGGCCCGGCACCCCCGCCGGTGGGAGATAGGTTGGACTGGTGACTTTCGACACTCTTTCCACCGCCGAGATCCAGTCCCTCCACTCCGACCTGCAGGACGCCTACGCAAGGCTGCAGGAGGCCGGCCTGAAGCTCGACCTGACGCGCGGCAAGCCGTCGCCGGCCCAGCTCGACCTCTCCACGGAGCTCCTCGTGCTGCCCGGGGAGGACTACCGCGACAGCGCCGGCACGGACACTCGCAACTACGGCGGGCTGCTCGGCAACCCCGACCTGCGCGCCACGTTCGCCGAGATCATGCAGGTACCTCTCGACCAGGTGGTGGCCGGCGACAACGCGAGCCTGGCGGTCATGCACGACCTCGTGGCCTTCAGCCTCCTCAAGGGCACAGTCGGCTCGCCGCGTCCGTGGTCGGCCGAGGACGACGTCGCCTTCATCTGCCCCGCGCCCGGGTACGACCGGCACTTCGCGATCTGTGAGCAGTACGGCATCCGGATGGAGAGCGTCGACATGCTCCAGGACGGCCCGGACATGGCCGCCGTGCGCGAGCTGGTCAAGGACCCGGCGGTCAAGGGCATCTGGCTGGTACCCACCTACTCCAACCCCACCGGCGCGGTCATCAGCGAGAGCATCGCCGCCGAGCTCGCGGCCCTGGAGACCGCCGCACCGGACTTCCGGATCATCTGGGACAACGCGTACGCCGTCCACCACCTGACGCCGGAACGCACCAAGAGCCCCGACATTCTCGGCCTCTGCGCCGCATCAGGGCATCCCGACCGCCCCTTCGTCCTCGCCTCCACGTCCAAGATCACCTTCGCCGGGTCAGGAGTGAGCTTCCTGGGGGCCTCGGCGGACAACATCGCCTGGTACACCGGCCTGCTCGGCAAGCGGACCATCGGCCCCGACAAGGTCAACCACCTACGGCACGCACGCCTGCTGCCGGACGTCGAGGCCGTGCACGCCCACATGGACCGCCATCGCGAGATCCTCGCCCCGAAGTTCCAGGCTGTGCTCGAGATCCTGCGCGACCGGCTGGGGGAGTACGACGTGGCGACCTGGACCGAGCCCAAGGGCGGCTACTTCGTCAGTCTGGACGTCCCCGACGGGACCGCCTCACGCGTCGTGGCGCTCGCCAAGCAGGCAGGCATCGCCCTCACCCCGGCCGGAGCCTCCTACCCGTACGGCAAGGACCCACGTGACCGCAACATCCGGATCGCCCCGTCCTTCCCGTCGATGGACGACCTTCGTGCGGCCATGGAGGGGCTGGCCACCTGTGTGTTGCTTGCCGCCACGGAGCAGCACCTTGGGGCTTGACATGTCCCTCAACGGGGCGGCGGTGGCCTGGTGAAGGTGCTGGTCGCCCCTGACGGGTTCGGGGGGACGCTCACGGCTCCCGAGGCGGCTCGGGCCATCGCCCGGGGATGGGTCCGACAGGTTCCCGACGACGAGGTCACGGTGCTGCCGATGGCCGACGGTGGACCGGGCTTCATCGACACGCTGCACGCCGTGCTCGGCAGCCAGCTCCGCATCACGACCGTCCAGGGCCCTCAGGGCGAGCCGACGCCGGTCACGGTGCTGCATGTCGACGACATCGCCTACCTCGAGTCCGCCCAGGCCTGCGGCCTGCAGCTGCTGCACGCGCCGGATCCCTGGTCCTCGAGCACGGTGGGTGTTGGCCAGGCCGTCGTCGCGGCCGTCGACGCCGGTGCGACGACGGTGGTGATCGGACTCGGCGGGAGCGCCACCCACGATGCCGGAGCCGGGCTGCTCGCCGCGCTCGGGGCCGAGGCCGACGTCCCGCTGGACGCGGGCCCCCGCGGGCTGCAGGGGATCGGGTCGGTCGACCTCGAGGCCGTGCGTGCTCGTCTGGACGGCATCCGTCTCGTGGCCGCGACGGACGTCGACGTGCCCCTCCTCGGACTGTTCGGCACCACCAAGACGTTCGGCGCGCAGAAGGGACTGGACGAGGCCGGGATCGTCGAGGTCGACGCCGTGCTCGACGCCTTCGTGGTGGCCACCTGCGGCTCCACCCCCGCAGAGCGCCGCGTGGCCGATGCCCCCGGCGCGGGAGCAGGTGGGGGGCTGGGGTTCGCACTGCTCGTGCTCGGGGCAGAGGTCAGGTCCGGCGTCGAGCTCGTGGGTGAGGCGGTGGGTCTGCAGCAGGCGTGCGCAGCGCACGACCTCGTCGTCTCGGGAGAAGGCACCTACGACCACACGTCGCGCAGTGGCAAGGTCGTGCACGGCGTGGCGACGTGCGCTGCGGCCGCCGCCAGACCGTGCATCGTGCTCGCCGGTGACGTCACGGTGGGATCGCGCGAGATGCGTGCGATGGGGGTGGAGTCGGCCTACTCGCTCGTCGACCTGCTGGGCGGTGACCGTGCACGGGAGGAGCCGCAGGCGGCCCTGGCGGACCTCGCGGCCCGCACTGCTCGCACCTGGTCCCGCTGACGTGCGCCATCGCAGGCCCGGACGCCCGCGGACTGGGACACGATGGGCCAGGCGCGTACGATGGGAACAGATTCGTGCTCGGGCAGGTTGACGCCCGTGGACGTACCCCCGAAGCGACGGAGATGACATGAGCGTCGACAGCACCACCGAAGTCCAGACCGAGAAGCCGGCCGACGGCATCACGCTGACCGGCGGTGCCGCCGAGAAGGTCCGCAGCCTCCTTGCCCAGGAGGGTCGCGACGACCTCTCCCTGCGCATCGCTGTCCAGCCGGGCGGGTGCTCCGGGCTGCGCTACCAGCTCTTCTTCGACGAGAGGTCCCTCGACGGTGACGAGATCCGCGACTTCGACGGCGTCAACGTCGTCGTCGACCGGATGAGCCTGCCGTACCTGCACGGTGCCACGATCGACTTCGTCGACACCATCGAGAAGCAGGGCTTCACCATCGACAACCCAGGAGCCACGGGCTCCTGCGCCTGTGGCGACTCCTTCCACTGATCTGCAGTGATCTCGCGAGCTCTGCGAGCGAGAGTCACGACAGGTCGAGTCAGCGCGCCGAAGGTGCCAGTCGTATCGAGACCCCGGTGGATATCGTGTGCGCTTGACCCCTTGCGCCAGACGGCCCCCTGCGCACGCAGGGGGCCGTCGTCTATCGTGCTGGCGTGCATCTAGCCATCGCTGGGTCCGTCGCGACGGACCACCTCCAAGTCTTCACCGGCAAGTTCTCCGACTCCCTGGTCCCCGACCAGCTGGACAAGCTCGCGGTCTCCTTCCTCGTGGAGGACCTCGACATCCGCCGCGGAGGCTGTGCCGCCAACATCAGCTTCGCTCTCGGCTCGCTCGGACACCGGCCGACGCTCGTCGCGTCCGTCGGCACCGACTTCGTGGAGCAGGGCTACCAGTCGTGGCTCGAGCAGGCTGGTGTGGACTGCTCGCTCGTCCACGTCTCGCCCAGGCTGCACACGGCGCTGTGCACCATCACCACCGACGACGACCACGCCCAGATCGTCACCTTCTACCCGGGCGCGATGTCCGAGGCGCGGCGCATCGACGTCGCTGCCATCCACGCCGAGCGCCCCATCGACGTCCTGCTGATCGGACCCGACGACCCGGCCGGGATGCAGCGCCACACGCAGACCGCGCGCGAGGTCGGCATCCCGTTCGCCGCCGACCCGTCGCAGCAGCTCGCCTGGGCCGACGGTGATCTCATCGCCGATCTCATCGACGGTGCGGCCTACCTGTTCAGCAACGACTACGAGGCCGCTCTCATCGAGAAGAAGACCGGCTGGAGCGAGCAGGAGGTCCAGTCCCGGGTGGGCACGCGCGTCGTCACTCGTGGCAAGGACGGCGTCTCGGTCTACCCGGGCGACGGTGACGTCGTGGAGGTCGCGGCCATTCCCGGGGTGGACGCCGTCGATCCCACCGGCGTCGGGGACAGCTTTCGCGCCGGATACCTCGCCGGCGTCGCCACAGGCCTTGGCCCGGAGCGCTCGGCGCAGCTCGGGTGTGCGATCGCCGCCGGCGTCGTGGAGACCACCGGCACGCAGGAGTACACGCTGGAGCGCGACGCGTTCATCGGACGCATCCGGAGCGCGTACGGCGACGCCGCTGCCTCCGAGATCGACGCGGCCCTCGACCTGCCGTGAGCACGCAGACACGTGCTGCAGGAAGGGTGCCCTTACCTGCTGATGGGCAAGTTCATCGCGATAGGGTGACGGCGTCAAAGGACGGCTGTCCTGACACCGGATCGCCCAGACCAGAAAGGCGCCTCGTGGGTCGGAAGAAGTGTGCAGCGCTCCTCGCTGCGCCGGCAGTGCTCCTGCTCGGCGCATGTGACAAGTCGAGCGACAGCGACATCATGCGCCTGGCCCTGCCGAAGGCGGCCAGCGACCGTACCGAGCCGATCTGGAACCTGTGGCTTGGCACCTGGATCGCGGTGCTCGTCGTCTTCGTGCTGGTCTTCGGCCTGATCGTGTACGCCGCAGTCCGCTATCGCCGGCGCAGTGACGACGAGGTGCCGTCGCAGGTGCGGTACAACCTGCCGATCGAGGCCCTGTACACGATCGCTCCGCTCATCATCGTCGGAGTGTTCTTCTTCCACACCGTCACCACCCAGAACGAGGTGCTGGCCGACGTCGAGAACCCCGACCACACCATCGAGGTCATCGGATCCAAGTGGCAGTGGACCTTCAACTACCTGGACGAGGCCGCCACGGGTGGCGAGGACGTCTACGACCTCGGTGACACCGAGAACCTTCCGGAGCTGTGGCTGCCGGTGGATGAGTCCGTGCGCTTCGAGCTCAAGAGCCCCGACGTGATCCACTCCTTCTGGATCCCGGAGTTCTACTTCAAGATGGACGTGGTCCCGGGCCAGGGGCCGCAGAAGAACGCCTTCGACCTCACGCCGACGCGCGAGGGCACGTTCACCGGTCGTTGCGCCGAGCTGTGCGGCCTCTACCACAGCCGCATGATCTTCAAGGTCAACGTCGTCTCGCCCGAGGAGTACGACGCGCACCTGCGCGAGCTCCAGGAGAACGGCCAGACCGGAGCGCCTGCGGGCGCCGTCAAGGCCGACACCGTCGCCGGGCTGGGAGAAGAGAACTGATGGCCACCACTGCTGCATTCGAGGGGTCGCACGAGGAGTCGCACGCCGGATCTCCCGTCCCCGAGACGACGCTCGGTCGCAAGATCGTCATCATGCTGACCACGACCGATCACAAGCTGATCGGCAACATGTACCTGGTCACGTCGTTCATCTTCTTCCTGATCGGCGGTGTGCTGGCGCTGGCGATCCGCGCGAACCTGGCCCAGCCAGGTTCGCCGGTGCTCAGCGACGAGGCCTACAACCAGTCCTTCACGATGCACGGCACCATCATGCTGCTGATGTTCGCGACGCCGCTGTTCTTCGGCTTCGGCAACGCCATCATGCCGCTGCAGATCGGTGCGCCCGACGTCGCGTTCCCTCGCCTGAACATGTTCAGCTACTGGCTGTACCTGTTCGGCTCGTCGATCGTGGTGGCGGGCCTGTTCGTGCCGGGCGGCGCCGCGAGCTTCGGCTGGTTCGCCTACGCCCCGCTGTCGGACGGCGTGCACTCGCCGGGCATGGGCGGTGACCTGTGGGTCATGGGACTGTGGCTGTCCGGTCTCGGCACCATCCTGGGTGCGGTCAACTTCATCACCACGATCTTCTGCATGCGAGTCCCGGGCATGACGATGTTCCGGATGCCGATCTTCGTCTGGAACACGCTGGTCACCAGCCTGCTGGTCCTGATCGCCTTCCCGATCTTCGCCGCGGCGCTGCTCGCCCTGGCTGCGGACCGAATGCTCGGGGCACATGTCTTCGATGCGGCCAATGGCGGCCCGATCCTGTGGCAGCACCTGTTCTGGTTCTTCGGGCACCCCGAGGTCTACATCATCGCGTTGCCGTTCTTCGGCATCATCACCGAGATCCTTCCGGTCTTCAGCCGCAAGCCGATCTTCGGCTACGTCGGTCTGGTCGGTGCCACGCTGATGATCGCGGCCCTGTCCGTCGCGGTCTGGGCGCACCACATGTTCGTGACCGGAGCGGTGGACTTGGCGTTCTTCAGCTTCATGACGTTCTTGATCGCGGTCCCGACGGGCGTGAAGTTCTTCAACTGGATCGGCACGATATGGGGGGGAAGTGTCTCTCTGGACACCCCCATGCTCTTCTCGCTGGGCTTCCTGACGACCTTCCTCTTCGGTGGCCTGACCGGTGTCGTGCTGGCCTCGCCGACGCTGGACTTCCAGCTGTCCGACAGCTACTTCGTCGTGGCGCACTTCCACTACGTCGTCTTCGGCACGGTGGTCTTCGCGATGTTCGCGGGCTTCTACTTCTGGTGGCCCAAGCTCACCGGACGCATGCTGGATGAGAAGCTCGGCAAGATCCACTTCTGGCTGTTGTTCATCGGCTTCCACATGACCTTCCTGGTGCAGCACTGGCTGGGCGTCGAAGGCATGCCACGCCGCTACGCTGACTACGCACCCACTGACGGCTTCACCACGCTCAACGAGATCTCCTCCATCGGAGCCTTCCTGCTGGGCGCCTCGACGCTGCCGTTCTTCTACAACGTGTGGACCTCGCGCAAGAACCCGCTCGTCAAGCTGGACGATCCGTGGGGATGGGGACGCTCCCTGGAGTGGGCGACGTCCTCGCCGCCGCCGCGTCACAACTTCCACTCCCTTCCCCGGGTGCGCTCGGAGAGTCCAGCGTTCGACCTGCATCATCCGGAGATCGCTGAGCTCGAGCTCATCGACAATCCCGACGAGGGCGCCAGGCTCGCCGATGCGCCCAACGTCAACGGCAAGGCACAGGCCACCGGCGACTCGAACGAGAAGGGACACTGAGCCATGAAGGTCGAGTACTGGACCATCGCCTCCTGTGGCGTGTTCTTCGTCCTGATCACACCGATCTACTGGCTGCTCAGCGAGGACTGGACCGGCACCACGGCACTGGTCATGACCTTCCTGCTGTGTGCGCTGCTGGGCTTCTACCTCTACGTCGTCGCCAAGCAGATCGATGACCGTCCCGAGGACCGCAGCGACGGCGAGATCGCCGAGGGCGCGGGGGAGCAGGGCTTCTTCCCGCCCTACAGCTGGTGGCCGCTGTTCTGTGCGATGACGCTGGGCACGATGGTGCTGGGTGTGGTCATCGGGTGGTGGCTGTTCATCATCGGCATGACGTTCGGCACAGCAGCCATGCTCGGTTGGATCTTCGAGTACTACCGAGGTGTGCACGCTCACTGAGAGTGCGTGCACAAGGCTCGGTCCGAGCCCGTACCATGGTGGGGTGAGACTGCGCCCTTCCATGCTGCTTGCTGCCACCGCGCTGTTGGTGACGGCCTGCTCCGCAGATGCCGTACGGCAGGCTGCCGAGCCCGAGCCGACCCCTGTCGCCTTCGACAGCAACGTCGAAGCCGATGCCCAAGACGTTGCCGTCGACACCCTCGTGGAGCTCTCGGCCAGCGATGGTGAGCTCCAGGAGGTCGCGCTGGCCTCCCTCAAGGGCAAGTACACCGTCGACGGCGAGCTCGCCGACGGTGTGTGGAAGGCCGGTGAGCGGCTCGAGCCCGGCGTCACCTACGTCCTGACGGCCACGGGCCGCAACGACGACGGTGAGGACTCCTTCGAGCAGCGCTTCACCACCCAGGACCTCAGCAAGGACGAGCAGACCTATCCCTCCGTCGCCCCGATCGAGGGTGAGACCGTCGGCGTCGGCATGCCGATCGTGGTCTCCTTCGACCTGCCGGTGAAGGAACGGGCGACGTTCGAGGAGAACATGCACGTGCGCACCGATGCGGACATCGAGGGTGCGTGGCACTGGTACAGCGACCACACGGCTCACTACCGGCCCAAGGAGTACTGGCCGGCCGGGACCGACGTCACGGTCGACCTGCAGCTCAACAGTCTGCACGCCGGCGACGGCATCTACGGCCAGCAGGACCAGGTGGTGCCCTTCACCGTCGGCTCGCGGGTGATCAGCACCGTCGACACCCAGCGCCACACCATGACCGTCGAGAAGGACGGTCAGACGCTTCGAACGATCCCGGTCTCCACGGGCAAGCCCGGCAAGGACTCGCGCAACGGCACCAAGGTCATCATGGAGAAGTACGACGCCGTGGACATGGATGCTGCCAGCACCGGCGTGTCCGAGGACGACGCCGACTACTACAACCTCACCGACGTGAAGTGGGCCATGCGGGTCACGACCTCCGGTGAGTTCATCCACGCCGCCCCATGGTCGGTCGGCTCGCAGGGCAGCTCCAACGTCAGCGCTGGTTGTGTCGGCATGAGCACCGACAACGCCGCCTGGCTGTACCAGAACTCCAAGCGCGGTGACGTCGTGGACTTCACCGGCAGCCCCCGCAGCCTGGAGCCGCAGAACGGCTGGACCGACTGGAACGTCGACTGGGCGACCTGGAAGAGCGGCTCCGCGCTCGAGGGTTGACCACGGCCTGACGTCAGAGGGGACTCCACCGGGTTCCTCCTGCATGCCGGTACGCGGCGAGGGCTGGGTGGACGTCGTGCCGTCCTCGCCCCGACCTCGGATGTGACGTGACTCAACAGGCGTGGAGGTTCAGGGCGGCTGGCGGCTGGGTGCACACGGCCGCGTCCCCGCCCCGTGCAGAGCCCCGGCCACCTACTGGGGGAGATGCATCAGGGCCCCTCCCGCGGGAGGGGCCCTGATGCATCGAGGAAGTTGCGCGTCAGTGTGACTTCGGGATGCCTGTCTCGGAGACGCCCTGGAAGTCCTCGCCGAGCTCGATCGGGTGGCCCTCGTGGTCGCCCAGGTGTTCCTCGGCGTGTGCCACGTCGGCGGCGGTGGGCTTGTCCACCGCACCGTGGTAGTAGAACTCGCGCGCCTTGGCCCGCAACTTGGCTCGACGAGTGGCGGGAGCCGCCACACCGTTCTCGTCGGTCTCGGCCGGAGCTTGGAGCGCCGGGAGACGGTCGTGCGCCGTGAGTGCGTACTGCGAGGCCTCGGGCAGGGGAGCGTGGCGCTCGGAGTACCCGCCGTCGGGGGTGCGCTCGAGGATGCCGGTCTCGTAGCCGTGCAGGATCCGATCAGAGTCCTGCCGTTGCAGCCCGATGCAGATACGACGCGTGACGATGAACGCGATGATCGGGCCCACGATGATCGCGACCTGGAAGAACCGCACCAGTGCCATCACGTCGAGCTGGAAGCGCAGGGCGATGATGTCGTTGCCGCCTGCGGCCCAGGCGACACCGAACCAGGTGATGCCGGCGACGCCGAACGCGGTGCGCGTCGGGGCGTTGCGCGGACGCTCCAACAGGTGGTGCTCACGCTCGTCGCCAGTGATCCAGCGCTCGATGAACGGCCACAGGGCCAGCGTGGTGAACAGGAAGCCCATGCCGCCCAGGCCGGGGATCATGACGTTCCAGCTGAACGTCCAACCGAGGATCGTGCTCTCCCAGGCGGGCATGATGCGCAGCAGACCCTCGGCGAAGCCCATGTACCAGTCAGGCTGGGAGCCGGCCGTGACCTCCGATGGGTTGTAGGGCCCGTAGACCCAGACCGCATTGATCTGCAACAGAGCTCCCAGCAGCGCGGTGAAGCCGAAGACGACGAAGAAGAAGCCGCCGGCCTTGGCTGCGTACACCGGGAACATCGGGTAGCCGACGACGTTCTCCTCGGTGCGTCCGGAGCCGGGCCACTGCGTGTGCTTGTGGTAGACGAGCAACAGCATGTGCGCGGCGATCAGGGCGAGCAGCAGGGCCGGGAGCAGCAGGATGTGGACCATGTACAGGCGGGGAATGATCTCCTCGCCCGGGTACTCGCCACCGAAGAGGAAGAACTCGACGTAGGAGCCCACGATCGGGATCGAGCGGATCATGCCGTGCGCGATGCGCAGCCCGGTGCCGGACAGCAGATCATCAGGCAGTGAGTAGCCGGAGAACCCGCTGAGGATGCCCAGGGCCAGCAGGCCGATGCCGATCAGCCAGTTGAGCTCACGGGGCTTGCGGTAGGCGCCGGTGAAGAACACGCGGAGCATGTGGGCCATCATCGCCGCGATGAACAGAGCGGCAGCCCAGTGGTGGATCTGCCGCATGAGCAGTCCGCCACGGATGTCGAAGGAGATGTGCAGCGTCGAGGCGTAGGCCTGCGACATCTCCAGCCCCTTCATGGGCCCGTAGGCGCCGTCGTAGACGGTCTGGGCCATGCTGGGCTGGAACCAGAAGGTCAGGAAGACACCGCTGAGCAGCAGGACGACGAAGCTCCACAGGGCGATCTCACCGAGCATGAACGACCAGTGCTCGGGAAAGATCTTGCGGAGGTTCTTCTTGGCGGCCCCGGCCAGGCCGAGACGCTCGTCGAGCCAGCCGACGGGACCGGCGGCCTTCTTGCCGACCGGGGTGTCCTCGACGTTGGTGTAGGTCTCACTCATGCGGTCACGCCCTTAGGGAGAAAAGCGTCGGGACGTGACGGCATGCGCACTCCATCGTTCACTCGCTCGCGCTCGCTCATGAGTCACCGTCCAGCTTCTTCTGGTCCTTCGCGATCTCGGGGTAGCTCGGTCCGCCGATCTCGGGGAAGTCGCGCTGGGCCACGAGATATCCCTCGGAGTCCAGCATCAAGGGTAGCTGGGGGAGCGGACGGTGCGCCGGGCCGAAGATGACCTTGCCGTTGTCGGCGAGGTCGAACGTCGACTGGTGGCACGGGCAGAGCAGGTGGTGCGTCTGTTGCTCCCACAGGCTGATCGGGCAGCCAACGTGCGTGCAGATCTTGGAGTAGCACACGATGCCGTCGATGCCCCAGTTCTCACGCCCCTGCGCCGGGGTGATGTCCTCCGGGCGCATGCGCACGACGACGACCGCTGCCTTGGACTTGGCGTCGAGCTGGGCGTGTCCATGGACCTCGGCCTCCTCCTCACCGTCCTGCGGGAAGAAGACGGCGGGCTCGGCGTTGACCAGCTGGCCGACCTCGATGTCCGCGGGCCGCATGGGCAGGCCTGAGACGTCGTTGACGACGCGCATGCCGCGCTCCCAGACCGTCTCGTCCTGGCCGAAGGGCAGGGGACCAAGATCGCGCAGCAGGACCACTGACGGTGCGGCGAGCGCGCCCAGCGAGAGCAGCAGGCTGTTGCGGATCATGGGGCGACGGCCGATCGTCGACTCATCCAGCCCCGCGTTGACGTCGACGAGGACGGCCTCGCGGTCCTCGTCGGAGGAGCGGGCGGGGTGGCGCATCTCGACCATCTCGTGGTCGGCCATGAGCTTCTTGGCCCACTGGATGATGCCGGTGCCGATGAGGAGCAGGCCGCCACCGAGGGTCGTGCCGAGCGCGATGTTGGATGCTGAGTAGCTCAACAGGATGGCGTCGACGTCGATGGTGAAGTAGGCCACCACGAACCCGACGAACAACAGCGCGGCCACCACGAACATCGCCGAGACCTGACGCTCGGCACGACGCTCCTGCGCCGGGTCGACGTCGGTGGGTCGCCAGTGGTGCTCGGGGAGCCCCGGGTTCTGGATGGGCTCGGTCGTGCTGGGGGTGGAGGGCTGAAGCTCGTCGTTCATGACTTCTTCTTCTTCGTTCGTGCACCGTGGGTGCCGATCCAGACGGCGAAGAGGACCAAGCCTCCGATGCCGACGATCCAGACGTAGACGCCGTCGGCCACCGGGCCGACGCGGCCGCCCACGCCGCCGTAGGCGGGCTCGTCCTGCACCGCCTTGATGTATGCGATGACGTTGCGCTTGTCCTCGGGCGTGATGATCGCGTCGTTGAAGACCGGCATCTGCTGAGGCCCGGTCGTCATGGCCTCGTAGATGTGCTTGGCGCTGACACCGTCCAGCTCTGGCGCGTAGCGGCCGCTGGGCAGGGCGCCACCGGCTCCGACGGAGTTGTGGCAGGCGGTGCAGTTGGTGCGGAAGAACTCGCCGCCGCGGGTGACGTCCTCCTCGGTGGCCTCCTCGTAGCGCAGCCAACGCTCCTCGGGGATCGCCGGGCCGGGGCCGAGCGAGGCGACGTACGCAGCGAGCTGCTTGGTCTCCTCCTCGGTGTACTCCGGAGCCTTGCGCGGTGCCTGGTGGCCGGACTGGGCCATGGGCATGCGGCCGGTGCCGACCTGGAAGTCGACAGCAGCGGCGCCGACACCGATCAGCGGCGGTCCGTAGTTGGTGCCTTCCTTGGTGTCGATGCCTTGGGCGTTCTTGCCGTGGCAGCTGGCGCAGCCGACCAGGAACAGCTCCTGACCGGCCTCGACATCGGTTGCGCTCGCCGTCTCGGCGTCGGCCGAAGCCGGCGAGAGCCACGTGGACTGGATGACCGCGTAGATCGCCGCCGCCGCGAGCAGTCCGAGCAGGAGAACGACAGGTCCCGCAAGGGGATGCCGGCGTCGGGTCGACAGTGTCCGCACCGAGAACCTCATTTCTGGGGTGGGTGGTCTCAGCGTACCCAGATCTCTCCGGGTCGCCGTGGGTTAGGTGAGCCTTGCTACTGGATCAGGTAGATGGCCGCGAAGAGGGCGACCCACACGATGTCGACGAAGTGCCAGTAGTAGGACACGACGATGGCCGAGATGGCCTGTTCGTGGGTGAACCTGCGGGCGACGAAGGTGCGTCCGATGACCAGCAGGAAGGCGATGAGCCCGCCGATCACGTGGATGCCGTGGAAGCCGGTCGCGAGGTAGAAGACCGAGCCGTAGGCCGACGAGCCGATGGTGAGGCCGTGCTCGACCAGCTCGGCGTACTCGAAGGCCTGACCGCCGATGAAGATGGCGCCCATGACGTAGGTGAGCACGAACCACTCGCGCATGCCCCACTTCTTGAAGTCGAACAGGCCGCCCGCGCGCCCGACGCGACCGCGCTCTGCGGCGAAGACGCCGAACTGGCAGGTGAAGGACGACAGCACCAGGATCGTGGTGTTGACCGTGGCGAACGGCAGGTTGAGCAGCTCGGTCTCCTGGACCCACAGCTCCGGCACCACGTTGCGGATCGTGAAGTAGGCCGCGAAGAGCCCTGCGAAGAACATCAGCTCGCTGGACAGCCACACGACGGTGCCGACGGTCACCATCGAAGGCCTGTTCTCGGTGCCGTGGAGTCTGGACGCAGGGATCACGGAAGTAGTCGCCACGGGTTCATTATGTACGATTCGATCGTGACCCAGCACGAGGCCCTCCGAGTCCTGATCTACAGCGACGACCGTGACGTCCGCCAGGCCGTCATCGCAGCGTTGGGCGTGCGTCCGCACCCTGACCTGCCGCCTTTTGAGTATGTGGAGGTGGCCACCGAGCCGGTGGTCTGGCAGCACCTGGATTCCTCCCGGGGCCGCCCCGACCTGGTGATCCTCGACGGCGAGGCCGTTCCTGCCGGCGGTCTGGGCATCGCCCGTCAGATGAAGGACGAGATCTTCCAGGCCCCGCCCGTGCTCGTGCTGACCGGTCGGCCCCAGGACGCATGGTTGGCCACGTGGTCGCGCGCCGAGGCAGCGGTCTCGCACCCGATCGAGCCCATGCGGCTGGCCGAGGTGGTCATCGACCTCGCCCGCGGCGTGCTCACTCCCGGCTGAACGTGACCACCCACACCTGGCCCGACCTGCTGACCGAGCTTGTCGCGGGCCACGACCTCGGGACCTCCGGCACGGCCTGGGCGATGGAGGAGATCCTCAGCGGCGAGGCGACGCCGGCGCAGATCTCGGCCTTCGCCGTGGCGCTGCGGGCCAAGGGCGAGACGTTCGCCGAGCTGCAGGGCCTCGTCTCGGCCATGCTGTCGCGGGCGACGCTCCTCGAGGTCCCCGGGCGTGTCCTCGACATCGTCGGCACCGGGGGCGATCGGGCCAAGACGGTCAACATCTCCTCGATGTCCGCGGTCACGGCAGCGGGCGCCGGCGTCCGCGTCGTCAAGCACGGCAACCGTGCGGCGTCCAGTGCCAGTGGCACTGCTGACGTCTTCGAGGTGCTCGGCATCCGTCTGGACGTGGCGGCCGATCACATCGTGGAGGTGCTCGAGCGCGCCGGCATCACCTTCTGCTTCGCTCCGCTCTTCCATCCCTCGTTTCGTCACACCGGTCCGGTGCGTCGGGAGATCGGCATCGCCACGACGTTCAACTTCTTGGGACCTCTGGTCAACCCGGCCCAGCCGCAGGCCTCTGCCATTGGGTGTGCCGATGCCCGGATGGCACCGCTCATGGCGCAGGTCTTCGCTGCACGCGGGCACGACGCCATCGTCTTTCGTGGCGACGACGGGTTGGACGAGATCACCACGAGCACCACGACGCGCGCCTGGCGGGTTCGCCGAGGCGAGGTCGTGGAGAGCGTGATCGACCCCGCGGAGCTGGGGCTGTCGTACTCAGCCCCGGATGCGCTGCGTGGGGGTGAGCCTGCCTTCAACGCGGACGTGTTCGGTCGCGTGGTCGACGGAGAGCAGGGGCCCGTGCGCGATGCCGTGCTGCTCAACGCCGGTGCCGCGCTCGCTGCTCATGAGGGTGACGTGGAGGATCTCGACCAGGCCCTCGTGGCCGGGATGCGTCGCGCCGCCGAGTCGATCGACTCCGGTGCTGCACGCGAGGTGCTGGCGGCCTGGTCCGCCGCGACGCAGGCGCTCGCCCCACCCCGCTGACCGCGAGTCACTGCGTCACCCGTCGGGAGTCACTGCGTCACCGCTCCCGAGTCACTGCGTCACCCGTCGGGAGTCACTCGGTCATGATCATGAGCTGCTCACAGCCCGATGCTGAAGGCGTCCTCAAGGTCGTGGCGGCTGTAGGCGCGGTAGGCGATCTGGGTCTGGGTGGCCAGCACGCCGTCGACCTTGTTGACCTTGTCGGCCACGACGGATGCGACGCCGTCGATCTCACTGACCCGCACCATGGCGACGAGATCGAGGTCCCCGGTGACGGAGTAGACCTCGCTCACGCCATCGATGTCGGCCAGCTCTGCGGCGATCTCGGAGATGCGGGAGACGTCGGCCTCGATGAAGACAATCGCGGTGATCACGTTCTCAGCCTAGACCCGGCAGGTGTGCCTCGCCGAGCGTGGCGGGAGTGACTCGGGAGGGGTGACGCAGTGACTCGGGAGGGGTGACGCAGCGACTCGGGAGGGGTGACGCAGTGACTCGCGAGCGGGTCAGGTGGTCGGGATCAGGTGCAGGTGGCGGGCCGCGGAGGCCAACGCGGAGTGCCACGAGCCCCGCGCCATGCGCACACCGGGTTGCTCCAGCCAGCGCAGGACGGCCTCGGTCTCCTCGGCTCCGGCGGCTGGGAGCGGCCCATGGCCCGGGACGACCGACTCGCAGGTGGCCAGCAGGGCGTCGACCCACGGGCCGGGCACGGTGCCGTGTGGCATGACCCCGGACCCGCAGAGCCTGCCGTGCCGGATGACGTGCACCTCCCACCCACCGGACTGCGGTGCGGCCGCGACGATCTCGGGCTGCTCGGTGAGCTGGCGCAGGCGCTGAGTGCGGTGCACGCCCCTCAGGAGGGCCGCCAGGCGGTCGCGCCAGCGCGCTGCGTCCTCGTAGCGCTCACGGACCGACAGCTCACGCAGGTGCGACCTGATGGCCGCCACGACCCGATCCGGATCGGCCGTCATGGCTCTTCGGACCTGGTGCACCTCCTCGGTGTACCGCTCGGAGCTGACGGAGCCGTCGCACGGGGAGAGGCAGGAACCGATCTCGGCCAGCACGCAGGCCGACCCCTTGGGGACCCGCGGCAGCCGGCCGGTGCACTGTCGGACGTCGAAGACGTCATGCAGACAGGCCAAGGCGTCCTCGGCCAGTCGGCGTCTCCGGAACGGGCCGATGTAGTCGGCATCGTCGTCGAGGACCTTCGTGACGATGGAGACGCGCGGCCATGGCTCACGCGTCAGCTTGAGCCACGACACACGGTCAGGGAACTTCGAGCGCCGGTTGTACGGCGGCCGGTGTGCCGCGATCAGGCGCAGCTCGCGGACCTCGGCCTCCAGGGCGGTGGCGCACACCACGGACTCGATGCGCTCGGCCAGCATGACCATCTCGCCCATGCGGGAGCGGGTCTCCGCTGCTGTGAAGTAGCTGCGGACCCGTCGACGCAGGTCCCGCGAGGTGCCGACGTACAGGACCTCGTCGCGACGGTCCCGGAACAGGTAGACGCCGGGTGCGCTGGGCACCGCATCGGCGAGGTGCCGCTTGCGACGCTGCTGTGGCGTGACCCGGGAGGTGAAGGTGGAGACCTCCTCGAGAGAGTGGATGCCCAAGGAGCCCAGCCGTTCGAACAGGCCGTGCAGGACGTGCACGGTGGCGCGCGCGTCCTCCAGCGCCCGATGGTTGGGCGTGGTGGGTGAGCCGAAGTGCGCCGCGAGGGTGCCCAGCTTGACGTTGCGCACCTCGTCCCGGAGCAGGACCCGGCGGGCGAGGACCGCGGTGTCGAGAACCTCCAAGCGCGGCCACGGCAGCTCGAGGTCGCGTGCCGCATGCTTGAGGAACCCGGTGTCGAACGGGGCGTTGTGCGCCACCAGGACGGTCCCGGTGGCGAACTCCAGGAAGCTCGGCAGCACCTCGGCGATGCGCGGCGCCTGCACGACCATGGCGTCGGTGATGCCGGTGAGGACCGTGATGAACCCCGGGATCGCCTCGTCGGGGTTGACCAGCGTCTGGAACTCACCGAGAACCTGCCCGCCCCGGACCTTGACCGCCCCGATCTCCGTGATCTTGCTGCCGTGGGCTGCCGATGCGCCGGTGGTCTCAAGGTCGACGACGCAGAACGTGACGTCCGACAGGGGCCGACCGAGGTCGTCGAAGGTGGGTTGGACGGTGGACACGCAGCAGACGCTAGGTGGCGCCTCTGACATGTCCGGATGGTCCGGTCGTGCGCAGTCCGGCGGCCGGCGTGCGCACGGGTGGACAAGCCGGATGGGCCGTGAACTTGTAGCGTACGAGGCGTCTGACGTCGAGAGAGGTGAGCTTCGTGGCAGCGGTCAGTCGCGAGTCCTGGGGAGGCCGGACCGCCTTCATCGTGGCGGCCGTGAGCTCGGCCGTGGGGCTGGGCAACATCTGGCGGTTCCCCGGAGTGGCGTACGAGAACGGGGGAGGAGCCTTCCTCCTGCCCTACCTTCTGGCGTTCATCACGGCCGGCGTGCCGATCCTGTACCTGGACTACGCCGTCGGACATCGGCATCGCGCGGCGCCGCCGCTGGCGTTCAAGAGGCTCGACAAGCGGCTCGAGCCGCTGGGCTGGTGGCAGGTGGCGGTCTGCTACGTCATCGCGATCTACTACGCGGTCGTGGTCGCCTGGGCGCTCGCCTTCACGGTCCTCGCCGTGACCCAGGCGTGGGGGGACGACGCAGCCGGCTACTTCTTCGGCGACTTCCTGCAGGCCGAGGACGCCGGGTTCTCCTTCTCCCTGGTCGGCGCCGTGCTGTGGCCGTTGCTGCTCGTGTGGGTGGTCACCATCGCTGTCATGTGCCTGGGCATCCGTCGCGGCCTGGAGAACGTCAACCGCATCACGCTGCCGCTGCTGGTGCTGCTGTTCGGCGCGATCGTGGGGTACTCACTGACCCTCGACGGCGCCGTCGACGGTCTGGAGGCTTTCTTCACCCCGAGCTGGTCGGCGCTCGGTGACCCGACGGTCTGGATCGCCGCCTACGGCCACATCTTCTTCTCGTTCTCGATCGCCTTCGGCATCATGCTGACGTACTCCTCGTACTCCAAGCGCAGGGCCGACCTGACCGGGTCGGGGACGGTCGTCGCGTTCGGCAACTGCAGCTTCGAGATCCTCGCCGGCATCGGGGTGTTCGCGACGCTTGGCTTCCTGGCCGTCCAGCAGTCCACCACGATCGACGGGTTGGAGGAGATCAGCGGGGTCGGCCTGGCGTTCGTGACGTTCCCGACGCTGCTGTCGCAGATGCCCGGAGGCACCGTCATCGGCGTGCTGTTCTTCCTCAGCCTCGTGTGCGCGGGCTTCACGTCGTTGCTGTCGATCCTGCAGGTGATCTCCTCGGCCGTGCAGGACAAGACCGGCTGGAGTCCCGCGAAGGCAGGAGCCATCGTGGGCGTCGCGGCGGCGGTTCCCTCGATCGGGTTGTTCGCGACCACGACCGGGATCAATGCCCTCGACGTGATGGACGCGTTCATCAACAACATCGGTGTCGTGACGTCGGCCGTGCTCACGCTGGTGCTCATCTGCTGGGTCGTGCGTGCCACGCCCCGGCTCGCCGAGCACCTCAACGCTGGCGGCTCGGTGCGGGTGGGCGCCCTGTGGCAGACGATGGTCACCTTCGTCACCCCGTTCCTTCTGGGAGCGGTCCTGGTGACCGGCGCCTGGTCGTACGTCAGCGACGGCTACGGCGAGTACCCGCGGTGGTACCTGCTCGTCGTCGGCTGGGGGGTCATCGGTCTGGTCGCCGTCTTCGCCCTCGCCATGAGCTTTCGGCGCTACCACCGCGCGGACGCCGAGACCTTCGTGCCGGAGGACGCCGAGGTCCTCGCCGAGGAGGTCGCACGTGCCCGGGGGCGGGCCGGCGACGACCAGGGAAGGAGCGGGGCATGAGCGCGAGCGCGATCGTCGTGATGATCCTGGCCATCAGCGTGTTCTGGGGCGGTCTGGCCTGGAGCATCGCCCGGCTGAGGAACCATCCCGAGCTCGACGACTGAACCAGTGCGACCCGTCCGGGCGACGGCTCGGTGGGACGGTCGGGACCGCGTTCTGTCGGGGGTGGGGCCTAGCGTCACACACATGAGCACAGATCCCGTCCGCATCGACTGCGACTCCTGCCTCGTGCGCAGCCCCAGTGCCTGCGGCGACTGCGTCGTCACCGTCCTGCTGGGAGCACCGCCGGAGGGTGTCTGCCTGGACCAGGAGGAGCTCGACGCCATCGATGAGCTGGCCCGCGGAGGGCTGGTCCCGCCGCTGCGTCTGGTCACCGCGGTGAGCTCGCCACAGGTCGAGGCTGGGTGAGGTCTCGACGTGAGTCATGTCACATCGAGGGTCGTCCGTGTGGCGCAGGTTGATGCGCCCATCGACGCCCCCTAGACTCTTCCATCGTGTACCCGGGGTATGCCGCCCACCTGGACGGCATCGGGTGCGCCGCCGAATCGGTGCGGATGTGGGGAAGACAATCGCACCGGACCGGGGAACCAACCGAAGTCCTGGGGTGAATCGCCGGCATCGCACGATGTCGACGTAGGGCAGACCTTGGCCCGAACCCGTCAGCTCACCCGGTAGGCGACGAGGAACCTGAGGAGAGTGCGTGCCCCGTCACGACACCACCAAGCGAGCCAGCGGCCTGATCGCCGCCACCGCAGCAGCAGTCCTGACCACCGGCCTCATCACCAGCTCGGCCACGGCCGACCCTGAGGTGACCCCTGAGGACGTCCGGTCCGCCCTGCATGACCTGTCGGCGATGAACGAGAAGGTCAACGCCATCTCCGGCGACGTCGAGGAGACCAAGAAGAAGCTCGCCGACCTCGCCGCGGACATCGACAAGCAGCAGGCGAGGTACGACGAGCAGGCCGAGGTTCTCGGCCGCTCGGTCGTGCAGCAGCAGATGGACGCCCCACTGGGTGCCACCGTCAACGTGCTCGGCAGCGAGGACCCCGAGGCCCTCCTGGAGGGTCTGAACGCCAAGATGGCGCTCGACACCACGCGGGCCCACGAGCTCGAGAGCTTCGTGGAGACCGCGAGTGTCCTGAAGAACCGAAAGAAGGCCGTCGACGAGCGCGACGCCGAGCTGGCAGCCAGCCTCAAGTCGCTGAAGAAGAAGCAGGCCGAGCTCAAGAAGCGCCACGACGAGGTCGAGGCGCAGCTGGAGCGGCTCAACGCCGAGGAGCGGGCCCAGGCCACCGGCACCGATGAGTCCGAGCAGATCGAGCCGCTCGACCTCAAGGCCAGTGGCAAGGCCGGCAAGGCCGTGGAGTTCGCCCGCGCCCAGGTGGGCGACGCCTACACCTACGGCGGCACCGGCCCGAACGCCTGGGACTGCTCAGGTCTCACGCAGGGTGCCTGGGGCGCCGCCGGCGTGTCCATCCCGCGTGTCGCCGGCGACCAGTACGCCGCCGGTCGTGACGTGCCGCTCGGCTCGGTGCAGCCCGGCGACCTGGTCTTCTACGCCGACATGTCGCACGTCGGCATCTACATCGGCAACGGTCAGGTCGTCCACGCGGCCAACCCGAGCACCGGGACCACGGTCACCAGCCTGAGTGAGCGGTTCGCCAAGGCGGCCCGCGTCGGCTAGTCAGGTCACTGGTTCGGCGCGCAGGCGCCCGCCCCCGAACGTCGTCGCAGGGTTCATCCTGCTGGCGATCGTCGGGGGCGTCCTGCTGTGGCAGCGCCCCTGGGTCGACGACGCGGCCGAGGCCTCCCGGCTCCCGGAGGACGCCAGCGCCCAGCTGGACGACGTCCTGCGCGCGATGTCGCAGGCCGATGACCGCGAGAGCTTCGTGGCTGCCGTCGACGCCGACCAAGCCTCTCGCACCTTCGCAGAGGATGCCTGGGACTCCCGGGAGGCCCTGGGGGTCACCAGCGCCTCGCTCAGGCTCGTCGACGGGGGGAGCGTCGCCGACCGTGACGACGGCACTGCGGCCGCCCGGGTGCGCGTCTCCTGGTCGGTCGACGACGACTCGGTCCTGGCCGGTACCGAGGTGAGCGACGTCGACGTCCTGGTGCGAGTGGCCGGCACACCCGACGGCCAGGTCTCGCTGCGCTCCAGCGAGACCGGCGGCGAGCCCGTCCCGCTGTGGCTCGCCGGCCGCGCCGAGGTGGACCGGGCCGACGATGCCCACGTGGTGCGGCTCGACGGTGGCGCTCGCGACCTCCCGTCCGGCGAGCTCGCCGAACAGGCCGCACGGACGGTCCGTGCCACGCTGTCCACCGGCGACGACGTGCTGACACTGGTCTCCCCGGCGACCGCTGAGGTCGCCGCCGCCGTGCTGGGGCGACCCCTCGACGGGCTGGATCGCGTCGCTGCCGTGACGACCACCGTCGACGGCTCGCGGGAGACGCCGCGGCTCGTCGTGCTCAACCCCGATGAGTTCGAGACCATGGACCGCCGGGCCGCACAGGTCGTCATCACGCACGAGGCGGTCCACCAGCTGACCGGCATCGTCGGCACGGGAGTGGAGACCTGGGTCGCGGAGGGCTTCGCCGACTGGGTGGCCCTGCGCGAGGACGACGCGCCGCTGGCGCTCAGCGCCGGCCAGGTGCTGCGCCGGGTCGAGCAGGACGGCCCGCCCGAGCGCCTGCCCACCCAGGCGGACTTCGAGTCCGCCGAGCACGGCATCGGCGCCGTCTACGAGTCGGCGTGGATGGTCTTTCGGATGCTCGATGACGACGGCGTGCCCGAGCAGGACATCGTGGACTTCTACCGCGCCGTGCTCGACGGCGACGAGGTGGACGAGGCGGCCCGGCGCACGCTCGGTCGTTCCGTGGAGCAGGTCACCCGGCAGTGGCAGGACTACCTGACGAAGAGCGCCTCGACCGTGTCGTGAAAGTCACGCAGCACGGCGTGACGCTTCACCTTGAACGACGGCGTGAGGTAGCCGTTGTCCTCGGTCCAGTCCTCATCGAGGATGACGAACCTGCGGATGGACTCCGCTTGCGAGACCTGCGTGTTCGCCTCGTCGACGGCCTTCTGCACCTCGGCCTCGAGCGCCGGGTCGTCGATGGATCCCTCCCACGCCTCGGTGTCGATCGTCACCATGGCTGCGACGAAGGGCTTGCCGTCACCGACGACGAGGCACTGGCTCACGTACGGGTGGGCCCGCACCCGGTCCTCGAGCACAGCGGGCGCGACGTTCTTGCCCCCGGCGGTGACGAGGATCTCCTTCTTGCGTCCCGTGATGCGCACGAAGCCGTCGTCGTCGACGTCGCCGAGGTCCCCGGTGGAGAACCAGCCGTCGGCATCGAGGACGTCGGCGGTGGCGGCCTCGTGCTGCCAGTAGCCGGAGAAGACCTGTGGCCCCCGGAACTGCAGCTCTCCGTCGCCGGCGACCCGCACCTTGGTGCCGGGGAAGGGACGTCCCACGGTGCCGATGCGCTGCTGGTCGGGCGTGTTGACGCACAGCGCGGCCGTGGTCTCCGTCAGGCCGTAGCCCTCCAGGACGGTGACGCCGATACCGCGGTAGAAGTGCGCGAGACGCTCGCCCAGGGGGGCTCCGCCGGAGATGGCCCACTGCGCCTGACCGCCGAGGGCCTCGCGCAGCTTGCCGTAGACCAGCTTGTCGAACACCGCGTGCCGGGCACGCAGGGCCAGGCCGGGGCCGCCGGTGTCCTGGGCCTTGCTGTGCGAGATCGCCGTCTTGACCGCCCGGTCGAAGATGCGGCCCTTGCCGTCGGCGTAGGCCTTGGCGCTGGCACTGTTGAAGACCTTCTCGAAGACCCGGGGCACGCCGAGGACGAACGTCGGCTGGAACTCCCCGAGGTGCTCCACGAGGTCCTTGACGTCCGCGGTGTGACCGAGCCGGGCGCCCGAGCGGATCGCCCCCACCTGGATGATCCGCGCGAAGACGTGGGCCAGGGGCAGGAAGAGCAACGTCGAGGCGTTCTCCTGACCGAAGAGCTCCGGCAGCTGCTGCAGGGCGCCCGCGAGCTCGCCACGGAAGTTCCCGTGGGTCAAGCAGCAGCCCTTGGGACGGCCGGTCGTGCCGGAGGTGTAGATCACCGTGGCGAGGGTCGCGGAGCCGATCGTCAGACGGGCGCGTTCCAGGTCGTCGTCGCTGACCGACGTCCCCGACTCGGCGAGGACCTCCAGCGCAGGTCGGTGCACGTCGGTGGCCTCGATGGTCCAGACCTCTCGCAGGCCCGGGGCCTCACGCCGCGCCGTCCCCAGACGCTCCAGGTGCTCACCGGTCTCGACGATCGCGGCGACCGCTCCGGAATCGGCGAGGATCCAGGCGATCTGGTCCGCCGACGACGTCTCGTAGATCGGCACCGTCGCGGCGCCGACCCACCAGATCGCGTAGTCGAGGACGGTCCACTCATAGCGGGTCTTGGACAGCAGGACGACCCGGTCACCGGGGGCGACGCCGGCGGCGATCAGGCCCTTGGCGGCCTGCCTGACCTGCTCGTGCAGCTCGCCCACCGTGACGTCGTCCCAGCCGTTCGGGCCGCGCCGAGCCAGGGCGACCGCGTCCGGGGAGGACTCCACCTGGTCCAGGATGTCGAGGGTCAGGTTGCCGAGCTCTTGGCCGCCCAGTGCGGCGTCGTCTGTGGTCAGCACGTACGGCAGGCTACCTTCTGCCCAGGAGAGCTCCGTCAGCCCTGGTGCCTGACGAAATGCGCCTCTGGTGGCGTCCGTCGCCGCGCTCACTCACGCGAGGTGACCACGTGAACCTGCAGGACCCACTGGAGGGGACCTGGTCGCCACGTCCCGTCTCGCTGCACCACGCAGCGACGAGCGACGTCGGCGTCGTCACGACCCGCAGCACTCCTGTCACCGCCGACGGGGAGGCGCCCACTACGATGAGGGCGTTCACCACAGGATCCGAGGAGGGTTGATGGCGCGGACCGCCAGCGACATCGTCATCGACGCCGACCCCACACGGATCATGGACGTCATCGCCGACTTCGAGGCCTACCCGACCTGGGCCACTGGCGTGCGGCGTGTCGAGATCGTCGATGCCGGCGACGACCGGGCCGACCGGGTGCACTTCGTGCTGGACGCCGCACCCATCCGAGACGAGTACGACCTCGCCTACACGTGGGACGGCGACCGCTCGGTGTCCTGGAGCCTGGTGGAGAAGGGCACGATGCTCACCTCGATGGACGGCACCTACGAGCTAGAGCCCACGACCTCGGGCACCAAGGTCACCTATCAGCTGTCCGTCGACGTGGCCGTGCCACTGCTCGGCATGCTCAAGCGCAAGGCCGAGAAGGTCATCATCGACACCGCGTTGACGGGACTCAAACGACGGGTCGAGCGTGACGGCTGACCGCCCACCGTCGTCAGCGGCCCCGGAGGACGTCGACGAAGGATCCGAACCACCCACCGGGAGCCTCGGGGAGGAGCTCGCCCTGCTGCTGCAGGTGCTCGCCGAGCAATCCACCGTGAAGCACCCGCTCGTGCAGGTGGTCCGCGACCGACCGCAGCTCATCGAGCACGCCGCCGACACCCTCGTCTCCTGGGTCCGAGGCGCGCAGGAGACCGTCACCGAGGCCAGCAGGGGCCGCACGTGAGCGCGGACCTCGGTGTCGGCATCGACATCGGCGGCACCAAGATCGCCGGCGGCCTCGTCACCAGCGAAGGACGGCTGGTCGAATCGCGGTCCGTGCCCACACCGCAGGACGCCCGCAAGATCGCGACAGCCGTCGCCGGACTCGTGGACGGGCTCTGTGCCGGGCACTCCCGCGAGGGAACGATCGGTGGCATCGGCGTCGGTGCCGCCGGCTTCGTGAGTGCGGACCGCTCCACCGTCACCTTCGCGCCCAACATCGACTGGCGCGACGAGCCTCTCGGACGTGACATCGCCGAGCTCACCGGCCGCGCGGTCGTCGTGGAGAACGATGCCAACGCCGCCGCCTGGGGCGAGTTCCGCTTCGGCGCCGGATCGGACACCGACGACCTGCTGCTCGTCACCGTCGGGACCGGTGTCGGAGGTGGAGTCGTGCACCGAGGCGCCCTCCTGCGCGGCGGCTTCGGGGCGGCAGGCGAGATCGGTCACCTGAGGCTCGTACGCCAAGGGCGCCTGTGCGGGTGCGGGCAGCACGGCTGCTTCGAGCAGTACGCCAGCGGCAGTGCGTTGGAGGCGGACGCCCGCACCGCGGTAGCGCAGGGGGACACGGCGGCGCGGCCCCTGCTGGAGCGCGCCGGGGGAGCCGTCGGCATCACCGGCCCGATGGTCACCGAGCTCGCCCAGGGTGGCGACCCGCTGGCCACCGAGCTGCTCGCGCGGCTCGGACGTTGGCTCGGCGAGGGCTGCGCCGACCTCGCCACCGTGCTCGACCCCAGCGTCATCGCGATCGGCGGCGGGGTGGGTGCCGCCGGGGACCTGCTGATGGAACCCGTGCGCGCCTCCTTCCTGGAGCACCTGCCTGCCAGCACGCATCGAGGGATCGCCGACATCCGGCTCGCCACCCTCGGACAGGGCGCCGGGCTCGTCGGGGCCGCCGACCTCGGCAGGATCGCCACCACGGCAGGGACCCGGGCCGCCCCGGTGGATCGCTGATGGCCGAGAAGAGTCAGAAGAACAGGTTCCTGCCCGAGCGCCTGGCGATCGGCATCGACATCGGGGGGACCAAGATCGCCGCCGGCGTCGTGGACGAGGACGGCTACGTCCTCGCGCGGACCCGCCGCATGACCCCCACGACCGAGCCCACGGCCGTCCTCGAGGCGATCGTCGAGGTCACCGAGACCCTGCGCGCCGAGCACCACGTGACCTCCATCGGCATCGGAGCCGCAGGCTTCGTCGACGCGACGCAGTCCACTGTGGTCTTCGCGCCCCACCTGGCCTGGCGCAACGAGCCTCTGCGCGACCGTGTCTCACGGCGTACCAAGCTGCCCGTGCTCGTCGACAACGACGCGAACGCCAGCGGGTGGGCGGAGTGGCGCTTCGGTGCCGCGCAGAACGAGCCCGACCTCGTGCTCATCACCCTCGGCACGGGCATCGGCGGAGCACTCGTCATCGACGGCCAGCCCTACCGAGGACGCTTCGGCATCGCTGGCGAGTTCGGACACATGCGTGTCGTGCCCGACGGTCACGACTGTGAGTGCGGGAACCAGGGGTGCTGGGAGCAGTACGCCAGCGGTCGGGTGCTCACCCGGGCCGCCGAGTCCGAGGTCGCCTCCGGCACCGGGCTGGGACGCCGGCTCGTCGAGCTGGCCGGGGGAGCAGAGCTGGTGGAGGGGCGGCACCTGACCGAGCTCGCCGAGGGCGGCGACCAACAGTGCCAGGAGCAGATCGCCGAGGTCGGCCGTTGGCTGGGCATCGGCATGGCCGACCTCGCCGCCGCGCTCGACCCGGGACTCTTCGTCATCGGCGGTGGCGCCAGCGACGCCCGCGAGCTCCTGCTCGCACCCGCACGGGAGAGCTTCGAGGCTCAGCTGACGGGCCGGGGCTTTCGTCCGGCCGCCCGCATCGTCGGCGCCCACCTGGGGCCGGAGGCCGGCCTCGTGGGAGCTGCCGACATGGCACGCATCACAGCACGGCGCCGTCGTCCGGCCAGTCCGGGTGGGAGGGTCCGCGTTCGGGGAGCTGGGAGATCAGGTAGATCGCCCCGGCGACGAAGATGAGCCCCGCGGTCAGCAGCAACGGACCGGACAGCCACACCCCGAACAGCGTGCACAACGCCAGCACCACGGGTGTCCCCAGAACCCCGCCCCAGGCGAGCGCGCGGCCCTTGTGCGGCGGGCGCACGGGACCCTGCGGGACCTGACGGTAGAACTGCTCGTCCACCGGGTCCGACTCGTCGTCGACATCCAGCTCCGGCGGTAGCCGCAGCGAGTCCTCCGGTTCAGGTTCGGGCACCGGCTCGGTGTCCTGCCCCGGTGAGTCGATGAGGCCCGGGTCGTCCCAGTCGAGATCCAGCTGGCTCACGATGTCGTCGAACACGGCGTCCTCGGACCGGGGCTCCTCGGAATGGGCGTCCTCGGAGTACGGATCGTCGGAGTGCGGGTCGCGCTCAGCCATGGCCGGCCCCGGCGTGCTCGGCGATGAACGCCGCGGACCGCTCCATGATCAGCTCGGCATCATGGTCCAGCGTCGCGACGTGATAGCTGTCATGCAGGTCGACGTACTCCGTCACCCGTGAGCCGACGTGAGCCCGCACCAGGTCCAACGTCTGGGCGTCGACCACATGATCCTGGGGGGAACGCAGGAAGAGCAGGGGAGCGGTGACATCACCCAGCCGCGGGACCACGTCGTCCCAGAGCTGCATCATCGAGTGCAAGGCCTTCAACGGCGTCCGCGGATACGCCTTCTCGTCCTGCCCCGGCTTGGCGATGTCGTTGCCGATCGCAGGGGTCGACGCGACGATCCACTTCAGGAACGGGACCAGCCTGAGCTTGGGATCACCCATCGCGAGGGCCGGGTTGACCACCACCACGGCATCGACGCTCTCAGGATGCAACGCCGCCAGGCGCAGCGCGAGCGCCCCGCCCATGGACAAACCACCGACCGCGACGGTCTCACAACGGTCCCGCAGCTGCAGGAACTCCCGCTCCAGCGCGCCGTACCAGTCGACCCAGCGTGTCGTGTTCATCTCCCGCCACGTGGTGCCGTGGCCCGGCAGCCGGGGGACACGCACCGTGTGACCGCGCTCGGCGAGCGCTCGAGCCCACGGCACCATCGACGCCGGGGACCCCGTGAACCCGTGACTCAGCAGCACACCCACAGAGCCGCCGTCGGCGACGTAGGGCTCTGCACCCGGGACGATCGGTGCGGTGGCGCTCATGGATCCATCCTCCCTCATGCTCTGACTCCACAACAGCAGAGCGCACCTCCGTGTTCCCTGTGCTTGTTTCCCGCCCATCCCCCAAGCACTACGCTGCGCTCCGTGCAGGGAGGTGCCCCCAGCCCGGGACCCCCGCCGGGGGCCTGATCGATCTTCGGTCGGGTGGTGTGGCCGGTGGTGGTGAGTCCGGGGTCGGGGGTGCCCCCAGCCCGGCGGCTCGTGGTGTCCTGTGTCGCCCACCGCACGGCACCTCCGCCGGGTAGAGTCCGGGTGACGCGGAGGAGGCGGCGAGTGTTCTATTGGTTCCTGAAGTTCCTGGCGCTGGGGCCGTTGCTTCGACTGATCTTTCGGCCATGGGCAGAAGGAACCCACCACGTCCCGACCAGCGGACCGGCGATCCTGGCCAGCAACCACCTCTCCTACAGCGACTGGCTGTTCATGCCGCTGGTCATCCCGCGTCGAGTCACCTTCGTGGCCAAGGCTGAGTACTTCGAGACCCCCGGAATCAAGGGCTGGTTCCAGAAGAAGTTCTTCTCCGGATCGGGGCAGGTTCCCATCGACCGGACCAGCGGCAGCGCCGCAGCCGGCGCCATCTCGACCCAGCTCCGGCTGCTCTCCGAAGGAGAGATCTGCGGCATCTACCCCGAAGGCACCCGTTCGCACGACGGGCGCCTCTACCGCGGCCGCACGGGCGTCGCACGGCTGGCGCTGGAGGCCAAGGTCCCGGTCATCCCCGTCGCCGTCATCAACACCGACGTCGTCGCGCCCCCCGGCAAGGTCTTCGGCAAGATGGCGCGCCCCGGCGTCCGCTTCGGCGAACCCCTCGACTTCAGCCGTTACGACGGCATGGCCGACGACCGCTTCATCCTGCGGGCGATCACCGACGAGATCATGTACGAGGTCATGCGGCTCTCCGGCCAGGAGTACGAGGACCTCTACGCCCAGGACGCCAAGAAGCGCGACAAGGACCGCGAGCGCGAGGACGAGGCGGCCAGCGCCCGGGCGGAGTCCGACGAGATCTGGGACGAGATCAAGCCGGACTGAACCAGCCGGGTTCCAGACGACGATGACCTGTGAGGTGCGGCACAGTGGGAGCCATGAAGATCGGGATGCTGACCGGAGGCGGCGACTGCCCCGGGCTCAACGCCGTCATCCGAGCGGCCGTGCGCAAAGGGACCCAGGAGTTCGCAGACGACTTCATCGGCTTCCGCGACGGCTGGAGGGGGCCGCTGGAGGACGAGACCATGCGCCTGGACATCGAGGCCGTGCGAGGGATCCTGCCGCGCGGAGGCACCATCCTCGGGTCCTCCCGCACCAACCCGTTCGCCGAGGAGGGCGGGGTGGAACGGATCGGTGAGAACCTCGCGGCCCACGGCTGCGACGCCCTCATCGCCATCGGAGGCGAAGACACCCTGGGCGTGGCCAGCCGGCTCGCCGACCTCGGCGTCAAGGTCGTCGGGGTGCCCAAGACCATCGACAACGACCTGTCCGGCACGGACTTCACCTTCGGGTTCGACACCGCGGTCAACGTCGCCACCGAGGCCATCGATCGGCTGCACACGACCGCGGAGTCCCACCACCGGGTACTCGTCGTGGAGGTCATGGGTCGCCACGCCGGCTGGATAGCGCTGCACTCCGGACTGGCCGGAGGCGCCAACATCATCCTCATACCGGAGCGCCCCTTCGACATCGAGAAGGTCTGCGCCCAGGTGGAGAGCCGCTTCGCCACCCGGTTCTCGCCGATCGTCGTGGTCTCGGAAGGGGCCGTGCCGCAGGACGGCGGTTCCATGACACTGGTCAGCGGCGAGAAGGACGCCTTCGGGCACGTGCGCCTCGGCGGCATCGGTGATCGGCTCGCCGCCGAGATCGAGGAACGCACCGGCAAGGAGGCGCGCGCCGTGGTTCTCGGCCACGTGCAACGCGGCGGATCACCGTCGGCCTTCGACCGCTGGCTCGCCACCCGCTTCGGGCTGCACGCCATCCAGGCCGTGCACGACGGCGACTTCGCGACGATGACGGCCTTGCGTGGGACCGACATCGTGCGGGTGCCGCTGCAGGAGGGCACCAAGGAGCTCAAGGTCGTGCGGCCAGAGCTGTACGACGAGGCCGAGGTGCTGTTCGGCTGACCGGCACCGAGCCGCCCGACGTCGGTGCGGGTCGCGCTGGCCGTGAGGACCCACCGGTCGTGTCGCTCGGCGGACAGGCGGTCGGGCCGTCGGGGACCCGCGCGTATCCTTGAGCGGTGAGCATTCCCTCCCTCGATGACCTTCGTGCACTGGGTGCTGTCCAGCAGCCCACGTACGCCGACCCAGCCGCCCGCGACGCCGCGGTCGAGACGTTGCGCCGGATGCCACCGCTCGTCTTTGCCGGAGAGTGCGACGACCTGCGCGACCGCCTGGCGTCCGTCTCGCGGGGGGAGGCCTTCCTGCTGCAGGGCGGCGACTGCGCCGAGACGTTCGAGGGGGTCACTGCAGAGAACGTCCGCAACAAGCTGCGGGTCCTGCTGTCGATGGCAGTCGTCCTCACCTACGCCGCCAGCGTCCCCGTGGTCAAGGTCGGTCGCCTGGCCGGCCAGTACGCCAAGCCGCGCTCCAGCGACACCGAGACCCGTGACGGCCTCACCCTGCCCGCCTACCGCGGCGACGCCGTCAACGGCTTCGACTTCACCGCCGAGGCGCGACGGCACGACCCGCAGCGCCTCGTCGACGTCTACCACGCGTCCTCGGCCACCCTCAACCTGGCACGTGCCTTCACCACCGGCGGCTACGCCGACCTGCGGCAGATGCACGAGTGGAACACCGACTTCGTCAAGCGCAGCCCCGTCGGCGTCAGCTACGAGCGCATCGGGGCCGAGATCGACCGTGCCCTCGCCTTCATGGACGCCATCGGCGTGGACCCCGACGAGCTGCACAGCGTCGACTTCTACTCCTCCCACGAGGCGCTCATCCTGGAGTACGAGCACGCCCTCACCCGCATCGACTCACGCACCCAGCAGCCGTACGACGTCTCAGGTCACTTCGTGTGGATCGGTGAGCGCACCCGCCAGCTCGACGGAGCCCACGTGGAGCTGTTGAGCAAGATCGCCAACCCGATCGGCGTCAAGCTCGGCCCCACCACCACGCCCGACGACGCGATCGCGCTCTACGAGAAGCTCAACCCCGAGCGCACGCCCGGCAAGGTCTCCTTCATCACCCGTTTCGGTGCCGGCAAGATCCGCGACCTGCTGCCCCACCTGGTGGAGAAGGTGACAGCAGCCGGTATCGAGGCCGCATGGATCTGTGACCCCATGCACGGCAACACCTTCGAGGCGAGCTCGGGCTACAAGACCCGCGAGTTCGACGACGTCATCGACGAGGCACGGGGATTCTTCGAGGTCCACCGCGCGCTCGGAACCTGGCCCGGCGGCATGCACGTGGAGCTCACCGGCGACGACGTCACCGAGTGCGTCGGTGGCGGTGCGCGTCTCTCGGCCGACGACCTGTCGCGTCGCTACGAGACACTCTGCGACCCCCGCCTCAACCGCGAGCAGTCGCTGGAGCTGGCGTTCCTCGTCGCGGAGATGCTGCGCGAGCGCTAGTTCCCCTGCCGCCCCAGCCCGGCATCCCCGCGGTCCCGTTTCCCGCCCACGGCCCGGGACCCCCGCCGGGGGCCCGGGCCGCGTGGTGGTCGGGTGGTGTGGCCGGTGGTGGCGAGTCTGGGGTTGGTGCCGCCCACAGCCCGGGACCCCCGTGGTCACCGACCCGAGGGACGGCTGGGCCCCTGGGAACGGCTCAGTGCTCCTCGGGCTGGACGCGCAGCGTCATGAGGGTCGTGGCGAGGGAGTCGTACTGACCGACCAGCATGAGCAGCTCGATCGCCGCCGGCTCATCGAGCTGTTCACGCACTGCAGCCCACGTCGAGTCGCTCAGATCCTTGTCGCGCACCAGCTCACCGGCCGCGGTCAGCAGCGTCCGCTGACGCGACGACCAGCCTGACCAGCCGGCGTCGTCAGTGTGGTCGACCTGCTCCTGGGTCAGCCCCACCCGACGTCCGAGGCGTCGATGGTGGCCCTGCTCGTACTCGCAACCGCGCAGCGCCGCCACGTGCAGGATCACCATCTCGGTCTCGGTCCGCGGCAGCTTGCCGCCGGGCATCATCGTCGCGCTGTACATCAGCCAGGCGCGGAACAGACCGCGGCGACGTCCCAGCGTGGTGAAGACGTTGGGTCGCTGTCCACCGATGACGCGACCGGCAAGTGCACAGATCAGGTGATTGACGACGCCGAGCTCGCGCAGGCCACCCGGGGCGATGCGGGGGGAGGGATCCATGCGCACAGGCTACTCAGACGTAGATCGTGACCGTCTTTCCGACCTTGAGGTCCTCGCCGGCGTCCGGGGTCTGTGCGCGCACCGTGTTGCCGGGCAGGACGTTGCGGACCCGCACCTTGAAGCCGGCATCCTCGAGGGTCTTCTCGGCGTCCTTGCGCTTCTCGCCGACGACGTCGGGCACCTCGATCTCCTCCGGGCCCCTGGAGACCACGATCGTGATCACGTCGCCACGGAACGCCGTCCCCTCGTCGGGGCTCTGCGAGATGACGTCGCCCTCGTCGACGTCGTCGGAGTACTTGCCCTCGACCTCCACCGTGAAGCCGGCCTTCTCCAGCGACTCGACGGCGGCCTTGCGGCTGCGGCCGGTCTGGTCCGGGACCTCGATCGGCTGGGGGCCCTTGCTGACGATGAAGTCGATCGTGGTGTCGCGGCGCACCCGGTCGCCCGCCTTGTGGTCCACCGGGCGCACGATGCGCCCCTTGTCGACCTTGTCACTGAACTCCTCGGTGGTGTCGCCGAGCTTGAGATTCAGCTCGGACAGCTCCTCCTCGACCTCATCGACCGTCTTGCCCTGCGTCTTGGGGATCTCGTAGCGCTCCTGGCCCTTGGAGACCACGGCGCTGATCGAGCTGTCGGGCAGGACCCGCTCACCCGGTGCCGGGTCGGTGGAGATGACGGTACCGAGCGGCGCGGTCTCGGAGAAGGCCCGACCGCTCACGGTGAGCTCGAAACCCAGCTCCTCGGCCTCGGTCACGGCCTGGGCCTCGCTGCGGCCGACGAGCTGGGGAGTCTCGGTGTAGCGGCCGACGCCCAGCCAGTAGCCGAACCCGGCCAGCAGGACCGCCAGCACGATGACGCTGATCAGCAGCACCTTGCCGCGGCGTCGTCGGGGATTGCTGGTCGTCGCGAGCCGGTACTCCTCATCGGACATGGCGCGGTGAGGATCGTCGTCGGCCTGCGGTGCCCACTCCGAGGAGCTCCACCGCATGGTCTGCTCGGCGGCCGGCGCCGCAACGCCCACGGTCGGCTCGCCGGAGGTGTCCAAGGGGGCCACCTCCGCCGGGGTCTGCGGTCCGGCCGAAGGCGCAGCGCCCACACCGACCGGCACGGTGACCTCGGAGTCAGGGTCGTCGTCACGTGACGGGCTGGGCGTGAGGTCAGCCACCAGGTCGGGGTCGTCCTCCAGGCCGGCATCGAGCGCCCGCTGCACCATGCGGACCTGCTGCAGCAGCACGCTCGCGTCGGTGGAACGGGAGGCCTGGTCGCGAGCCGTGGCCCGCGCGACCAGGGCATCGACGTACGCGGGCACGTCGGGCACGATCTCCGAGGGGGCCCCGATGTCCTGGTGGACGTGCTTGTACGCGATGTGGATCGGGGTGTCGCCCGTGTGCGGCTTGGAGCCGGTGAGCATCTCGTAGAGCATCGCGCCGCAGGCGTAGACGTCCGACCGGCGATCGGCGCTCTCGTTGACCACGATCTCAGGGGCCAGGTAGGAGACGGTGCCCATGAGGGTGCCGCTGGTCGCGGTCGTGGCGCTGCTGACCGCACGGGCCAGGCCGAAGTCCGCCACCTTGACCTCGCCCTCGGGCGTGATGAGGACGTTCTCGGGCTTGACGTCCCGGTGGATCAGGTTCTCGCGGTGCGCGACGGACAGTGCCACCAGGATGTCTGCCAGCAGGTCCAGTGCGCGGCGAGGCGGCATCGGCGCCTCCTCGCGCAGGACGGTGCGCAACGTGTGACCGGGGACGTACTCCATGACGAGGTAGGTGGTCTCACCGTCATGGCCCTGGTCGAAGACGGAGACGACGCCGCGATGGTTGAGCTTCGCGGCAGCCTTGGCCTCGCGCTCGAAGCGCTGCGTGAAGGTGCCGTCGTCGCCGAGGCCGTTGTGCATGACCTTGATCGCGACGTCGCGATCAAGTCGCTGGTCCGTCCCCTTGAAGACGCTGGCCATCCCGCCGCGGGCGATCCGCTCGCCGATCAGGTACCGGCCGTCGAGGAGTCGTCCGACGAGTGCTTCGTCGCCGGTGACAGCCACGTCGGCCTCCTCTCCTTGCTGGTACGGGTCTGGTGGGGCATGCCGCCGGGACCGGCGGCATGGTGATTCTAGTGAGTCTGGCCCACTCAGACTTCATCTCGCTGCGATGCGTGTCACCCCTTCCTCCCCGGGGCCTGGGTCAGCTGGCGCGACGCGTGACAGCCGCGAGCAGGGGCTCGATGGCTGCGCGGGCCGTGGGATCAAGCTGCTCGAGTGCCGTCCTCGCCGCCTCCTCGCGGGTGGTGATGTCACGCTCGACGGCAGCCAGCGCGCCGGTGCGGACCATCAGCTCGCTCAGCGGGGTGACACCCTCCGGGGTGCCGAGCAGGCGCCGGACGAGGTCGCGTTCGTCGTCGTCACCGAGCTCCAGCGTCCGTGCGACCAGGACGGTGCGCTTGCCCTCACGCAGGTCGTCGCCGGCCGGTTTGCCCGTGACGACGGGGTCACCGAACACGCCCAGGACGTCGTCGCGCAGCTGGAAGGCCTCCCCGAGGGGCAGGGCCACCGTGCTGAGGGAGTCGATGAAGGTGTCGTCGGCACCAGCCAGGGCGGCGCCGATCTGCAGCGGGCGCTCCACCGTGTACTTGGCCGACTTGAACCGGACGATCCGCAGCGCCTCGTCGACGCCGACGTCGGTCCTGGTCTGGGCCAGGACGTCGAGGTACTGGCCCGAGGCGACCTCGGAACGACACAGGTCGAGCAGGTCGAGCGCACGGGCGACCGTGGGGAGCCGGCTGGATCGCAGCTGCTGGTCGGTCCAGGAGAGCATCAGGTCGCCGAGCAGCACGGCGACCGCACTGCCGTGCCCGGTCGGACTGCCGACCCAGTCGGCATCACGGTGACGTCCCTCGAACGCACGATGGACGCTCGGCCGCCCCCGGCGCACGTCCGAGCCGTCCATGAGGTCGTCGTGCACCAGCGCGCTCGCCTGGAGCCACTCCAGCGAGGCCGCCGCCACGTCGATGGCCGGGTCGGTGGCATCGCCGCCTGCTGCGAGCCAGCCGCTGCGGCAGAACCGTGCGCGCAGTCGCTTGCCACCGGCGACGAACTCCTGGGCAGCGTCGAGGAACGGTACGAGCTCCGGTCCCAGGGGCTCGAGGTCGCGGCGGCGGTCGGCCAGGAAAGCGGTCAGGGCTGCGTCGACGTCTCGCAGGGCGGGATCCTCGGCGGCAGTCACGTCACGGACGATACCGTTGGTCCGTGCCTGACTTGCGCGGCCCTTCGGCCAGTTCTCCGCAGTCGATCTCCGAGGCACTGGCCTCGGGTCGACCCACGTACTCCTTCGAGTTCTTCCCGCCCAAGGATGACGCGGGCGAGGAGCTCCTGTGGCAGACGATCGCCGACCTGGAGCCCTTGGACCCGACGTTCGTGTCGGTCACCTACGGTGCGGGAGGAACGAGCCAGGACCGCACGGTCCGGGTCACCGGACGCATCGCCGAACAGTCCGGCATCCGCGCGGTGGGTCACCTCACACTGGTGGGCCAGAGCCGCGAGGAGATCGCCGTCGTGCTCAAGCAGTACGCGAGCGCCGGCATCGACCATGTCCTCGTCCTGCGCGGTGACCCCGAGGGTGGGCCGAGGGCACCGTGGGAGACGCACCCCGGGGGCATGACGCACGCCATCGAGCTCGTGGAGCTCGCGCACGAGGTCGGCGACTTCCATGTGGGAGTCGCCGCGTTCCCTGAAGGCCACCCCGACGCCGACGGGCTGGACGCCGACGCCGACGTCCTGGTGGACAAGGCCAGGGCTGGCGCGCAGTACGCCATCACCCAGCTGTTCTTCCGTGCCTCCGACTACGTCGGGCTGCTGGAGAGGGTGCGATCGCGCGACTGCGACATCCCCGTCATTCCCGGCATCATGCCGATCCTGAACTATGCCCAGGTGGCCCGCATGGCCGAGCTGTCCGGCGCGGAGATCCCTCGCGAGGTGCTCCAGGAGATCGAGCCGCTCATGGACGACAAGGCGGCGGTGCGTGCCAAGGGCATCGAGCTGGCCACCCAGCTGTGCCGTGACCTGCTGGAGGCCGGTGCCCCCGGTCTGCACTTCATCACCCTGAACCGGTCCAAGGCCACGCGCGAGATCTTCCAGACGTTGCGCGAGGAGGGCCGGCTCTGAGCGGTGTTGTTCGCCGCCCACGGCCCGGCACCCCCGCGGTGTTGTTCGCCGCCCACGGCCCGGCACCCCCGCCGGGAGGGTCTGATCGAGCGGTAAGGCGCGGTGGGTCGCGGTGGCCCGCCGGTGGTGGTCGTGGTCCGATTCCCGCCGGAGCCCAGGGCCCGGCGGGGTCGTCAGCGGCGAGGGACCGGGCCCAGGTGCTCGGCCACTGCCTCGGCTGCCAGGCCGATGAGCTCCAGTCCCGGACCTGGGTGGGCATGCGCGCCGACCATGAACAGGCCGTCCGGGCCGGGCCGGGACGGCCTGTTCACCTGAGAGGCCCAGCCGCGCCACTGCCAGCCCCAGTGGGTCTGCAGCACGAGCTCGGTGGGGCGCAGGTCGTGCCGCTCCTCCACCTGCTCGCGCAGGTCGATCCCGACGCGGGCGAGCGCGGTGATGGGGTCCTCGGCGTTGTGGTGGGTGATGGTCCAACAGTCCGACCCGTCCGACCACAGCCGCATCGGCGGGTCGCCGTGGGTGGCGATGTCATGCGGCAGCATCGGCGCCTCGGGGCCGAGCCGCACCAGCGTGCGGGTGGCCGGGATGCAGGGTAGGAGCTTCGGCGGCGGCAACGGCCGGGGCCAGGTTCCTGCTGCCCACACCACGACATCGGCCTCGTACCGCTCGTCCTCGGTGAGGACCGCCCGGACGGCGCCGTCGGCCGAGACCTCCAGGCCGTGGGCGCGGACGCCGAGGTGAGTGGTGACCCGACGCTCGGCGAGCCGTTGGGTGAGCGCATCTGCCAGGGCCGGCATGCCGCCGACGACCCGCCAGCGCCCGAAGTTGCGCTCCAGGTAGTGCGTGACGGCGGTGAATGCCGGGGTGACCCGGTCGTCGTCGCCGTCGAGCCGTGCGGCGTCGACGACCATCGCCCGCAGCCGCCGGTCCTTGAAGGCCATCCGCGCCGCACGACGCAGTGAGCGCCGGACGGCGAGGTTCTTGCGCGCGGCGCGATCCAGCGTGCCGTGTCCGGACGGCAAGGTGTGGATGGTGCGTCGGCGCAGCACGTCCCACGACTCGGGCATCGTGTCCAGCCACGGCGACCACGGATCGGCGCCGAGCAGGCCTGTGACCGCGTCGTGCTGGTCCGAGCGGCGCCCCATCGGCAGGTCCAGGCTGCTGCGGTCGGCGAAGACGTGACGGCGGCCGGGCACCGTCTCGAGGTCGAGAGCCTTGTCGAGCGGGCGTCCGGACTTGCGGAACAGGTCTCGCACGACGCCCGGCAGCGTCATGGTGTCCGGACAGATCTGCCAGGCCCCCGTCCCGCGTCTCACGTTGCGCAGGCGGCCGCCGAGCTCCTCGGCCGACTCCAGGAGCACCACCTCGTGGCGCAGCTTGGCCAGGCGGGCGGCGCTCGCCAGGCCGGCGAATCCACCGCCGACCACCACGACACGCGCCATGCGCGCAGACTACGCGGGACCCGGACGGACGCGGCGGCCGTGTCGGTGCGGGGGCCCAACGCCGTGCACGCCTGCTGTGGCACAGTGACGCCATGGGTCCGGTGCGTGGCGAGGTCATGTGGCAGGCAGTGCTCGACGCCGTCGCTCTCGTTCCTCGTGAGGGTCCGCTCGACGTCCTCGACCTCGGTGGCGGCACGGGTGGGGACTCCGTCCGGCTCGCGTCGCAGGGACACCGGGTGACCGTCGTCGATCCGAGCCCGGACGCCTTGGCCTCGCTGCACCGTCGCGCGGTGGATGCGGGGATCCCGGCGGACTCCGTCGTCGGGCTGCAGGGCGATGCGAACGACCTGGCATCTGCCGTCGCGGGTGGGTCGCAGGATCTCGTGCTGTGCCACGGCGTCCTGGAGCACGTGGACGACCCGTGTGAGGCGCTCCGGGCGGTCGGCCCCGTGCTGCGTCCGCACGGTCGGGTGAGTGCCGTCGTCGCCGGTCGCTCAGCCGCGGTCCTGGCCCGTGCCCTGACGGGAGACTTCGACGGTGCGCGACACATGAACTCGCGGCGCGCCGCCACGTGGGACCTGCGTGCGGACGGGCCTCGACGCTTCGTCCCGGAGGAGCTTCAGGCGGTGTTGCAGGAGGCCGGGTTCGAGCCGGTGGAGTCCGCGGCGTTGCGGGTCTTCGTCGATCTGGTGCCGTCAGCGGTCGTCGACATCGAGCCCGGAGCCAGGGAGCGCCTCTACGCGCTGGAGCGCGAGGTGCGTGGCTCATCGGACTTCTCAGGGATCTCGGCTGGTCTGCAGACCGTGGCACGCCTAGACTTGGAGCAGACATCGATTGACCGAGGAGACCACCGTGCCGCTGTCTGACGAAGAGGCCCGACTGCTCCACCAGTTGGAGCAGTCGCTCGCGGCCGAGGATCCTGACTTCGCCTCGACGCTGCGAGGTTCGAAGCAGGCCGCCCGCAACCGAAAGGTGGCGGTGGCCTCTGGCCTCGGCTTCTTCGTCGGACTCATCGTGCTGTTCTCAGGCGCCCTGCTGGCCCAGACGTGGCTCGGCGTCGTCGGCTTCGTGATCATGCTCGTCACGGCCTACCTCTTCGTCCAGGCCTGGCGCGGCGGACTCACCGGCACCGATGAGTCCCCGGCCCCGCAGAGTGCCAAGGGCTCGTCCGGGCCCAAGCAGTCCGGCGGCTCCTTCGTGGACCGCATGGAGGAGCGCTGGCAGCGCCGTCAGGACGGCGACGAGATCTAGACCCACCACCCACCGCTGAGAACCGCCTCGATCGAGGCGGTTCTTCTGGTTTCGGGGCTTCTCGCTCCACCTTTGCTCCACGACGCTCCACCCGCACGGCCACGTCCCTCTGGACGTGGCCGTTTTTGCTGTCGTTCCAGCAGGGAGCCAGGTGGCGTCCCAACTCACCGCAGGGTCGCGAATCTGCTCCGCGACACGATGATCTTGCTTGACAGTGGGGGAACGTGGAGTAGTGTGGGGGGAAGTGGAGCACCGGTCAGGGTCGTGTCCGCCAGGTCAGGAGGAGCGAGGTGAATGTCGATGTGGATGACTTCTTCGGCACCTACACGCCGCGCCTCGACGACAAGGCCCGGTTGTTCCTGCCGGCCAAGTTCCGCCCGCGCCTGGAGGACGGGATCGTGCTCACCCGCGGTCAGGAGAACTGCATCTTCGGCTGGACGACCGCGTCCTTCAAGGAGTTCACCGACCGCATCCGCAACACGCCCTTCACGAACCGTCAGGCACGCAACTTCGTCCGCATGCTCTACTCCGGAGCCTCCTCGGAGGTGCCGGACAAGCAGGGCCGGGTCTCCATCCCGGGAGTGCTGCGGGAGTGGGCGCACCTCGATCGCGACGTCGTGGTGGTCGGAGCCATGGATCGCCTGGAGATCTGGGACGCCACACGCTGGGCGGAGTTCTCGGCCCAGCAGGAAGAGCCCTTCGCCGACATGTCCGATGAGGTGATGCCCGGCATCTTCTGACCGTCACGCGTCCGTTGGCCCCGACCTCCGGCTGTGTGCTTCTGACATCCCTTCCCCGGTGTCAGACCCACACGGACGGGGATCAGGTTCCACGGCCCCGAGGTCGCTGGGCACCTCCCCACCTTCCCCCACCACGGAGAGCGCACCGATGAGAGACGACGAGGCAGTCATCGTGACACCTCGACGCGTCCGCCATGACCTGGCGGACTCGTTGCTCGTCATGGGCTTCTCCCTGACCGCGTCCGTCCTCCTGGCAGGGGTCGTGGCCGTCGTGATGAGGCTGCTGTGAGCGCGGCGCAGCACGTTCCGGTCCTCCTGGACCGGGTGCTGGAGCTGCTCGCACCGTCGGTGGAAGCCACCGCCGCCCCTGTCGTGGTCGACACGACACTTGGCCTCGGCGGGCACACCGAGGCACTCCTGCGACGCTTCCCGACCCTGCATGTCGTCGGCATCGACCGCGACTCGGAGGCGCTGAAGCGCGCCGGTGAGCGGCTCGCCCCTCACGAGGACCGGATCGAGCTCGTGCACGCCGTCTACGACGAGCTCGCCGACGTCCTCGAGCGCCTCGGACACGGGCCCGAGGCCGGGGGAGTGCAAGGCGTGCTGTTCGACCTCGGTGTCTCCTCCATGCAGCTCGACCTCGCCGAGCGGGGCTTCGCCTACGCGCAGGACGCTCCGCTGGACATGCGGATGGACCCCACCCGAGGACCGAGCGCGGCCGACGTGCTCAACACCTATTCCTCCCGGGAGCTGGCCCGCGTGCTGCGTGAGTACGGCGAGGAGAAGTTCGCCCGCCGCATCGCCGAACGCATCGTGACCGAGCGCCAGGTCGAGCCGTTCACCAACAGTGCCCGGCTCGTCGACCTGCTGCGCGAGGCCATCCCCGCTCCCGCGCGCCGCACGGGAGGGCACCCGGCCAAGCGCACCTTCCAGGCACTGCGCATCGAGGTCAACGACGAGCTCGCGGTGTATGCCCGGGCCCTCCCGCAGGCCCTTGAGGCGCTCGGTGCCGGCGGTCGGGTCGTCGTGCTCGCCTACCACTCGCTGGAGGACCGGATCACCAAGCGCGCATTCGCGCGCGCGACCACCAACGACCTCCCGCGGGACCTGCCCTTCGCTCCTGCGGGACACGAGCCCGCCTTCCGACTGCTGACTCGCGGTTCGGAGCAGGCTGGAGGCGAGGAGTCGCAGGACAACCCCCGCGCCCGTTCCGTGCGACTGCGCGCCGTCGAGAGGACGGCGGCATGACCGCCCGCGAGCAACGGGACGACCGGATGCACCTCGTGCGGTCACGGTCCTACCGTGCTGGTCCTGAGGGTGTGAGCGGATGAGCGTGCACACCGCGGCGCCCCGGCAGCGCAGCTCGTCGGCGTCATCGGCCGCCAAGGCCCTGCCGCTGCGGCTGGTCGCGCCCGTGCGCAGCCGGGCCAAGCGAGCCCCCTTCGTCGTCGTCGTGCTGAGCTTCCTCGGTGTGGGACTGCTGGGTCTCATCCTGATCAGCACCGTCCTGCAGGCACAGGCCTTCGAGATCGCCAGGCTGAATGCGCAGGCGCAGGAGCTGGAGGTCCAGCAGCAGGGCCTGCAGAGCGACGTCCAGCGTCTGCAGGCCCCTGCGAGCGTCGCGGAGCGCGCCATGCAGCTGGGCATGGTGCCCAACGCCAACCCGGTCTTCCTGGACCCTGCTGAGCGCGAGGTGATCGGTGACCCGACGCCGGCCGAGCCCAGGACCAACGTGAAGCAGGTGGACCGATGAAGCGTTCCCCCAAGCGCTCCGCTTCGCGTAGGGGAGCACCGCCCGCGAGCGCTGGCGCGTGGGGGAGAGGGCGGTATCCCCAGCCGCTGGTGCGCCGTCGCCTCGCTGCGGGTCTTGCGCTCCTCGTCCTCATCTTCGGGATCTTCAGCATCCGGCTGTTCCAGATCCAGGGTGTCGACGCCCAGGCCTACGCCGCCATGGCGGTCGAGGCGGGGACGGCGACGTCGGTGGTCCCGGCCCCGCGTGGACAGATCCTCGACCGCAGTGGTGAGGCACTCGCCGCGAGCGTCGACGGGATGACGATCACGGCCGACCCCAGCATGACCTCGGCCCACGCACCGAAGATCGCCAAGATCCTCATCGACGAGCTCGGTGAGGACCAGCTGGACTACTTCGAGACGATCGACGACCTGCGCAAGCCGAACTCACGCTATCTGGTCCTGGTGCGCGACGTCCCGGCCGAGGACGCCCAGCGCGCCACCAAGGCGGTGCGCGACGCCGACCTCACCGGCATCTTCACCGAGAAGGTCGCCCTGCGTAGCTACCCCGGTGGCCGGCTGGCCGCGAACCTGCTCGGCTACACCGACGGTGAGGAGAAGGGCGTCCAAGGGCTGGAGAGCCAGTACGACTCCTTCCTGACCGGCACGGACGGCTCGGCGACCTACGAGGTCTCCCCGAGCGGGCAGCGCATCCCGATGGCCGACAGCACGGTCCAGGAGATGGTTCCCGGCAGCGACGTCGAGACGACGATCGACCGCGACCTGCAGTGGTACTCCGACCAGCGACTCGCCGACGCGGTCAGGTCCTCCGGGTCCGACTGGGGCCTCGCCCTCACGATGGACGTGCGCACCGGACAGGTCGTCCAGCTGTCCCAGGCGCCGACGTTCGATCCGGACTCCAAGGAGTCCATGGAGGACCACAACACCGTCTCCCGCTACGTGCAGACCGTCTACGAGCCGGGGTCGGTCATGAAGCCCATCACGATGGCGGCCCTGGCCGACCAGGGAGAGATCACCCCCGACACCCAGATCTCGGTGCCGAGCCACCTGGTCATCGACAAGTTCCGCATCGCAGACCACTGGGACCACGGCCGTATCAACCTCACGGCCGCCGGCGTCATCGCGCAGTCGTCCAACCTCGGCACGATCATCGCTGCGCAGCAGATGGACGACGACACGATGCACGACTACCTGGCGAAGTTCGGCTTCGGCACCAAGAGCGGGGTCGAGCTGCCCGGTGAGTCGCAGGGCATCCTCCCGGATCCCTCGGGCTGGTCACGTGCCAACCACGCCACGATCTCCTTCGGACAGGGCGTCTCGGTCACCGCGATGCAGATGATCCGCGCCATCGGTGCGATCGCCAACGGCGGCGTCATGGTCGAGCCCTCCGTCGTCGAGGGGTTCGTCGGTCCGGACGGCGAGAAGACCGCGGCCAAGGAGACCAAGACCCGGCGGGTCGTCTCCAAGGAGGCCGCCTCCCAGGTGACCCGCATGATGGAGGCCGTCACGGCAGACGACGGCACCGCTCCCGCCGCGCAGATCCCGGGCTACCGGGTGGCGGGCAAGACTGGTACCGCATGGCGCGTCAACCCGGACACCGGCAAGTACGTCCGCGGGCAGAACACGGTCTCCTTCATCGGCTACGCCCCCGCCGACAAGCCTCGGTTCGTCACCTATGTCGTGCTGGACAAGCCGCACCGCAACGCCGGAGGCGGCTCGACCGCGGCTCCTGTCTTCCACGACATCATGTCGATGGCGCTGGAGCGTTTCGGCGTCCCGCCCACAGGCTCGAAGCCGCCCAAGGTCGCCCAGGACTGGTAACCGTCGCGAGTCACTGGGTCACCGGCGGCGAGTCACTCCGGTACCGCCCGGGAGTCACTGAGTCGCCGGCCCCGTCCCGGGGTGACTCGTGACGTGTGCCGTGGTGACTCGCGGCGTGTGCCGGAGTGACTCGCGACGTGTGCCGGGGTGACTCGCGACGCGGGTGGGTAGGTTGGGGCCGATGAGCAGCCAGGAGATGCGGGTCCGGCCCCGCGAGCCCAGGACGCGCGACCTCGTCGAGATCGCCGGGCACGTCGGCGTGGACCTTGCCCCCGACGTCACCGCGCGGGTCAGCGGCATCGCCCTGAGCACCGCAGACCTGCGCGTGGGCGACCTGTACGCCGCCCTGCCGGGCAGCCGCGTGCACGGCGCCGACTTCCTGGACCGTGC